>NZ_JBEXYB010000048.1:0-53570 GCF_040630715.1 Streptomyces sp. NPDC005752 | reverse complement strand
AACCCACCGAAGTGGGCCGGGGTATCAACATATTTGGCGTTGACTTTTGGCACGCTGTTGAGTTCTCAAGGAACGGACGCTTCCTTCGGTCCCGTCTCACCGGGGCCCTCCGGGCGCTTCCCTTCTGTTCTTGCGTTTCCGACTCTATCAGACTCTTTCGTGTCCGATTCCCGGCCGAAGCGGGTTCCTACTTTGCCGCTTTCCAGTTCTTCGCTTTCGCGCTTCCCTTTCCGGCGAGTCCGACTTTACCAGACTCTTTTCCGTACCGTTTCCGGTCCGAATTTGATTCCGGCGACCTGCGGAGTGGTCTTTGCCTTTCGGCGGATCCGACTTTATCAGAGATTCTGAGTCGGAATTTCCGCCCCGCTCGGTGTGCTCGGCGCAGGACTGCGCGCGGTGCTTCCCGGTCAGGCGGAGCCGTAAACGTACTGGAGCGGGGCGCCTCGATGCAAATCGAGGTGCCCCGCTCCGGACGGGCGGCGTCGGGTCAGACCTCGACGACGACCGGAAGGATCATCGGACGCCGGCGATAGGTGTCCGACACCCACTTGCCCACCGTGCGGCGGACCAGCTGCTGGAGCTGGTGCGGCTCCATGACCCCGTCCTGGGCCGACTTGTTGAGGGCTTCCTGGACCTTCGGCACCACGGCGCTGAAGGCGGAGTCGTCGATCCCGGACCCACGGGCCTGGATGTGCGGCCCGCCCACGATCTTGCCGGACGAGCTGTCGACCACGATGAAGACCGAGATGATGCCCTCGTCGCCGAGGATGCGGCGGTCCTTCAGGGAGGTCTCGGTGACGTCGCCGACCGAGAGGCCGTCCACGTACACGTAGCCGGCCTGGACCTTGCCGACGATCTTCGCCTTGCCGTCGATGAGGTCGACGACCACGCCGTCCTCGGCGATGACGATGTGGTCCTTCGGCACCCCTGTCAGCGCGCCGAGCTCGGCGTTGGCGCGGAGATGGCGCCATTCCCCGTGCACCGGCATCAGGTTCTTCGGCTTGCAGATGTTGTAGAAGTACAGCAACTCGCCGGCCGAGGCGTGACCCGAGACGTGCACCTTGGCGTTGCCCTTGTGGACGACGTTCGCGCCCCAGCGGGTCAGGCCGTTGATCACGCGGTACACCGCGTTCTCGTTGCCCGGGATCAGGGACGACGCCAGGATCACCGTGTCGCCCGGGACGATCCGGATCTGGTGGTCCCGGTTGGCCATGCGCGACAGCGCGGCCATCGGCTCGCCCTGGGAGCCTGTGCAGACCAGCACGACCTCGTCGTCGGGCAGGTCGTCGAGGGTCTTCACGTCGACGACCAGACCGGCGGGCACCTTGAGATAGCCCAGGTCACGGGCGATGCCCATGTTCCGGACCATGGAGCGTCCGACGAAGGCGACCCTGCGGCCGTATTCGTGGGCGGCGTCCAGGATCTGCTGGATGCGGTGCACGTGACTGGCGAAGCTGGCCACGATGATGCGCTTCTGCGCGTTGGCGAACACCGTGCGCAGGACGTTGGAGATGTCCCGCTCCGGCGGAACGAATCCGGGCACCTCCGCGTTCGTCGAGTCGGAGAGAAGAAGGTCGATGCCTTCCTCGCTCAGCCTGGCGAAGGCGTGCAGGTCGGTGAGACGGCCGTCCAGAGGGAGCTGGTCCATCTTGAAGTCACCGGTCGCGACAGCCATGCCCGCGGGGGTCCGGATGGCGACGGCGAGAGCGTCCGGGATGGAGTGGTTGACCGCGATGAACTCGCAGTCGAACACGCCGATGCGCTCGCGCTGCCCCTCGGCCACCTCGAGGGTGTAGGGGCGGATCCGGTGCTCCTGGAGCTTGGCCTCGATGAGTGCGAGGGTCAGCTTGGAGCCGATGAGCGGGATGTCCGGCTTCAGGCGGAGCAGGTACGGGACGCCGCCGATGTGGTCCTCGTGGCCGTGCGTGAGGACGATGCCCTCGACGTCGTCCAGGCGGTCCCGGATGGTGGTGAAGTCCGGCAAGATCAGGTCGATCCCCGGCTGCTCCTCCTCCGGGAAGAGCACACCGCAGTCGACGATGAGCAGACGGCCGCCGTACTCGAAGACCGTCATGTTGCGGCCGATTTCGCCCAGGCCGCCCAGCGGGGTGACCCGCAGGCCGCCCTTGGGGAGCTTCGGCGGGGTACCGAGTTCGGGATGCGGATGACTCAAAAGACTCTCCTCACCACGCACGCCACGTACCGCGGAGGGCACGTGGCGCGCATGTCATTCGTGCACTTGCTGTTGTCAGGTGGTGTTTCCGCCGCGAGTGTCCTCGCGTATTCAGTTGTGAAGTCAGTGGTCAGAGCTGTACCCCACCGGCGGCCAGATCGATCTTGAGCTGGGCCGTCTCCTGCGCGGTGAGCTCCACCAGCGGGAGGCGCAGCGGACCGGCGGGCAGGCCCTGCAGGGTGAGCGCGGCCTTGGCGGTGATCACACCCTGGGTGCGGAACATCCCGGTGAACACCGGAAGCAGCTTCTGGTGGATCTCGGTGGCCTTCTGCACGTCGCCGCCGAGATGTGCCTCGATCAGCGCGCGCAGCTCCGGGGTGACGACGTGGCCGACGACGGAGACGAAGCCGACCGCGCCGACCGAGAGCAGCGGGAGGTTGAGCATGTCGTCACCGGAGTACCAGGCGAGGCCCGACTCGGCGATGGCCCAGCTGGAGCGGCCCAGGTCGCCCTTGGCGTCCTTGTTGGCCACGATCCTCGGGTGCTCGGCGAGGCGTACGAGCGTCTCCGTGTCGATCGGCACACCGCTGCGGCCGGGAATGTCGTACAGCATCACCGGGAGCTCCGTGGAGTCCGCGATGGCACCGAAGTGCCGCAGGAGGCCCTCCTGCGGCGGCTTGTTGTAGTACGGGGTGACGGCGAGGAGCCCGTGGGCGCCGGTGCGCTCGGCGGTGCGGGCCAGCTCGATGCTGTGGCGGGTGTCGTTGGTGCCGACACCTGTGACGACGTGGGCCCGGTCTCCTACGGCTTCCAGCACAGCCCTCACGAGCTGGTCTTTCTCCGCGTCGCTCGTGGTCGGGGACTCACCCGTGGTGCCGTTGATGACCAGGCCGTCGTTGCCTGCGTCCACCAGATGGGCGGCGAGCCGCTGGGCGCCGTCGAGGTCGAGTACGCCGTCCGCCGTGAAGGGCGTGACCATAGCGGTGAGGACCCTCCCGAAGGGGGTCTGTGGAGTGGAGATCGGAGCCATGGGTAACACGCTACTCGTTGCTCGGAGCGTCGTGTCCCCTCGGGGGGACGCGGAAGAGGAGCCCGGCACTGCCTGCTCGGGGGTTCAGGCAGTGCCGGGTCCGTTTGATCAGCCTAGATGAACTTCACGAAACGTCGCAATACGGACACCGCCTACGGGGCTACCCGACCGTTTTTGTTGAAGGCGGCATGAGTGAGCGGCATCAGGGTCTGCCAGTGCTGTTCCATCTGCTCGCCGACCATCTCGATCTCGCGCTGCGGGAAGGACGGCACCTTGGCCATCTCGTGCTGCGTGCGCAGTCCGAGGAAGTGCATCAGTGAGCGGGCGTTGCAGGTGGCGTACATCGTGGAGAACAGCCCCACGGGGAGTACGGCACGGGCGACCTCACGGGCGACACCGGCGGCGAGCATCTCCTGATAGGCGTCGTACGCCTGGCGGTACGAGTCCTCCATGGTGCGGCTGGTCAGCTCGTGCTGCTCCGGAGTTCCCGCGACGAATTCGTATTTTCCGGGGCGGCCCTGCTGGATCAGCTTGCGGGACTCCCCGGGGACGTAGAAGACCGGCTCGAGCTCCCTGTAGCGGCCCGATTCCTCGTTGTACGACCAGCCCACGCGGTGCCGCATGAACTCGCGGAACACGAAGATCGGTGCGCTGATGAAGAAGGTCATCGAGTTGTGCTCGAACGGGCTGCCGTGCCGGTCCCGCATCAGGTAGTTGATGAGCCCCTTGGAGCGCTCGGGGTCCTTGGTGACCTCTTCCAGGGACTGCTCCCCGGCCGTGGACACGCGGGCTGCGAAGAGCACGTCGGAGTCGCCGGCCGCTGATTTCACCAGGTCAACGGTGACATCGCTGCGGAAGTGGGCCTTCGTGGGCTCGGGGGTGTCGGTCACCGGCGGGGGTCCTTCCAATGGCGTCGCTCGGGCGGCGTCCACTCTACGGGCCCGGGAGGCGGCATCCGTCAGCGGGAAATTTTGGACGGGTTCGGCGATTCGGGGCACCGATCCGGCCTCCCGTACGTCTGACTCTTTAGCAGCACCCGTCACAGAGTTCAAGGAGACCTTCCTCATGTTCCGCCGGCGTGAATCCGTCCCGTTCTCGTTCGTTGCCGAGGCCGACCGGTTCCGCAGTAATGTCACTCCGCCTCCCCGCCAGCGCGCCAGTCACTCCCAGTTGGCCGCTCGTTCCCTCGTAGGGCTCACGCTGATCGCCGGCTTCGCCGGGTCGCTGCTCTCCGGACTGCCCGCTCTCGACACCGACCGGACGCCGTCGCACGGTCAGACGTCCGAGGCCTCCCGGCACCGCTGACCCGTACGGGCCCCCTGAGGTGTTCCGCCCGGGGGCTGCTCGGTAGCCTCACCGGGCACAGCAATCGAGCGTGCTTGTGAGTGAGGATCAGTCGTGCCCCTGCCCTTTCTGACGGCCGACCGCGCATTCGACGCGGACGCAGAGGACATCGCGCTGCCGTTCGACGACCACGACAGCTGGCGGCGGCCCTACCGCCCCGGCCCGTGGCGGGTCGCGGCGGCAGCCACCCTGCTGTTGCTGGCGTCTTTCGTGCTGCTCGCCGCAATGATCATCACGTTCACCGGTTCGCTGTCCGGTGCCACCGTGTGCTTCGTGCTCGCCGCCGTGGCGATCGCCGGCGCACTGCGGCTCCTGCGGGTCGGTGCCTGGGTGAGCCGGCACGGTGTGCGCCGGGTCGGCTTCTTCCGTACGACCACGGTGCGGTGGGAGGACGCGGCAGCGGTCCGCACGGTCCAGCAGCCGGTGAAGTGGCTCGGCCTGCCGCGCACCGTCCAGGGCCAGGCCCTGACCGTGGTGCGCAGGAGCGGCGAGCCGCTGGCGCCCCTGGTCACCGACCACAACGCGGACTTCCTGGCCCGGGGTGAGGCCTTCGAGCGTGCCACCGACTCGATCGAGGCGTGGGGCGACGAATACCGCACCGGCTGACACCGGGCCCCGCAGCACACGGACAAGCCGGTACGGCGCCGGTCAGGCGCGTACCGGCTTGTTCGCGTGCAGGGCGATGGCGCGCTGCATCGCCTTACGGGCTCGTGGGGTGTCCCTGGCGTCCTGGTACGCCACGGCCAGCCGGAACCAGCAACGCCAGTCGTCGGGGCTGTCCTCGGTCTCCTCGCGGCGCCTGGTGAACACGGCGTCGGCCGAGTCCCGGTCGATCCGCCCGGACGGGGTGCGCACCAGCTCGTCCACCGGAAGGCCGTTCTCGGCGTCCAGTTCGGCGGCCAGGGCATTGGCCCTGCGGACGAACTGCGTGTTCTTCCAGAGGAACCAGACGCCGATCACCGGCAGGATCAGCACCGCGACGCCGAAGGTGACCGTGAGCAACGTGCCGTGCCGGATGAGGAGGACGCCGCGGCTGCCGGCCAGGACGAAGTAGAAGACCAGGACGGCGGCGGTGACGACGTAGGTGAGCTTTGCGCGCATGGGGTGGGGCCCAGTCAGTTCAGGTCGAGGAAGTGTTCGAGGCCGAAGGTGAGGCCCGGAGTGGTCACCACGCGGCGGGTGCCGAGCAGGATGCCCGGCATGAAGCTGCTGTGGTGCAGCGAGTCGTGGCGCAGGGTGAGTGTCTCGCCCTCACCACCGAGGAGGACCTCTTGGTGGGCGAGGAGGCCGCGGAGCCGGACGGAGTGGACCGGGACGCCGTCCACGTCCGCGCCGCGCGCTCCGTCCAGTGCCGTGGCCGTGGCGTCCGGTTGCGGCGCCGCACCGGCCTTCTGGCGGGCCGCGGCGATGAGCTGGGCGGTGCGGGTGGCGGTGCCGGAGGGGGCGTCCGCCTTGTTCGGGTGGTGGAGCTCGATCACCTCGACGGACTCGAAGTAGCGTGCGGCCTGCTCCGCGAACTTCATGGTGAGCACGGCGCCGATGGAGAAGTTCGGTGCGATGAGCACACCGGTCTCCGGCGAGCCGGAGAGCCAGGTGTTCAGCTGCGCGAGCCGTTCGTCGGTCCAGCCCGTGGTGCCGACGACCGCGTGGATGCCGTGCCGGACGCAGAAGTCGAGGTTCTCCATCACCGACGCGGGTGTGGTGAGCTCGACGACCGCCTGGGCGCCGGTCTCCGTGAGGGTCTCCAGCGTGTCACCGCGGCCGAGGGCGGCCACCAGCTCCATGTCGTCGGCGGCCTCGACGGCTCGTACCGCCTCGGATCCGATGCGTCCCTTGGCGCCGAGAACGGCCACGCGCAGCTTGCTCATGTGCTTTGTCCTTACGGGGTGGTTAGGAGACCGCTTCCTGAAGGCGGTCGGCCTGCTTGTCCTTCAGCGGGCCGATGACCGAGAGCGAGGGCCGCTGTCCGAGGACGTCGGCCGCGACGGCCCGGACCTCGTCGGGGGTGACCGCCGCGATCTTCGCCAGCATGTCATCGACGGACATCTGTTCGCCCCAGCAGAGCTCACTCTTGCCGATCCGGTTCATGAGCGCGCCCGTGTCCTCGAGACCGAGGACGGTGGAACCGGCGAGCTGGCCGACGGCCCGGCCGATCTCCTCGTCGCCGAGGCCGTCCGCCGCCACGCGGTCGAGCTCGTCGCGGCAGATCTTCAGCACGTCGTGGACCTGGCTGGGCCTGCAGCCCGCGTACACGCCGAAGAGGCCGCAGTCGGCGAAGCCCGATGTGTACGAGTACACGCTGTAGGCGAGGCCGCGCTTCTCCCGTACCTCCTGGAAGAGGCGCGAGCTCATGCCGCCGCCGAGCGCGGTGTTCAGGACGCCGAGTGCCCAGCGGCGCTCGTCGGTCCTGGCCAGGCCGGGCATGCCGAGGACGACGTGCGCCTGCTCGGTCTTGCGGTTGAGCAGCTCGACCTTGCCGGCCGCGCGCAGTGTGCGGGAGCCCTCGCGCGGCGCCGTGGGTACGGCGTCGGTGCGGGTGAGGGCGCCGGCGCGCTCGAAGGCCCTGCGGACCTGGCGTACGACGGTTGCGTGGTCGACGTTGCCCGCCGCCGCGACGACCAGGTGGGTGGGGTCGTAGTGCTTCTTGTAGAAGCGTGCGATCTGGCCGCGGTTCAGCGCGTTGATCGTGTCGACGGTGCCGAGGACCGGACGGCCGAGCGGGGTGTCGCCGAGCATGGTGTGCGCGAACAGGTCGTGCACGCAGTCGCCCGGGTCGTCCTCCGTCATCGCGATCTCCTCGAGGATGACGCCGCGCTCGGCGTCGACGTCCTCGGGGGCGATCAGCGAGCCGGTCAGCATGTCGCAGACGACGTCGATGGCCAGCGGCAGGTCGGTGTCCAGGACCCGCGCGTAGTAGCAGGTGTACTCCTTCGCCGTGAAGGCGTTCATCTCTCCGCCGACCGCGTCGATCGCGGAGGAGATGTCGAGGGCGCTGCGCTTGGCCGTGCCCTTGAAGAGGAGGTGTTCGAGGTAGTGCGTCGCGCCGTTCAGGGTGGGCGTCTCGTCGCGCGAACCGACGTTGGCCCAGATCCCGAAGGTGGCGGAGCGGACGGAGGGCAGGGTCTCGGTGACGACGCGCAGGCCGCCGGGGAGGACGGTACGGCGGACGGTGCCGATGCCGTTGGTGCCCTTGAGAAGCGTTTGGGTACGGGCGACGGCCCGCCCCTCCGAGGAGGGGCGGGCCGTCGTCACGGAACTACGGGACGTCACTTGTCGGTGTCGTCCTTCTTCTCGTCGGTCTCTTCGCCCTCGACCACGGGGATCAGCGAGAGCTTGCCGCGGGAGTCGATCTCCGCGATCTCGACCTGGACCTTGGAGCCGACGCCGAGCACGTCCTCGACGTTCTCCACGCGCTTGCCACCGGCGAGCTTGCGGATCTGCGAGATGTGCAGCAGGCCGTCCTTGCCGGGCATCAGGGAGACGAACGCACCGAAGGTGGTGGTCTTGACGACCGTACCCAGGTAGCGCTCGCCGACCTCCGGCATGGTCGGGTTGGCGATCGCGTTGATCGTGGCGCGCGCGGCCTCGGCCTGCGAGCCCTGCTGGGCACCGATGTAGATGGTGCCGTCGTCCTCGATCGTGATGTCGGCGCCGGTGTCCTCCTGGATCTGGTTGATCATCTTGCCCTTGGGGCCGATGACCTCACCGATCTTGTCCACCGGGATCTTGACGGTGATGATCCGCGGGGCGTTCGGGGACATCTCGTCCGGGACGTCGATGGCCTCGTTCATCACATCGAGGATGTGGAGGCGCGCGTCACGGGCCTGCTTCAGCGCGGCGGCCAGGACCGAGGCGGGAATGCCGTCGAGCTTGGTGTCGAGCTGGAGCGCGGTCACGAACTGCTTGGTGCCGGCGACCTTGAAGTCCATGTCACCGAAGGCGTCCTCCGCACCGAGGATGTCGGTGAGGGCGACGTAGTGGGTCTTGCCGTCGATCTCCTCGGAGATCAGGCCCATGGCGATACCGGCGACGGCGGCCTTGAGGGGCACACCGGCGTTCAGCAGGGACATGGTGGAGGCGCAGACCGAGCCCATGGACGTCGAGCCGTTGGAGCCCAGCGCCTCGGAGACCTGGCGGATCGCGTAGGGGAACTCCTCGCGCGACGGCAGCACCGGCACGATGGCGCGCTCGGCGAGCGCTCCGTGGCCGATCTCGCGGCGCTTGGGCGAGCCCACGCGGCCGGTCTCACCGACGGAGTACGGCGGGAAGTTGTAGTTGTGCATGTAGCGCTTGCGGGTCACCGGGGAAAGGGTGTCCAGCTGCTGCTCCATGCGGAGCATGTTGAGGGTGGTGACGCCCAGGATCTGGGTCTCGCCACGCTCGAACAGCGCCGAGCCGTGCACGCGCGGGATGGCCTCGACCTCGGCGGCGAGCGTACGGATGTCCGTGACGCCGCGGCCGTCGATGCGGACCTTGTCCTTGATGACGCGCTCGCGGACCAGCTTCTTGGTCAGTGCGCGGTAGGCACCGGAGATCTCCTTCTCGCGGCCCTCGAAGGCCGGGAGGAGCTTCTCGCCCGCGATCTCCTTGATGCGGTCGAGCTCCGCCTCGCGCTCCTGCTTGCCGGCGATGGTGAGCGCCTTGGCGAGCTGGGTGCTGACGGCCTTGCCGAGCGCCTCCAGGACGTCGTCCTGGTAGTCGAGGAAGACCGGGAACTCGCCGGTGGGCTTGGCGGCCTTGGCGGCGAGGTCGGACTGGGCCTTGCAGAGCGCCTTGATGAAGGGCTTCGCGGCTTCCAGACCGGCGGCGACGACCTCTTCGGTCGGGGCCTCGGCGCCGTCCTTGACGAGCTGGATGGTCTTCTCGGTGGCCTCGGCCTCGACCATCATGATCGCGACGTCGCCGTCCTCGAGGACGCGACCGGCGACGACCATGTCGAAGACGGCGTCCTCGAGCTCGGTGTGCGTCGGGAAGGCGACCCACTGGCCCTTGATCAGGGCGACGCGGGTGGCGCCGATCGGGCCGGAGAAGGGCAGGCCCGCCAGGATCGTGGAAGCGGAGGCGGCGTTGATCGCGACCACGTCGTACAGGTGGTCGGGGTTGAGCGCCATGATCGTCTCGACGATCTGGATCTCGTTGCGCAGGCCCTTCTTGAAGGAGGGGCGCAGCGGTCGGTCGATCAGCCGGCAGGTGAGGATCGCGTCCTCGGAGGGCCGGCCCTCACGGCGGAAGAAGGAGCCGGGGATCTTGCCGGCCGCGTACTGCCGCTCCTCGACGTCCACCGTGAGGGGGAAGAAGTCGAGCTGGTCCTTGGGCCGCTTGGAAGCGGTGGTGGCCGACAGCACCATGGTGTCGTCGTCCAGGTACGCAACGGCGGAGCCGGCGGCCTGCTTGGCCAGGCGGCCCGTCTCGAAGCGGATGGTGCGGGTGCCGAAAGTACCGTTGTCGATCACGGCTTCGGCGTAGTGGGTCTCGTTCTCCACTAGTGATTTCTCCATACTCGTCGTCTTTCGTCCTGCCGCCCGTGTGGCGGAGGACGGTGCGGGAGAAGCGCGCCGTGCGTGCGGGCCGGTCTTCGATCGAAGCTCCCGGGCGTTTCCCCGGGGGCCACTACCGAGGACCGGCGGCGGCCGTGGCGCGCCTCTCCTCGTTCTGTTGTCGTGCGACCAGGTTACTGAGACTGACCCGGGTAACGCACGTACAGCAAAGGGAGCGGCCCCCTGGAACCGGGGTGCCGCTCCCTCTCACAGCGTCCTTACTTGGCGCCGCCGGCCGCACCGCGGCGGATGCCGAGGCGGTCGACGAGCGCACGGAAGCGCTGGATGTCCTTCTTGGCAAGGTACTGCAGGAGGCGGCGACGCTGGCCGACCAGGATCAGCAGACCACGACGGGAGTGGTGGTCGTGCTTGTGCGTCTTGAGGTGCTCCGTCAGGTCCGAGATCCGGCGGGAGAGCATGGCGACCTGGACCTCGGGGGATCCGGTGTCACCCTCCTTCTGGGCGAACTCGGACATGATCTGCTTCTTCGTAGCGGCGTCGAGCGGCACGCGTACTCCTCTTGGTGTTCGATGCGCCCACGAGTGCCCCTGGTCTTGATCTCAGGGGAGCTTCCGTGACTCGGAGGCGAAGGTCCGATGAGCGCAGCCCCCAGGATGATCCGGGGACGCGTACACAAACGGCCACTGGTCAGAGTACCAGCCCTTCGGAGCGCCCCTGACGGGCCGATCAGCTGGTGAGGGCCCGGATCGAGTGGTAGACGTCGAAAACGGCGAGGCACAGCGGGAGCAGCGTCAGGAGTACGCAGGCCTCGGCGATCTCCAGGAAGCGTCCCCAGAACGGTGTGACCCCCTTGCGGGGCACGATCAGCCCGATGGCGGTGATCATCGCGGCGACTCCGGCGACCGCGGCCGTGAGCCAGATCGTGCGGATGTCGAGCCCCGCGCTGTCCCCCTTGAACGCCTCGCGGATCAGTTCGACCGGAGGGTTGATGGAGAGTCCGAGGCCGAGGAGCACGAGTGCGGCGAGGCCGGCCCCGAGGGCGCACCCGACCTGGGCCGTGTAGCGGAACAGGTGGGCGCGCATCAGCATCGCGACACCGGTGGCGAGCGCCAGCAGCTGGCCCCAGACGCTGTCGGAGAAGCCGAGCACCGCAGCGG
Source organism: Streptomyces sp. NPDC005752 (assembly GCF_040630715.1). NCBI lineage: Bacteria > Bacillati > Actinomycetota > Actinomycetes > Kitasatosporales > Streptomycetaceae > Streptomyces > Streptomyces sp. NPDC005752. The sequence goes on along the minus strand of NZ_JBEXYB010000048.1, from coordinate 42,368 downwards.
CTCCCGCGGCCACCAGGGCGCACCCTCCGACGAGGCCGAGGAGCAGTTCGTGGCCGCGCCGCGCCTGGGCTGTGATGCGGTCGGCGTCGACCGGGCCCTGCGGGGCCGGCTCGGACGTCCCGTAGTCGCCGACGGTGGTGCGGGGCGGCTCGAAGCCGATCGGGAGCCGGGCGAAACGGGTGGAGAGCCCGGGAAGGAAGGCGAGGAGCCCCACGGAGAGGGGGGCGCACACGGCCGCGGTCTCGGCCGGTTCCATGCCGGTCATGATCGCGATGAAGGTCACGAGCACGCCGATGACGGACGCGAAGACGAACGCGACAAAGGTGCCGTCGCCCTCGGGAGCAGCGATCATGAGGATCACCGACGCCACCAGCACGGCGGCGCAGGCGAGCAGGAACTGGAGCCTGCCGATGCCCTGGCCCTGGCTGAGCGGCAGCAGTCCGGCACCCGCGACCGCCGCGTTGGTGAGGGCGCCGATCCCCAGGGCGATGGACGAGCCACGGTCCGCGTAGACACGCGCGCGTACGCAGGCCAGCGCGAGGAGGAGCAGGGCGGTGACGGCGGCCAGGATGCCGGGCAGCCCGTGCATGTCGTGCCGCACGTCGGAGGTCCACAGCACGAAGCCGAGCAGGGTCAGCAGGACCGACCCGCCGAAGAGTCCGGCCGAGCGCATGAGGCTGTCGCCCCAGAGGGTGCGGTCCCGGGCCACCGCGCTGGCGACGGCGTCGGAGACGTCGTCGAAGACCGCGGGGGGCAGCGACTCCGAGAAGGGCCGCAGCGACAGCAGCTCGCCGTCGAGGATGCGCAGGCCCGCCAGTGTGCGCCCGCTGTCCAGGACGGTGCCGTCACGGCGCACCAGGTGATAGCCGACCGGGGCGCCCGGTGCGGGGCTCTGTCCCGCGAGCCGCAGGATCTCCGGGTAGAGGTCGGCCACGGGGATGTCCTCGGGCAGCGCGACGTCGACGCGGCTGTCGGGCGCGACGACCGTGACCCGGCAGAAGCCGGTTCCGTTGCCGGCCGGAACTCCGGGACCCGGCCGCCCGGATCCGGTAGCCGCCGTTTGGGCCGTCATAGTCACGTGCTGCTCCCCCTCATGCTTCTCCTGGACCTCCTGTGGACGCACCCTTGGGCCACGGGCTCCGGCTGCGTCCCGAATGACCCGTTTTTTTGCGGTAGTTAGCGGATGCGTACACGCGTCGCGACACCCTACCGCCCTCGGGTCACCGGGTACGCCAGTAGGATCCTCCCGCGGACGGAGCCCGTCGCCACGGGGGCGCCGATAGGAACAGTTCCGTCCGGCAAGGGAATTGGTGAGCTGTGAGCCAGATCGTCGTCAAGCGCCCACCGCGGGCCCTCCCCTCCGAAGTTCCGGGCGAGCAGGTGCAGTTGCAACCTCCGCCCGAGCTGCCTCGCGGGCAGCAGGAGGGGGTGATGATGCAGCTGCTGCCGATGCTCGGCATGGGTGGTTCCGTCGTCTTCTTCTTCATGACACCGATGCCGATCATGCGGATCATGGGCATGATCATGATCGCTTCGACGATCGCCATGGCGATCGCGATGATCATCCGTTTCCGGCGCGGCACCCAGGGTCAGCTCGCGGACATGCGGCGCGACTATCTGAAGTACCTGACGCAGACCAGGCGCGCCGTCCTGAGGACGGCGCGGAAGCAGCGCGACGCGCAGTTCTACCTGCACCCGTCCCCGGAGCAGCTGTGGGCGCTCGTCGCCGAGGGCAGCCGGGTGTGGGAGCGCAGGGTCGGGGACGCGGACTTCGCGCACGTGCGCATCGGCCTGGGCAGCCAGGAACTCGCCACACCGCTCGTCGCGCCCGAGACCGCGCCCGTCGATGAGCTGGAGCCGCTGACGGCCGGGGCGATGCAGCAGTTCCTCACGACCCACAGCACGCTGGACGGGCTGCCGATGGCGGTCTCGCTCCGCGCCTTCTACCACCTGACGATCAGCGGCGAGGCGGAGTCCACGCGGGCCACCGCCCGCGCCATGGTCGCGGCACTCGCCTCGCTGCACTCCCCCGAGGACCTGGTCATCGCCGTCGCGACCGGCCGTGACACCGCTCCGCGCTGGGAATGGACCAAGTGGCTCCCGCACGTCCAGGCGCGGGGTTCGATCGACGGTGCCGGCAGCCGCCGTCTGATCTCCACCAGTCTCGCGGAGCTGGAGGAGATGCTCGCGGGCCGTCTCGACGGCCGGCCCCGCTTCCAGCCCGGTGGCCAGCCGCACCTTGACCAGCCGCACATCGTCGTCGTGCTCGACGGCGAGTCCGTACCGGCGACGTCCGTCCTCGCGTCGGCGGAGGGCCTGCAGGGCGTGACGGTCGTCGAGATCGTCACGGGTCAGGTCAACGGAGCGCGCGGCGGCCTCTCCATCGTGGTGGACCCCCACTCGCTGCAGCTGGAGTCGGGGCACGGCCTGGTGTACGACGGTGTGCCCGACCTGCTGAGTCCCGAGGCCGCGGAGGCGCTGGCGAGGCAGCTGGCCCCGCTCCACGTCGCCTCGGGCGGAGACGACGACGAGCCGTTGCTCGCCAATCTGGAGTTCACCGATCTGCTGAATCTCGGTGACGCCGCCTCGGTCGACGTCAGCCGCACCTGGCGGGCCCGTTCGCAGGCGGAGCGGCTCCGGGTCCCGATCGGCGTGGGCGAGGACGGCTCCCCGGTGATGCTGGACCTCAAGGAGGCGGCGCAGGAGGGCATGGGGCCGCACGGACTGTGCGTCGGCGCCACCGGTTCCGGCAAGTCCGAACTGCTCCGCACGCTCGTGCTCGGCCTCGCCGTCACCCACACCTCGGAGACGCTGAACTTCGTCCTCGCGGACTTCAAGGGCGGTGCCACCTTCGCCGGTATGGCGCAGATGCCGCACGTCGCAGCGGTGATCACCAACCTCGCCGACGACCTGACGCTGGTGGACCGCATGGGCGACTCCATCAGCGGTGAGCTCAACCGCCGTCAGGAGATGCTGCGCGACGCGGGCAACTACGCCAACATCCACGACTACGAGAAGGCTCGCGCCGCGGGTGCCGCGCTGCAGCCCATTCCCTCTCTCGTCCTGGTCATCGACGAGTTCAGCGAGCTGCTCACGGCCAAGCCGGACTTCATCGAGATGTTCGTGCAGATCGGGCGCATCGGCCGTTCGCTGGGCGTCCACCTGCTCCTGGCCTCGCAGCGCCTCGAGGAGGGGCGGCTGCGCGGCCTGGAGACCTACCTGTCGTACCGGATCGGTCTGCGTACGTTCTCCGCGGGCGAGTCCCGCGCCGCGCTGGGCGTCCCCGACGCCTACCACCTGCCCAACGTCCCCGGTTCGGGCTATCTGAAGTACGGCACCGACGAGATGGTGCGCTTCAAGGCGGCGTACGTCTCGGGCGTGTACCGCTCGGGCGCCCAGCCGGCCGCGTCCTCCGGTCCTCTGCCCGTGGACCGCAGGCCCGCCGTGTTCACCGCGGCTCCGGTGCCGGTGCGTTATGTGCAGCCGACGGCCCAGGCCGGCGTACCCGATGCGCGCAGGTCCGAGGACGACGCCCTGGCCGACACGGTGCTCGACGTGATCGTGCGCCGGCTGGAGGGCCGGGGGGCCTCCGCGCACCAGGTGTGGCTGCCTCCGCTGGACAATCCGCCGTCGCTGGACGAGCTCCTGCCGGGACTCTCCGCGGTCGAGGGCCGGGGGCTGACCCAGCCCGGGTTCGAGGGCTCCGGCCGCCTCGTCGTACCGCTGGGTGTGGTCGACAAGCCGTACGAGCAGCGCCGCGACACGCTCTACCGGGACTTCTCCGGCGCGGCGGGCCACATGCAGATCACCGGCGGCCCGCAGTCCGGCAAGTCCACGCTGCTGCGCGCGCTCATCGCGGGCTTCGCCCTCACCCACACGCCGCAGGAGGTCCAGATCTACGGACTCGACTTCGGTGGGGGTGGCATGGCCTCGGTCTCCGGTCTGCCGCACGTCGGAGGGATCGCCTCCCGGCTCGACCCCGAACGGGTGCGCCGTACGGTCGCCGAGGTGTACGGGATCATGGCGCGCCGTGAGGAGTACTTCCGCAGCGCGGGCGTCGACTCCATCGCCACCTTCCGCCGGCTGCGGGCGCGTGGCGAGATCTCGGTGACGGACCAGCCGTGGGGCGACGTCTTCCTCATCATCGACGGCTGGGGCAACTTCCGGACGGACTACGAGGCTCTGGAATCGGCGGCCGTGGACATCGCGCAGCGCGGCCTCGGTTACGGCATCCACCTGATCGTCACGGCCTCGCGTTCCATGGAGGTCCGGGCGAACCTGAAGGACCACCTGATGAACCGGCTCGAACTGCGGCTCGGTGACGTCATGGACTCGGAACTCGACCGCAAGGCCGCGGTCAACGTGCCCCCCGGCGTCCCCGGACGCGGTCTCACTCCGGAGAAGCTGCACTTCATGGCAGCGGTACCGCGGATCGACGGCATCAACTCCGACAGTGACCTCTCCGAGGCCACGGCGGCCATGAACCAGGAGGTCGCCCGCCACTGGACCGCCGCTCCGGCCCCGGCCGTCCGGCTGCTGCCCCGCGAACTCCCGGTGCACGAACTGCCCGCGGGCTACGCGCAGCCGGAGCGGGGCGTCGCGTTCGCCATCGACGAGAACAACCTGGAGCCGGTCTTCCTCGACTTCGAGCGGGACCCCTTCTTCCTGGTGTTCGGCGAGAGCGAGTCCGGCAAGTCCAACCTGATCCGCCTGCTCATCAAGCAGCTCACCGAGAGGTACGACGGGAACTCCGCGAAGTTCTTCGTCATCGACAACCGGCGAGCGCTGCTGGACGTCACCCCGGCGACGCACCTCGCGGAGTACGTGCCCATGTCCAACAACATGGAGCACCACGCCGACGCGCTGTACGACCTGATGAAGCGGCGTACGCCCTCGCCCGAGGTCACGGCCCGGGAGCTGCGTGAGCGCAGTTGGTGGAGCGGACCGACGGTGTACGTCGTCGTGGACGACTACGACCTGGTCTCGACGTCCAGTGGGAACCCGCTGGCGAAGCTCACCGAGATGCTGCCGTTCTCCCGCGACGTAGGCGTGCGGTTCATCATCGCCCGCAGCACGGCGGGAGCGAGCCGTGCGCTGTACGAGCCGTTCATGCAGCGCATGCTGGAACTGGGGGCGCAGGGCGTGGTGCTCTCGGGCGACCCCGTCGAGGGCGATGTGCTCGGCAACGTACGGCCGCGCCCGATGCCGCCGGGCCGCGGCATCTTCGTCACCCGGCGCCGCGGGAATCCGCTGGTGCAGACGGGGCTCATGGACGGGGACCGGTAGGACGCACGGCAGGTCTCGCAACAGTGACGGGACGGGCGGCGACGGTGGACGAGATGCCGCTGTCGCCGCCCGTCTCTGCGCGTGGGCAGGCTTTGCCGCAGAAGGGATTTCAGGCTCAGTACTCCGCTTGCTGACTGACTGACGGGCTTACGCGCATGGCACAGGCCGAGCGGTAACAGGCGAAGGCCGAGGCGGCTGACACGGCCGACACGCAGATGCGGAGAAGCGCACGGGCGGGAGACGACCACGCCTCCGGGCGAGGGGCCCGGGCCGACGACACCACGCTGAACGCCGCACGCTCAGCCTCTGCCCGGTTCGGCGTCGGTGTGGCCGGGCCCTTCGCCACGAAAACGGTGACTCCTCAACTGCCAAGAGTCACTTTCGGGCCAACTGCGCGCCGAGGTTGATCAAGCGCAAACCAGGCATGATCAACCGCTTTCAGGCCTTTCACGAGCGCCGAAGACATAGCTTGGTGCCCCGGCTCCCTGCTTGCGGGGGCACTGGCTCCTGAGCCAACCCGGCTTGAATCGGCTGTACCCGTTCGTCTTACACCTTGCTAACTTCCGGGTCTCAGAGGCATCGGTACGTACACGCGAAAGGGCGGTACATGACCTCCCCAGCTCCAGCGCCGAAGATCCCTCAGCTGTGGGTCCCGCTTCCCTCGGGGATCCACCCGGGTTGGCGTGAGATCGACGACCGTTCGGCCGCCTGGCTCGATCGGTTCGGCCTCTACTCGGACCGTGCGCAACGTGACCGGCTGACGCGCATCTCCGTCGGTGAGATCACCGGCCGCGGCGCTCCGTCCGGGCGTCTGGCGGGCTTGCAGTGGACCTCCGACTTCCTGATGTGGCTCTTCGCGTTCGACGACGAGTACTGCGACGAGGGGCCGGTCGCGGCGTCCCCCGATGCCACCCTGCTCATCATCACGAAGCTTCAACGCGTCGTCGAAGTCCCCTGGGCCGCCACAACCGACGACAACTACAGTGCCGCGCTGCTCGAGTTACGCCTGCGGCTCGACGACCTCACCACGCCCGTGCAGACCGCCCGCTGGGCCGCCAGCTTCCGCGCCTACCTCCAGGGCCAGATATGGATGGCCGCGAACGGCGCTCACCGGCGCATTCCCAGCCTCTCCGACCATCTGGCTGTCCGGCTCGACTCCTCCGGAGTCAAGATCTTCTCGACGCTCAGTGAGATCATCCACGGATACGACCTCCCCGCGGCCGATTACGAACGCCACGACGTCCGCGCGTTCGTCGAGGTCTTCGCCGCGATCATCGGCTGGTCCAACGACCTGGTCTCCTACCACAAGGAGCGCCAGCGCAGCCAAGAGGGATACGGGAACATCGTCGATCTGATCGCCTACGAACGAGGCTGCTCCCTCGACGAAGCGGTGAGCGAGACCGCTGTCATGCACACCCGTGCCATGGCCCTGTACCTCCGTCTCCGCGACCAGATACTGCGCAACGCCGGAACCGAACTCCACCGGTGGATCACGGACTGCGACTCCTGGATCCGTGCCGACTACGACTGGTCCCTCACCACCAACCGATACGTCAATCCGGAGAACCCCGCGGACCTTCCAGCCGGCAGTGCGGCCTCCCCGTTCCAGGAGCAGGAAGCGAACCAGCCTCTGCCGATCGCCAGTGTCGCCTGGTGGTGGAACCTGCTGGAGGAGCGGTGACCTGAGCCGGCTCGACGGCTGCGGATGCATTGAACGTGCCGAGGCACCTCGTGCCTGGAGGGTCCTCGGATGCGCGCCGGGGGCGCAGGAGCCGCCACTTTCAGGATGCAGCACCGGCGCGCAGACCCCGGAGTCCTTGCATGAGCTCGCCTGGGCCAGTTCACGGCTTTCTCGTCCTGCAGGCCGTTCTCGTGACGCGATACTGCTGCAATGCTGTTGACATGGATCGCTGAGGTGGCGGACGAGCCCCTGGCACTGGAGCCGTCTGACCGGCGGGTCGAGTGGGAGACCAACACCTGGTCGCTGAGGGCGTCAGACCTGACCAGGAGCGCCTTGCCGGTCGCCGAAGTGGTGGCAGCCTTCGAGCGCACGGCTTGCGCGCTGCGGGCGCGCGTCCACGCTCTGGGCTTCTCCGGGAACGCGACCTTCTACGTGTGGCACGACGAACAGTCGGGGCAACTCCGGTGCTCGACCGGCTCTGTCTCCGCAGAGGCGTTGCCCTTCAGCGGTACCTACGTGGCGTCCCTCGACCTGGGACGGATCGTCGAGAGATTTCTGGCCGCCAGCGAGGACCTCTCGGAGCGGGGTGACACCGATCCGGATCCGGACCTCATGCCGTTGTGTGTCTGGGTCAGCAGCATCGGGACCGTGTAGTCACCGTTCACCGCTGCGCACAGGAGCTCGGGACACAGGTCAGGGTGGGCACCTCCCGTGCGTGCCCACCCTGACCTGTGTGTTCACAGTCGAGATCTACTCGAAGTTGGCCCTCGCCCGCTTGTCGCCGCCCTGGTAGGCCGCGCCGGCGTCGCGCACCTTGCGGGAGATCTCGGCCAGGGCCTTCTCGATCGCCTCGGCGTCACGGTCCCAACCGGCACGGGACTGGTCGTACGCCGTCTTGGCCTCGCCCACCCAGAGCTCGGACGCACTGGCAACCACTCGCTTGATCGCCGCGAGGTCCTCCTGAAGCTGCCTGCCCTGCCGGTCGATGTCACCAGCCGCCTGCTCCAGGCTCGAGTAAGTGACAACCATCGTGCCGTCGTTGGTCGGCATACGGTCCTCCAGTTCAATCTAGTTCGATGTGATGGTCCGTACGTGGTACGGATACAGCAAGGCTCAGTAGGAGTTGACGGCCGACGGCGGCGGGGTGATGGCCGCGGTCTTGGCCTCCGCGCCTGCCGAGTAGCCGTCGACGACGTCGACGCCCTGGAGGGCAGCCCTGATCTCGTCCTCGGTGTTGCCCGAGATGACACGGGCCGCCTTGATGGCTTCCTGGAAGTTGGCCATCCGGACGGCGATGTTGCCCATCCGCCGGTTGATTTCGTCCTGCTTGCTGTTGAAGGCGGTGGCGCCGATGCCCTTCCAAGCGCCCTCCAGACTGTCGATCGTTCCCTGCAGCGTCTTGATCTGACTCTTTACGGAGTCGAATCGCCTGGAGAGCTCGCCCTCGATCTTGATGAGTGCATCATCTGAAAGCTTCTGATCTGCCATGGTGCTGGCTTCCCTTCTGGTGCTTTTGTTCGGTCCGGCGTCACCCGCCGGGCGTAGGAGGAACTGCGGTCAGTCAGGCGGTACGGCGCTTGCGAACGAGCGCGAAAGCACCACCGCCGAGTACGAGCACTACTGCCACTCCGCCGAGGATCAGGCCCAGTTGACTGTCGTCGTCCTTCTCATTACTGGAGCCTGCCATGGCAGCGTCCGCAGCCTTGTCCTTCTTCTGAGGCTGTGACGAAGCTGATGCGGAAGCGGCCGGTGAGGCTGTGGAGTCGGACGTCTTCTCCTTGGTGAGAGGGTTGACGTCCGGGGCGCCGGGAGTTCCCTTGCCCTTGAGGATGTTGACGGCGGGGCGAATGATGCCATGACCGAGGTAGTTGCTGAGCGTGCCCTTTTCCCAGTCGCCTCGTCCGGCCGTGTCGAAGAGGACGCTGAGGACTTGGTTGGCTGTCCAGTCGGGGTGGGCGGACCAGATCAGGGCAGCGGAGGCTGAGGTGATGGCCGTGGCCTGGCTGGTGCCGCCGTTGGAGTCGCAGTACTTCTCAAATTTTGAGTCGCACCATATCGGAATTCCGTCGCCAGGGGCCGCAAGATCTACGCTGCCGCCATGCTGGGAGTACGTGGATGCCTTGCCACTGCTGTCCGTCGCAGCAATTCCGACGACCTGTGGATACGAAGCGGGAAACTGTTCCTTGTTTCCCTTCTTCGCATTATTTCCGACACCACTAAATAGCAATTTGCCCTTACTTTGCGCATACTTCACTGCTTCGCGCTCTTCTGTGGTCGAGAAATCACTACCAAATGACATACTGATGATTTGCGCATCAGCATCCACAGCGAATCGGATCGCATCTCGAATGTCATGCGCATTGACCGACTTTTCGTGCTGTCGATCCGTGTCAGCAATTCGGAACGGAATAATCTTCGCTCCAGGGGCGAGGCCTTGCAAGCCTCCTCCCTTACCCGTTCCTGCGATCAACTCGGCCATGGTGGTGCCATGCCCGTCGTAGTCGTCGTGTTCGTCACCGTGAGTCCCCGAAGCATCGAACCCTTTGAGTACCTGCCCCTTCAAGGACGGTGTCAGAGGGTTGACGCCGGAATCGATGACAGCAACCTTGATGCCTTCACCTGTGGTCGTCTTCCACATCTCCTGGGCATGCATGGGTTCGAGGTACCACTGCTTCGACTGCGCGTCCACAGCGAGCGCGGACGGAGCAATTCCCGCGAATCCCACGGCCCAGGCCGCGGCCAAGGCCATCGTGCCGAGCAGACGCCCTCGCAACCCGAGTGGTACATGGCGCTTACAGGTCTGAGTCATTCTTGCTGTCATCCTGACTTCCGAACCTTCCCTGTACCTACTCGATCACCGGCGGAGCGGCTTCCCGCCGGCCGGCCTCCCAGGTCTCTCTGTCTTCTGTCAGGTAGTCCGGGCGCGGGGTGCCGTCGTCCTGGTCTTCTTCTCGGAAGTCCTTGCGGCCCGACGGTCCACGCACTAGGCCGGCGCCGCCTGCGGTAAAGCCTTTCGTGCCGCCACCGGGACTTGCACCACCGCGGGGTGTGCCGACGACTCCCTTGGTACTTGGAGTGCCTCGCCCACCAGGACGGGACACGCCGGCCGTGCTCCCGGAGCCGACGACGCCACGCTGGCCGACGGTGGCGGCTGAGCCGTTGCTCCGTGCGGCTCCCCCTGCTCCGATGACCGTGCCGCGCGGGACACCCCGAGCCCCTGCGGGCGTACCCGTGCCTGGGACGGCGCGCTGCGGGGTCCCGCCCACGATGCCGTTCGCCCGGCCGGCACGCGGGCCGGGGGTTCCGGACGTACCTGCGGGGCCTGATGCCATGGGCCTGCCACCAGTGACACCGGACCGACCGGCAGTGGGCGACTGCGGCCCGCCACCTGGACGTGCGGCGGTTCCAGGGGTCGACCCTCCGTTCATGGGTGCAGGACGCCCCACGGGGGATCCGGCGCGGCCGTTCGCCACCGGGCCACTCCCTGTTCGGGTGCCGCTGTTCCCGGGCTGGCCAACAGCTCTGGATGCGCCTGTGGCCGGCTGAGGCCCCCGCGTGCTACTTGTCACGGGATTGACGAAGCCGGTCGCCATGGGAGGCGTGGGGCCTCCACCATGTGCAGGGAGGCTCGTGGCCGGTGCAGGAGACGGCGCATTCGGCCCGGTCACCGGGGAGGGCGGGGTGGCGACGCTGTTGATCTCCGTCGACGTGCTCTTGTCCGGTACAGGCGCCACCGCCACCGGTGTCTCAAAACCACGGCCGCTTACTGCCGGGCCCTGGCTGCTCGATACCGCATGCCCCGTCAGACCTTCAGAGCCTCTGCTACCTGCTCCCCCGGATCCCTCCGACGAGTCCTCCGTCGCTGACCGCCCGTCACCGATATAGCCCGTGGGCTTGGGCATCGCCACATCAAGCTTCTTCTCGAACCGCGGCGGCTCCTGTGCCGCCAGCCTCTGCTCCGAGACCGCGTAGTACGAAGCCAGACGGCTCGCCTGGTTGATGGCCTCCTGGCGGTCCTTCTCGACCTTCAGCGCCGCGGCGTACTCCGCGTTGCCCTCGGTCCGCTTGGGGAGCTCGATCTCGTCGGGGGACTTGCGGACTTGGCGGGTGTCACGGGGCGGGAGTGATTTGCGCACCGAAGCGAGGCCTGTGCCCGCGACCGTGATCTGTGTGCCGGCCACATCCGCGAATTCGCCCAGCTTGTCGGCATGGGCGGCCAAGCCCTCGCCCCAGTCGCGGAAGGCTGTTCCGGACTCGCCCTCCCAGTCGACGCCCTTGATGAAGTCGCGCAGTTCCCCCGCCGCTTCCTTGATCGCGTCCCGGGCCTTCCAAAGCGCCTGGCCCGCCTCTTCGAGCTGCTCCGGCTGGGAGTTCTCGATCAGGTCGATCATCGAGTTGATCTGGTGGCCCTCGAAGGAGGTCCGTCCCGAAGGTCCCCCGCCCCCGGGGACGAGTCCCCCCAGGCTCTCCCGTACGACACGGCTGATGTCCGTCTGGCCCAACTGGATCTTTACCGTCGCCTGGTCCTGCTTCTGCTGTTCGGCAGGAGTCAGTTCCGGCTGCTTGTCGTCACTCATCAGCTGTCACCCAAGTCGTCGTAGGCGGAGCCGGTCTTCTCGTCGGAGCGCGGCTGCTCGGGCTTGCCCGACTTCTCGTCCTGCGCCCGCTCGTGTTCCTTGTTCAGGCGAGTCTGGATCTCGTGGAACCGCCGCCGCGTGTCGTCGTCCACGTTGTCGAAGCCGACCGCCGCCGCGTGCACGCCCAGGTTCAGGTACTCGATCTGGTCGCCCAGAGACCTCGAGAGCGTGACGAGTGACTCGTGGACACGGTTGTACTGGGTGAACAGCCCATCCGCTTCCGCGAAGCATGTGTTCTGGCCGCTGAAGGCGGTACGCGACACGGATTGTGCCGCGACCTTCGACTTCCCGGCTGCCGAACTCTCGAGGTCTGCCAGCAACGCGTTCACGCTCTTCTGGAACTTCTCCAGGGCCCCTACGCCCTTCCGAAGATCACCTTTTCCTTCACCCACGTTGCTGCCTCTCCCCGTTTCCCCGTTTGCTCAGGCCGTTGCGCGTTGCTATCGCACCCGCGTAAACAGCACTGACCCCATAGCATCACTGTAGCCAATGGCACTGACAGGACCAACTGTCTTGTCCATGACGTAACTTCCCCCACATCGATGCCGCTCCCGGCCGGTAGGCGCATCCCGTACATCAGGCGCCGCCCGGTCGTGCCTGCCTCCGTCGGCTGTCGCGCACGGCCACAGCGGAGCCCGCGATGGCGGCGACCAGCACCGCTCCGCCCACCACCACGTACGTCGCGAGCCGGGCGTTGCGTTCGTCGGCGGTCTCTCCGAGGTGGATTGCAGCAGGGACCGGTGCCTCGCCCTTGCTCACACCTTCGTGGGCCACCGGTTCCTCGATGGGCTTGTCGTCCTCGGTCAGGGCGCGCACCGGGTCGACCACGCCCCAGCCGACCAGGTGGTCGTGGCCCGCGATCGAGCGTTCGGCCGTCTGCTCGATCTGAGCGACGATCTGCTTCTGCGTCCAGTCCTGGTGCTTGGCCTTGATGAGCGCGGCGACTCCCGCGACGTACGGGGCCGAGAAACTGGTGCCGTTGTCGGAGCAGTGCCCACCGCCCGGAACCGTGGAGATCATGTCCACGCCGGGAGCCGCGACACCGACGAAGTCGCCGGACTGGGAGAAGGCCGCCCGTTCGTTGTTGCGGTCGGAAGAGGCGACGGCGAGGACTCCGGGGAACGAGGCCGGGTAGGTCTTCTTGATGTTTCCGCCCAGCCCGTCGTTGCCCGCCGAGGCGACGATCACGATGTCCTTGGCCAGTGCGGCGTTCACCGCCTGCTCCAGCTCGGGCGCGGGCTTCACGGCATTGGCCGTGTCCTGGGAGATGTTGATGACGTCGGCCCGCGCCTGCACGACGGCGTAGTCGATGGCCTGCGCCAGTGTCTCCGCGGTTCCGTGGCCCTCGGCGTCGTTCTGCTGGATCGGAATGATCGTCGCGTCGGGGGCGAGGCCGGTGAAGCCCGTGCCCTTCGCCTCGCGCGCGGCGATGATGCCGGCGACCTTGGTGCCGTGGCCGACCACGTCCGTGGTGCCGTTCTCCTTGCCGCGCTCGATCTTGGCGCCGTTCTCGTCCTTGAGGTTCTTGTCCAGGAAATTGCGGCCGCTGCCGGCGTCCACGGCCTTCGTGAGCTGGGGGTTCTTGACGTCCACGCCGGTGTCGATGACCGCCACGCGTACGCCCTTGCCGGTGGACTGCTCCCACAGCTCGTCCATCAGCACGCGTTGCAGCGACCAGGGTCGCCCCGCGTACTTCTTCGAGGGGAAGGTGCACTGGGTGGCGTCGTCCGCGGCTGCCGGCACCACCGGCAGCGTGACGAGGAGTACGGCGGTGGCGGCCGCGGACGTCAGCAGACGCCGGGAGGGTGTCGTGTTCACGTCGTCGCTCCTCACGAGCCCTGCGGCTGACGCGCGGCGCCGGTCGACAGGCGGGGGCCCGTCGGCAGGAAGGTGGACCAGGCGGCGGGCACGGACGCGGGGTCGACGTCCTTGTACCCGAGCTGGATCTGCGCCTGTTGCGCCTCCTGCTGAGCTTGCTCCCGCTCCTTCTTCGTGCCGGACTCACCGATGCCCGAGTCGCCCTGCACGCTGTCGCCGTTGGACTGCATCGCGTAGCGCAGACCGGTGTCCGTCACGAGGAAGAGCGGGCCGGATTCGGGGCTGGAACCCTTGAACTGCCGGAAGAGCTGGCCGGATCCGGGGGTGACGTAGGCGCTGCTGGAGCCAGTGGGCAGCGTTGCGGGGAAGCCCGTGCCCACCCAGGTGCTGAGCGTGCTGGCCCCGTCCTTGTCCGAGACGCCGCGCAGGACGTTGCACACGGTGTTGCGGCTTCCGCTCCCCGTGCGGGCGGAGTTGACGGTCACCGGCTTGTTCGTGGGCCAGTCCGTCTCCTGCCCGAACGCCGCACCGGGCTTGAACGCTCCGGCGCTGACGTTCTTCGCCTCGCCGCCCTGATTCAGCTTCACCAGGGCACGGCTGTTGAGCAGGAGCTTGGCGACGAAGTCGGAGACCGGGGCGACCCTGCCCGGCAGGACGACGTACTGCTGTGTCCTGGTGCCGGCGGTCGCCGCGAGGATCATGCCCACCTTGTTGTCCGCCGGCTGCAGATCCCCCGGAACACCCGCGTCGGTGCCGGGGACTCCGTCGATGACCGGGAAGTTGACGGGGTCCCCGGTGTGCAGCGTGGCGAGCCAGTCGGCGGTCACCCGCTGAGGAGTGGGGTTCTGGTCGACCAGGGTGCGCACCAGCAGTTCGTCCTTCTCCACCGCGTACGCCTTGCCGGTGGCGTCCACGATGTAGCGGGTCCGGTCCGGCCCCGGGCCCTCGACGTACATCAGCTCGCCGCCACGCAGCTTGCTCGTGCCCTCGGTCTTCTTCTGCTCGCGTTCGGCGAAGACGAACGCCGCCTTCTGAATGGCCCTGCCGCCCTCGCCGGGCCGCTCGCAGACCGCCCAGCGCTTCGCGGATCCCGCTTCACTCTTGTCGGGCAGGCGGTCCGGGGCGTAGGGGATGCCGAGCGTCGCCCCGTGCGGGATCTTGCCGCTGTCGAGGACCGATTCGTCGACGTTGACGACCGTGCCCTTGTCCGCGGCGAGGAGGAGCTTGGCGCTGGACATGTTCAGCACCGGATGGAGCTGGGTCTTGCCGTCGGTCGTCAACACCACATAACGGGTGGTGGATTTACTGGCGATGATGACATTCTCGTACGGTTTGTCCCATTTCTGGGGTGCCACGGGCTTGAACATCCCCCAGGCTCCGAACACCGCCAGGACGACCACACCGACGATCGCTCCCGGCATCACCGCGCGAAGGGGACGCGGGGCACCCTCCTCCGAGCCTGACGGGTGGGGCTGCAGGAACTGTGCGACCAACCTCCGCTTCGCGAAGGTGTAGGCATTGAGTTCGTCCCGCCGTGATGCCATGTGCGCGCTGCCCCTTCTCCCCAGTGGGCGACCAGGTTCCCACACCCCTCGCGGGCCACTGCCCCCGACCGGGACCCCTACTATGCCTGTTGGCACTTGGCTCTCATCGCTCAGGTAGGGTGATCGCCCGATCAACGCCCGTACAAAAAACGGTGAATACGGACACGAGGGGGCAACGCGGCGATGGGTGCAGCTACGGGGGAGCGCACGAGGCGGTCCGCCCAACGAACACCCGGATCTTCCCGGCGGCAACGCAGCAACGGGCAGGGCGGCGCAGCTCCCCACCGGCCGGCGGACGCACCCGCGGCGACCACGCTCCACTCGATCTCCAGGACCGGCCGTGTAGGGCCCGCGCTGCGCCAGATGGTGCTCGTCGAGGCAGCCCTGGCGGTCGGCGTGGTCGGCGCGGCTCTCGGCGGTGCGTGGCTGATCCCCGCCGGTGTGATCGCCTGCCTGCTGATCGTTCTCGCGGTCGTACGCCGTCGGGGCCGGGCCGTGCAGGACTGGCTGTCGACGGTGTCGTCCCTCCGCCGTCGCAGGCGGACGGCCGAGGTACCCCCGGCCGACACGGAGCCGCAGCTGGCACCGGTGGCGGAGAACGTGCCCGGACTCGCCCCCTACATCTATGTGGACGGCGCCCGCCGCACGGTGGGCATGGTCGGGGACGGCACGTTCCTGACCGCGGTCGTACGGGTCGAGGCGAGCGGTGAGTCGCTCCGTCAGGCGATGGGGGCCCGGGCTCTTCCGCTGTCCCTCCTGGGCGAGGCGCTCGCGGTGGACGACATCGTGCTGGAGTCCGCGCAGCTCGTGCAGCAGGTACGGCCCGCTCCCGCCCCGCATCTGCCGGAGCGTTCGGTCGCCCGCCTGTCGTACGCCCCCCTCCAGGACCGGACCGGGGCACCGGCACTGCGCATGACCTGGGTGGCGGTGAAGCTGGATCCGGAGCTGTGCCGGGAGGCCGTGGAGGCCCGCGGTGGCGGAGTCGGAGGTGCACAGCGCTGCCTGGTACGGGTCGCGGACCACGTGGCGAGCCGGATCACCGGCGCCGGGTTCCGCGCCTCGGTACTGGACCAGGAGGAGCTGAACTCGGCCGTGGCGACGTCCGCGTGCGCGAACCCCATCCTGTCGGCGCGCGCCGGGCGTCCGGACACCGCGCCGCAGCGGCGGACGGCGGAGACGACGCGGGTCTGGCGCTGCGACGACCGCTGGCACACGACGTACGCGGTGGACCGCTGGCCCGAACTCGGCCGTGGGGCGACTCCGCTCCCCCGGCTCGTCGCGCTGCTGACCTCGGTGCCCGCGTACGCCACGACGTTCAGCCTGACGGTGCGCCGCGGTGCGCACCAGGGGCACGTGTCCGTGCGCGGACACGTGCGGATCACCGGCGGTTCCGACACCGAACTGGTCGGCGTACGAAGGACATTGGAGCAAGCCGCCCGGCACGCGGAGGTCGGCCTCGTACGGCTGGACCGTGAACAGCTGCCGGGCGTCCTCGCCACGCTCCCGCTGGGAGGCGCGCAGTGACGAAGCACATCGCTCCGAGGCGGGGTCTGCTGGGCCCTCGCCATGCAGGCCACACCCTGGCCGCGGACCACCTGGGTGCACTGTCGCTGCCGGTGGGCGACGACGGCGTGATCATCGGTGACGACGCCGAAGGCCGCCCGCAGATGATCGGCTTCCACCGGCCGGCGCCGTACGACGTCCTGTTGATCGGCGGACTGTGGACCGCGCAGGTGCTGGCGCTGCGTGCGGCGGGTACGGGTGCGCGGGTTGCGGTCGAGACGGGCCGTACCCAGGCGTGGACCACGCTGGCGCAGGCCGCGGGCGCCGGCCTCGAGTGCGTCTCGCTCCATGACGTGGGCAGGGTGCCGCCGACCGGGGCGACCGTGGGCAGTCCCGTGGTGGTCGTGCGCGACTGCGGTATGCGTCCGCCGCGCGGCCGGGTGGTGTCCTCGCCGTGGCAGTCGGTACTGACGCTGCTGCCCTATCTGAGCCCGGTGGCACCGCGGTTGATGCGGGCGGCGACGCTCGTGGGGATCCAACGGGTCTCGCCGGCCGAGGCGGAGCAGATCGGCCGGATCCTGGGTCTCGCGCGGACCGAGAGCGAGGCGCTGCCCACCCTGGCGGACGGTGTCACGCTCTGGGTGTCGGGCCGCGAGCGCCACTGGGTGATGACGAGCGCCACGGACGTGGAGACCGGACTGCTGGGCACCGCGCGCAGGATGGACTGAAACCTGTCTCGTTCGCACCCCGCGACGCACCGCTTTTGAGGATCATGGCGGGGAACGACACGGTTCGACCGAAGGGACGTGCGCATGGGCACCCAGCAGGAAAAGGACGAGCTCTACGCTCTCGACATCTCGGATGTGGAGTGGCTGAGCGCACCCGGTACCGAGAACGCCGAGGAACGGGTCGAGATCGCCCACCTCCCCGGGGGCGCGGTAGCCATGCGCTCGTCGCTCGACCCGGAGACGGTGCTGCGCTACACGGAGGCCGAGTGGCGCGCGTTCGTACTGGGCGCACGGGACGGTGAGTTCGACCTCACGTAGGTACGTACGGGGCGCGGGGGCGGCTGTCCGGGACGGCCGCCCCCGCGCCGTGTCCTGAGCCAGTGCCTGCCGCGTCCTGACGCACCCCGCAGTGTGTACCGGTACGTCCTGCGGTGTGTACCGGTGCGCCCTGGGTGCGACAAACAGCCCGTTCCTTCACGTTTCGCCGTACGCGCTCCACTCGACGACTGTGTGTGGTCCGGGGGACAGTCGCCGCTGTGACATACGGCCTGCCGTAGTGCGCCTCATGGCGATTAGGGTGGGTGGGGGCACGGAACCTGCGGGCAGGCGCTGCGCGTCGCAAGGGGGAGAGCCGGGCGGACCGGACTACCGGAACGGTCGCCCCCACCCACCACGGCACAAGGGTGCTCGACCACACCAGGAGGCAAAGTGAACGGCGATCGGGACGAGATCAACGGGGGATGGAACACGCCCGTCGACGAGTCGTCCGACGCGGATCCCGCCGAGATGACGGGTGAGTTCACCATCGACTACACCCCGCCCGCCTGGTACACCCAGAACGCGCCGGGTGACTCGTCGGGTGGAGCGGGGTCGCATCTGGCGCCGCCTCCGCCGCCGCAGGGGGCCCCGATGTCCGTGCCGGGGCTGCCGGCCTCCGGTGGATTCGAGCCCGGCTGGCCGCCGGTTCCGGCAGCACCGTCCGAAGCGTCTCCGGCCGCCTCGTCCGAGCCGCCCTCGCCGTCCTTCACCGCTCCCCCGGCAGCGGCATCGCCTGCCACGGGCCCCGGCGAGCCGGATGCCATGAGCGGCGCGTTCGGCGGTGGTGACGTCGAGAGTGGCGCGACCATGCGCTTCTCCCCCGCCGCGCTGAAGCAGGAGATCGCCGAACGCGAGGCGGGCAAGGCGGAGGCCGAGCCCCCGGCGTCCGGGTCCGGCGCTTCCGGTGGGCCGACATCTCAGGCCGCACGGCCCGAGGCCACGGACGCGGAAGTGCCCGGTGCGGTCGACGACGGGGACTCCGACGTGGAGGGCGACGAGACCGACGCCCCAAAGGCGGACGCGGCGGAGAGCTCTGCGGCGGACACGGCGGAAGACGGCGTACGAGCGGCCGCCGACGAGCCGGAGACGGACGCAGAAGAGCCGGACGGGCGGACCGACGTGTCCGTACCCGTGGCCTCCGTGACTTCCGTACCCGTGGCCTCCGTGACTGACGCGACGCCCGAGGACGCCCCGCAGGACACCCCGCCCGCCGGTACACCGCCCACGGGCATGCCGCAGGACGGAGCACCGTCGGCGGAGGTGCCCCGGAGTCCGGGTCCCGTCCCCTCGAACGCACCGGCTCCGTGGACCCCGGCGCCGCCCCCGCAGGGCGCGCTCCCGCCACTGCCGCCCGCCTTCCAGCCTGCCGCGCCGCAGCCGGGCGCACCGCAGCCCGCGCCTCAGTGGCCCGCACAGCAGCCCCCTCCAGCCGCCGGGGCGCCGGGTGGTTACGGCTTCCCGCAGGGCCCGACGCCGCCCGCCCAGCCGTCCCCGCCGCAGCAGCCCGTTCAGCCCAACCCGCCCGCCCCGCAGGGTGGTTACGGCTTCCCGCAGGGCCAGCCGTCCCCGCCGATGCCGCAGCAGCCTGTTCAGCCCAACGCACCTGCACCGCAGGGTGGTTACGGCTTCCCGCAGGGCCCCCAGCCCGGCGGTTACGGGTTCCCGCAGGCGCCGCAGCAGCAGTTCCCCGCTCCGGGAGCACCCCAACTGCCCCCGGCGGCACAGCCTCAGGGTGGTTACGGGTTCCCGGCTCAACAGGCGCGGCAGCAGCCCCCGTTCCCGGCGCAGGGAGCCCCGCTGCCTCCGCAGGCCCCGCAGCAGCCGGCCCAGGCCACACCGAACCTGCCCGCCCAGCAGCAGCAACAGCAGCCCGGGGCCTACCCGGCCCAGCCGCCCGCACCTCAGGCCCCGCCCATCGATCCGCGCACCGGTTCCGCGTGGCCGACGCCGGTCACCCACGACCAGCGTGAGCGTTCCGTGCCGGGCGCCCCGCTCGGTTACACGGCCGCCGTGGAGCTGTCGTCGGACCGGTTGGTCCGGGGCAAGCAGAAGGCCAAGAGCAGCCGCACCCCTTCGGCTGCCTCGCGCTTCAAGCTGGGCGGCAAGAAGGAGGAGGTCGAGCGGCAGCGCAAGCTGGACCTGATCCGCACGCCGGTGCTGTCGTGCTACCGGATCGCGGTGATCAGCCTCAAGGGCGGTGTCGGCAAGACCACGACGACCACCGCCCTCGGCTCCACCCTGGCCACCGAGCGACAGGACAAGATCCTCGCCATCGACGCCAACCCGGACGCCGGCACGCTCGGCCGGCGGGTGCGCCGTGAGACCGGGGCCACCATCCGCGACCTGGTCCAGGCGATCCCGTACCTCAACTCGTACATGGACATCCGCCGCTTCACCTCGCAGGCGCCCTCGGGTCTGGAGATCCTCGCCAACGACGTGGACCCCGCGGTCTCCACGGCCTTCAACGACGAGGACTACCGCCGGGCGATCGAGGTCCTGGGCAAGCAGTACCCGATCATCCTCACCGACTCGGGCACCGGCCTGCTCTACAGCGCGATGCGCGGTGTGCTGGACCTCGCCGACCAGCTGATCATCATCTCGACGCCGTCCGTCGACGGTGCCTCCAGCGCGTCCACCACACTGGACTGGCTGTCGGCACACGGCTACGCGGAACTGGTGCAGCGTTCCCTGACCGTCATCTCCGGTGTACGCGAGACCGGGAAGATGATCAAGGTCGACGACATCGTGCAGCACTTCGAGACCCGCTGCCGCGGCGTGGTGGTCGTGCCGTTCGACGAGCACCTGTCGGCAGGTGCCGAGGTCGATCTGGACATGATGCGTCCGAAGACCCGCGAGGCCTACTTCAACCTCTCCGCACTGGTCGCGGAGGACTTCCAGCGGGCCCAGCAGCAGCAGGGCCTGTGGACGGCGGACGGCACCAGCCCGCCGCCGCAGTTCGCCCCGCCGATGCCCGGCCGGCAGACACCCGGTCAGCAGGTGCCCGGCCAGCAGACACCCGGTCAGCAGCAGTACGCGCCCCAGCCCCAGCCCGGTCAGCCGTACCCGGGGCAGCAGTACCCCGGACAGCAGCCGTATCCGCCCCAGCAGCCGTACGCACCCGGCGGGCAGCAGCCGTACGGGGGACAGCAGCACTACGGCGGGCAGCAGCCGTACGGGGGACAGCAGCCCCCGCCCCAGCAGGCCGCCGCCGCACCGCAGCAGCCGTACCCGCCGTACGCGGGTCCGGGTGCGCAGAGCAACGGCTGGCAGCAGCAGCCCTCCCAGGCGCCGTCCGGCGGGGGCCCGGCCGGGCCGCCTCCGGCGCGCGCGCAACACGATGGCCAGGCACATCAGCCGGGACAGCCCGAACTGCAAGGCCCCGTTCCGCCGTCGGGCCGGCAGCAGCACCCTCCGCAGCCGCCGCCGGCGCCTCAGCAGTAAGGCAGAAGAGGTCTAAACCAATGAGGGCCCGCACCGTGTACACGGTGCGGGCCCTCATCGCATTCCCGCAGACCACACGCGGTTTGGCGGACCGTTGACGCGACTCGGCGCCGCTGATAAACCTTCGCTTCACCAACTGGCGAACCCAGAGATCTGCCCGCCTTCACCGTGCGAGTCATGACGCGAGGTCCACGTCCAATGGTCACAAGCTCCCCCTCACGTTCCTCCCGCCCACGCGGCCGCCTGCGTACCCTTCTCGCCTCCGGAGCCGCCGCCTTGGCGCTGGCCGCCGGATCGGTCGTCCCCGGTAACCCCTTCGGCCCCTCCCCGCAGGAAGCCCATGCCGCCGACGGGAAGTCGACCCTCACGGTCGCGGTCGCGCAGAGCGTGGACTCCCTGAGCCCGTTCCTGGCGCAGCGGCTCGTGTCCACGAGCATCCACCGCCTGATGTACGACTACCTCACCAACTACGACGCCAAGGACAGCCGTACGATCCCCGGGCTCGCCACCGGGTGGGAGACCTCGGCGGACAAGCTGACGTGGACGTACACCATCCGGTCGGACTCGAAGTGGTCGGACGGCGAGAAGGCCACCGCCGAGGACGCGGCGTGGACCTTCAACAAGATGATGACCGACGAGGGCGCCGCCACCTCGAACGGCAGCTTCGTCGGCAACTTCAAGAAGGTGACCGCGCCCAGCCCGGACAAGCTGGTCATAGAGCTGAAACAGCCTCAGGCCACGATGACGGCGCTCGACGTGCCCATCGTCCCCAGGCACGTCTGGGAGAAGGTCGGCGACTTCTCGAAGTTCAACAACGACACGAAGTTCCCGATCGTCGGCAACGGACCGTTCATCCTGACGGACTACAAGGTCGACAGCTACGTGAAGCTGAAGGCCAACAAGGACTTCTGGCGGGGCGCCCCCAAGTTCGACGAGCTCGTCTTCCGCTACTACAAGGACCAGGACGCGGCGGTGGCCGCCCTCCGAAAGGGTGAAGTCTCCTTCGTCGCCGGAAGCCCGAGCCTGACCCCCGCGCAGGCCGCGTCGCTGAAGACCACCGACAACATCAAGGTGAACGACGCCCCCGGCCGGCGCTTCTACGCACTGGCCGCCAACCCCGGGGCGCGGACCAGGGACGGCAAGAAGTTCGGCGACGGGCACGCGGCGCTGCTGGACCAGAAGGTCCGCCAGGCACTGTTCATGGCCGTGGACCGCACGACCATCATCGACAAGGTCTTCCAGGGCTACGCCATGGAGGGCGAGGGCTACATCCCGCCGCGCTACGGCTCGTACTTCTGGAAGCCGACGGCCGAGCAGAAGCTCGCCCACGACCCGGCGAAGGCCGGTGCCCTGCTGGACGAGGCGGGCTACAGGAAGAACAGCGCGGGCAAGCGGACCGGCAAGGACGGCAAGGCGCTCGACTTCCGCATCCTGTGCCACGCCACGGACCCGAACGACAAGGCCATCGGCAAGTACCTCCAGGAGTGGTGGGGCGATCTCGGCATCGGTCTGAAGGTCGACTGCCGCGACAACGTCTCGGACCCCTGGTACGCCGGAGAGTACGACCTCGCGTTCGACGGCTGGTCCGTCAACCCGGACCCCGACTTCGTGATGTCGATCCACACCTGCGCCGCGCTGCCCGCCAAGGCGAAGGAGTCCGCGGCGACCGACAACTTCATCTGCGACAAGCGGTACGACGAGCTCTACGCGAAGCAGCTGGCCGAATACGACCCCGCCAAACGGGCCGATCTCGTGAAGCAGATGGAGTCGCGGCTGTACGACACGGGATACATGAACGTCATGGCGTACCCGAATGCCGTCGAGGCCTACCGAACCGACCAGATCGAGTCGATCACGACCATGCCCTCGGACGCGGGCAACATCTACGGACAGGACGGCTACTGGAGCTGGTGGTCGGCTGTCCCGGCCGCCGGTGCGTCGGGCGGTTCGTCCGGTGACAGCGGCAGCTCCACCGGGGTCCTCATCGGTGCAGGTGTCGCCGTAGTCGTCCTCGCCGGTGGCGGGCTGCTGTTCGCCATGCGTCGTCGTTCCACCGCGGAAGACCGTGAATAGTCCATGAGCGCAGAAAGCACTCCCGCCCTGAAGAGTGCGACGGGCGTGGACGCTGTGCGGCTCGACGGCCCGGCCGGAGCCGGGCCGTCGGACCGCAGTCCACGCGCCCGCAGCACGACCGCCTACCTCCGCCATGCGGCGGGCAAGCTGGCCGGTGCGGCCGTCTCGCTGTTCGCCGTGCTCGTTACCAGCTTCTTCCTGTTCCGCCTGATCCCCGGCGATCCGGTCAAGCAGATGACCGGCGGCCGACAGGTCTCGACCGAGCAGATCGCCGCGATGCGCAAGGAGTTCGGTCTGGACCTGCCGCTCTGGCAGCAGTTCACCGACTACTGCGGCAAGGCCCTGACCGGGGACTTCGGTACGTCGTACCAGTTCCGCGCCCCCGTGATGGACAAGATCACCGAGGCGCTGCCCGCGACACTGCTGCTCACCGGCACCGCGTTCGTGATCTACACCGTGATCGGTATCTGGCTGGGCTCCAGGTCCGCCTGGCGCAACGGCTCGGCCGGTGACCGCTTCCACACCGCCTTCGCCCTGACGCTGTACTCGGTGCCCTCGTTCTGGCTCGGTCTGCTCCTGATCGTCACCCTGTCGGTGGGTATCGGGCCGGTCCCCGGCATGTTCCCGACCGGGGGCATGGAGTCCGGCGGCGAGAGCGGCTTCGCGTACGCCCTCGACGTGGCCCACCACATGGTGCTGCCCGTCGTCACCCTCGTCGCGGTCGAGTACGCGCGCACCCTGCTGGTGATGCGTTCCTCGCTGCTCGACGAGATGGGCGGCGACTACCTGACGACGGCCCGCGCGAAGGGGCTGCGCGACGACCTCGTGCGCCGTCGGCACGCCGTCCCGAACGCGATGCTGCCGACGGTGACGCTGCTCTTCGTCAACCTGGGCAACACGGTCGCGGGCGCCATCCTGGTGGAGACGGTGTTCTCCTGGCCGGGCCTCGGCGGTCTCTTCTACCAGGCGCTCAGCGTGCCCGACCTGCCACTCGTGCAGGCGCTGTTCTTCGTCTTCGCCGCCGCGGTGATCCTGATGAACACGGTCGCCGATGTGATCTATCCGCTCCTCGATCCCCGGGTGGGCCGATGACGACCACGACCGACGCCGCACAACAGGCCACCGGCCCGCGCGCGCTCACCCGGGCCCGCAGGCGTCAGGCGGCCGCCCGCTTCTGGCAGCAGTACCGCGGCCACCGGGCCGGCCTCGCCGGCCTGGCCGTGCTGGCGGTCATCGCCCTGACCGCGCTTGCCGCCCCCCTGCTGGTCGGGGCGGACTCGCGGAGCGTCACCGCGGCGCCGGGCGGCCCGCTGGAGTCGCCGAGCGCCGAGTTCCCGCTAGGCACCGACCAGTTCGGCCGCAGCCTGCTCGCCCTCCTGGTGTGGGGGACACGGGTCTCGCTGACCGTGGGCCTGCTCGCCGCCTTCCTCTCGGTGGCCATCGGAACCCTGGTGGGCATCACGGCCGGCCACTTCAAGGGCTGGTACGGCAACGTCGTCATGCGGATCACCGACTGGTTCCTGGTGATGCCGACGCTGGTGCTCGCGATCGCGCTGGCCACGGTACTCTCGCGGTCGCTCTGGACGACGGTCCTCGCCATCGGCGTGACGACCTGGCCCACGACCGCGCGGCTCGTGCGCGCCCAGACGCTGTCCGTGGAGTCACGCCCGTACATCGAGCGCTCCAGGGCGCTCGGCGGCGGGCACGGCCACATCATGTCCCGCCACGTCCTGCCCAACGTGATGCCGCTGGTGCTCGCTCAGACCACGCTGGTGATCTCCACCGCCATCCTCACCGAGGCGACCCTCGCGTTCCTCGGGCTCGGCGATCCCACGATCGTCTCCTGGGGCGGGCTGCTCCAGGACGCCCGTGAGGCCGGAGCGGTCAGCTCCGGCAACTGGTGGTACCTCGCTCCGCCCGGACTCGCCATCGCGGTCGTCGCCCTCGCGTTCACGCTGTGCGGCCGAACCGTCGAGTCCGTGCTCAACCCCAAGCTGGGGGTGTCCCGTTGACCGCTGTGAAGACTGAGAGCATCGAAAGGCCGGAGGCCGGGCAGCCGTTGCTCGAGGTCCGGGATCTGCACGTCACCTACGGCTCGGGGGCCTCCGCGGTCCCCGCCGTGCGGGGTGTCGACCTGCGGGTCGAGGCGGGCCGGAAGCTCGGGATCGCCGGGGAGTCCGGCTGCGGGAAGTCGACGCTGGCGCTGGCGCTGCTGCGCCTGCTGCCCGCGTCCGCGACCCTGAGCGGCGAGATCCTGCTCGACGGTGAGGACGTCCTCACCATGAAGTGGGGGCGTTTGCGCGCCGTGCGCTGGGCGGGTGCGTCGATCGTCTTCCAGGGCGCGATGCACTCGCTGAACGCCGTGCACCGCATCGGGGACCAGATCGCCGAACCGGTCCTGCTGCACGGCAGGGGGACCCCGGCCGCCGCGCGCAGCCGCGCCGGCAAGCTGCTGGAGCAGGTGGGGCTGCCGGCCGCGCGTGCGGACGCCTATCCGCACGAGCTGTCCGGCGGTCAGCGCCAGCGGGTGATGATCGCGATGGCGCTGGCCTGCGACCCACGGCTGATCATCGCCGACGAACCAACGACCGCTCTCGACGTGATGATCCAGGCACAGATCCTGCGGCTGATCGAACGGCTCGTCAGCGACCAGGACCTCGGCCTGATCATGATCAGCCACGACCTCGCGGTGCTGTCCGACACCTGTGACCGGCTGGCGGTGATGTACGCGGGCCGGGTCGTGGAGGAGGGGCCGGCCAGGCAGGTCTACGAGAGCGCCAGACATCCGTACGGCAGCGCCCTGTCGGCCGCGTTCCCGCGCGTCGGCGACCTGGCGTCACGGCACGCGCCCCGGGGCCTGCCGGGTGACCCGCCGGACCCGTCTGCGCTGCCCTCCGGCTGTACGTTCCATCCGCGCTGCACGGCGGCGCTGGACTCCTGCGCCGAGGAGGACCAGGCACTGCGGCCGGCCGGTCCGTCCCGGCGGGCGGCCTGTGTGCTGGTGGAGCCGGAAGCCACCGTGACTCCCGGCGGTACCGGGGAAACGAGGAGCACCTCATGACGACCACTCCCCCGGCCCCCCTGCTCAGCGCCCGGTCGCTGGAGGTCGCCTTCCCCGGCCGGCGCGGGGCGGCGACCGCGCGGGCCGTCGACGGTGTCGACCTCGACATCCGTCGAGGTGAGATCGTCGCGCTGGTCGGCGAGTCCGGCTGCGGAAAGACGACGCTGGCCCGGTCGCTGCTGGGCCTGGTGCCGCCGACGGCCGGCCGGATCACGTTCGACGGCCGGCCCCTCGACCGCTCGGGCCGGGCACTGAAGGCGTACCGCAAGCGGGTGCAGTTGGTGCTCCAGGACCCCAGCGGTTCCCTCAACCCCCGCCACACGGTGTACGACGCCGTGGCGGAGGGCCTGCGCATCCACGGGTACGCGGGCGACGAGCGGGCGGCCGTGTCCGGGGCCCTGGCGCTGGCGGGGCTGCGGCCTCCGGAACGGTTCTTCCTGCGCTATCCGCACGAGCTGTCCGGTGGTCAGCGCCAGCGGGTCGTGATCGCGGGCGCTCTGGTCCTGGAGCCGGAGCTCATCGTCGCGGACGAACCGGTGGCCTCGCTGGACGCCTCGGTGCGCGGCGAGATCCTGGCTTTGCTGCTGCGGCTGCGTGACGAGCTGGGTCTGTCGGCGCTGGTGGTGACGCACGATCTGGGGCTGGCGTGGAACATCGCCGACCGGGTGGCGGTGATGTATCTCGGCCGGGTCGTGGAGACGGGTGACGTCGAGCAGATCCTCACGGCTCCCCGGCACCCGTACACGCAGGCCCTGCTGTCCGTGCTGCCGGAGGGGGACGGCGAGCCGGTGATCCTGACGGGCGAGCCGCCGGACCCCTCCAGGATCCCGTCGGGCTGCCGCTTCCACGCCCGCTGTCAGGTCCTCGCCTCGGGGGAGGCGGAGCGCGCGGGCGTCGCGGACGCGTGCCGCACGACGGACCTGCCGGTACTGGAGGGTGACGGCCGGCCCCAGGTCGCCTGCCACTGGGCGGCGGCGGGGGCTGCGGTGACCGCGGCCGGGTAGGTGCTCGCGGACGTTCCCCGGCGCTCCCGGTCCGGGGCACGGTCCGAATCAGCTGCGTGGAACGAGCCGTTTCCGTGGTGTGGGGCCGGTTCGTACGGGATGATTCCTGATCCGCGTTCCACCCAGGGGAGGGGTATGCCGGTGAGGCTGCTGGGAGTTCACGGAGTGGGCAAGGTGGTCGTCCGTGACGCCCGGACCGGGGCGGTCCTCGACGTCAAGGACTCCGTGCCCGTGGGGTCCCTCGCCTGCGCGACGGTGGACGGGCAGGGCGTGCTCCTGTCCACGGCGGTGGTGGAAGGACGGGGGGCGACGCTCTCCGAGCGCGTGAAACAGCAGGACGAGGGCACCTCGCGCGGCTACGACGATTCGGACTACGCCCGTCCCGGTGAGGCCGGCACGGGCCTGGAGACCTGGCCGGCCAAGGCCGGGGCCCGTGACCCGTCAGGCTCCGGGAGCCCCGGCGCGGGTACGACAGTCCGGGTACGGCCGTTGTCGGGCAGGGAGTGGCAGGGCACGGGTCCACCGGGCCACCTCGAGGGCGCACTCACCACACTCACCACGGTGCGCTGTCTCGGAATGGGCGGCGAGACCGTGGTGGCAGCCGGGAGCGAGGGAGGCGAGCTGCTCTTCTGGAACCTGCGGACGGCAGAGCTCCTGTACCGCGTGCCCGCACGGCCCGGGGCCGTGGTGGGGCTGGCGGCGACCGAAGTCGACGAGCGTCCGGCGATGGCGGTGCTCCGCCGCGCCGGGACCAGGGACGACGGGCTGCCGCGGGTCGCCGACTGTACGCGGGTGGCAGGGACGGGCGTGGTGGTGACGGGTCACCCGGACGGGACGGTCCGCATCGTCGATGCGCGGTCGGGACAGCTCCTGCGTGTGCTCCCGGGGCACACCGGCACGGTGAACGCGCTGGTGTGCACGCCGCTGGACGGGCGTCCCGCAGCGGTGAGCGGCTCGGAGGACTGCACGGTCCGCGTCTGGGACCTGAGCACCGGGGACTGTGAGCGGCTGGACATGCCCGGCCCCGTACGGTCGCTCTGTGTGACGGACGACGGTGCGGTGGCGGTGGGGGCGGGGCCCGAGGTCGTCGTGCTGGAACGGGTCGGGTCGCCGGAGCACCCGCCCACGTAGACGACGCCGGCAAAACCCGCGCCGCGGGACCGACGGGCGTCAGGCCCGTTCGTACGCCGCGACCAGCTCGCTGGACCGCTTCACGTCGGCGGCCATCGCCACGAGCAGGTCGTCGATCGAGTCGAACTTCAGCATCCCGCGTACGTAGGCGAGGAAGTCCACCGCCACGTGCAGCCCGTAGAGGTCGAGCCCGACGCGGTCGATCGCGTACGCCTCGACGGTGCGCTCCGTTCCGTCGAACTGCGGGTTCGTGCCCACGGAGATCGCGGCGGGCATCACCTCGCCGTTCGCCGTGAGCCAGCCGGCGTAGACGCCGTCGGCGGGGATCGCGGTGTGCGGCAGGGTCTCCACGTTCGCCGTGGGGAAGCCGAGCTCGCGGCCGCGCTGGGCACCGCGCACGACCACGCCCTCGACACGGTGGGGGCGGCCGAGGATCTCCGCGGCGCCCTCGACGTCGCCCTCGGCGATCAGACGGCGGGTGAGCGTGGAGGAGAACGGCGCTCCGCCGCCCGCCTCGCCGGTGACATGGAGGTCGATGACCTCGGTCCGGAAGTCGTACGCCGGACCGAGCTCGGCCAGGAAGGCGACGTTGCCGGCCGCCCGGTGTCCGAAGCGGAAGTTGGGGCCTTCCACGACCAGCTGCGCGTGGAGCTTGTCGACGAGCACCTTCACGACGAAGTCGGCGGGCGAGAGCTGCGAGAACTCGGCGGTGAACGGCAGGATCAGCACCGCGTCCACACCCAGTCCGGCCATGAGCTCGGCGCGCCGGTGGTGCGGTGCGAGCAGCGGCGGGTGGGTACCGGGGCGGACGACCTCGCTGGGGTGCGGGTCGAAGGTCACGACCACGCAGGGCACACCGAGCTCGCGCGCCCGCTCCACGACACGGCTGATGAGCAGCTGGTGTCCGCGGTGCACCCCGTCGTAGGAGCCGATGGTAACGACGCTTCGCCCCCAGCCCTCAGGGATGTCCTCCAAGCCACGCCAGCAGTGCACTGTGACCGCTCCTCGCCCGAACCTGTGTACGTGTAGATGTCCATTACGCAGGTCTAAGACTGCCATGCTCACGTCCCGCGGCCTGCATCGGCACCGGGATGCCGGACCGCGGCCCGCACAGTTCCTCCAGCGTCCGCCTGGCGCCGGGGCCCACGACGGCGGCCCACTCGGCGGGGGCGTCCTCGAGCCAGCGGGTGACGAGGGTCGCGAATCCGGGAACGTCCCTGGCGAGTTCGGCCAGCCCCCGGTCGAAGCGGGCCACGCCCTCGGGAGTCCGCACGAGAAGCATCCCGGTGCGGTGCACCAGAGCCCGTGTGCGGGCTTCGGGGCGGCGCTCCGAAGCTGCCGCCGCCGCCCGCAGCAGGGCGTCGAGGACCTCCGGATCCCTGCCGGTGTCCTGCTCGAACTCCAGCAGGACCTCCAGCAGCTCGGCCCGCAGCGGCCTGGACGCCGTGCTCCCCGGGGCGGCGAGTACCCGGGCCAGTGCGGCGCGCACGGGCGCCGGAGCGGGCCGGTCCCGCAGCAGCGCGGCCATCAGGGGAAGCAGCAGGGCCCGGGCGGCCGGACTGTGCTCGAGCCTGAGGCCGACGTAGGCGGCGGCCTGGGCGGCGGCGTCCGCGCCGGTACGGCTCTCGACGTAATGGCGTACGAGGCCCGGGGCGTGCAGCGCCAGGGCGGGCGTGTCCAGGGAGGCCAGCTCCCGCAGTACGTCGTCGGCGGCGTCGCCGGGCAGCGACAGCCGGACGCGCAGTGCGGCGAGCACCGGCTCGGGGTGCTCGGGGAACACCTCCGTGAGCAGGGCCAGCGGCAGCCGGGGGTCACCGGCGGCGAAGATCCGAAGGGCCTGCGGCAGGTAGCGGCGCCCTGCCCCCGGGTCCCGCACGAGGACGGTGAGGGCCTGGGCGTGCAGGACCGAGTCGTCGGGCCGCGCCAGCAGGGTGAGCGCCGCACCGCGCAGCAGGGCGCGGTCGGACGCGGAGAGGGTGCGGGTGGCGGTGAGCGTGGCGTGGAGGGCTGCGGCGGCGCGTCGTCCCGGCCGCTCCTCGTCGCGTGCCCACCGGTCGACGGCCCGGCAGAGGGCGCCCGGTTCGTCCTCGGCGAGGGTGACGAGCAGTTCGGCGGCGCGCGGGTGCGCGGTGTCCACGAGCGCCTCGGTCAGGTCGTCCACCGCGAGGTCCCGGCGGGCGTACAGGAGGGCCTGCGCGGCGGCGGCCACGGTGAGCCGCATCGGCACGCCCTCCTCGGCGGGCAGGGGGCTCTCGTCGGTGAACCAGCGGCACAGCAGGGTCTGGACGGTCCTGGGGTGGGCCGCGAGGCGCCGGGAAACGGCGTCCAGGTACCTCTCACCGCCATCGGCGCGCGGTGCGCCGTCGGCGGGCAGCAGACGGCGCAGCAGGTCGATCCGGTCGTCCTCGGGCAGCCGGATCCGGCACCAGAACCACGGCACGAATTCGGCGTAGGGGCCGAGGGCGGCCGGGCCGCCGCCGGACAGGGACCGTCGGGTGATCCGGCCGGCGAGCACCCGCAGCACCCCGAGGCAGGGCCGGGCGTCCGGCACCCGGAGGAGGCTCTCCCGGAGCAGGCGGGCCGCCCACCAGGCCGCGTCGGTGAGGCGCTCGTGTGCGCCGGGGGCGGACGGCAGGCGGTCCATCGCCTCGATCAGGTCCGCCATCCGGTGGGCCAGTGCCGCGTGCCCCTGACGTCGCTCCAGCAGGAGCATCGCCTGGAGCACCGGGCCGATGCGGTGGCGCGGCACGGGGAGGCTGCCGGGTTCCGCGGCGTCCGGCGGGGCGGGTTCGGGCTCCGCGGCGGCCCCGTCCGCGTGCCGGCGGTGCACCAGCGAATGCAGCGCCGCGTCGAGGTCGAGGTGCGCTCCCTGCACCCAGTCGCCCAGCTCCTCGTGGGCGAAGCGGTATCCCGCGCCGGCCGGGACCAGCAGCCCCTCGGTGAGGACGGCCGGCGCCCATCCCGTGCGCCAGGGGAAGATTTCCTCGAAGGCCTCCCGGTCCAGCTCGCCCTGTCCCGGGCCGAGGCAGCGCCTGGCCGCCTCGTGGACCTGACCGGCCACCTTCGCGGCCAGCCTGCGGACCGCAGCGCCCTTGAGCCGGGGTTCGGCCCGGGCGCCGATCCGGACGGCGACGCGGACGCAGGCGAGGTCCAGATAGGCGGCGAAGACCTCCTCGGTCCCGGGCCTGCCGGGTGCGTCGGGAGGCAGCGCCGCTCGTACCTCGGCGAGCAGGCGCAGGGTGAGGGGGTGCCGGTCGTGGCCCGGCGCGATCGATCCGGGCGGGATGCCGTACCGCTCCCAGGCCCGCTCGGCCTGTTCCGCCGTGAGGTCGCCCAGCCGGACGGCGGGCGGCAGTCCCCCGTCCGGTTCCCCCGGCCGCTCCGGCCTGTGCAGGGCGCCCGGCGGGTACAGCGCGCCGGCGGTCTCCCAGTGCTCGGGGCGGCAGGCGACGACCATCCGTGCCTCGTGCGCCAGGAGCCACTCGGCCGTCGCCACGGTCCACCCGGCGAGCCGGTGGGCCAGCAGGGGCGGCATCTCCTCCGGGCCGTCCACGACGACGAGGAGCGGGTTCCCGGACGCCGCGGCGAGGCGGGCCACCCGCTCAGGGGTGGCGGCCCCCATGTCGCCCCGGGCCCCGGCAGCGCTGACGATCCTCCCGGAGCGCTGCAGTGCCCGGGTCATCGCGTCGGCGACCGAGAGGTCGTCGGCCAGCAGATCGGCTCCGCGCAGCCAGAGCGTCAGGGCGGGCACGGGCCCGCGGGCGCGACGGCCGGCGAGGGCGGCGAGCTCCGTGGTGCGGCCGGTACCCGGGGCTCCGACCAGTCCGAGTACGGGCCCGGTTCCGGCCTCGAAGGCCGTGAACTCCGCACTGCTGTCGGGGCGTTCGACGGGCTCCGTGCCGCAGGGCCGGCCGTCGGCCTGGCCGAGCGAGGTAGCTGTCAGCTGCAGTGCGCCCGCGAGGTTGAGGTCGCAGCCGTATCCCGGGACACCGCCCGCGTTGCGCCGGAGCACCTCGGCCAGTGGCCCGGGGGTGTCCCGGGGCGTCAGCGTCACCGCGAGTCCGGCGGTCTCGCGTCCGGCGCTCAGGGCGGTCGAGAGCACGCCCAGGACGGCCCCGGTGCGCGGGTCCGTCACGGGCCCGCCGACGGCGGCTCCGCCGGAGCGCAGCGCGTCGCGCCCGTCCGTACCGAGGGCGAGCTCCAGCGCGTCGGCCACGTGGTGTTCGCGTGTGCCCTCGGAGTAGGTCGCCTCCGTCGTCCCGAGCACGCGTGCCTCACGCCAGCCGTGGGCGGCGATCCGCACGTAGGTACCCGTGTCGATCTGCTCGCGTACGGCGACGGGGAGCGGTTCGACGCCCAGGGCCTCCGGGCCGTCGGTGCGCAGCAGGGCGAGGCCGAGAGCGGGCAGTGCGGTGATGTCGCCCGGGCCGACGGAGCAGCTACGGCCGTCGGCGCCGTGCAGGGTCAGGCTCGTGGAGCGCCCCACGGCCTGATGGCTGGTGACGACCGTGCCCCGGTCGTCCGCGACGAATCCGGTCCCCCGCGGCCGGCCTGCCTGATCGCAGATTCTCACAAGTTTCGACCGGTCCCCGCTGCCCATGCCCAGACGGTAGATCCAAGATGATCGGCACCGGAAACTCACGGGACGAAAGCGCCCCCCTCGCACCCCTCAGTCACTCCGAGCGCCGCCCATTGGGGTGAATCGGCGGGTTCTTCCTGGACAGGAATGGCCTCTGGAGGGGGATCGTGGAGCGGGCACACGCCGGGGGGCGTGCCCGCTCCACGATGGGTCGAACCCATGGGGCGGCGCGTCAGGCGAAGACGGCGAGGCTCTTGGCCTTGCCCTTCTGCTCCTCGACGAGCACCAGGAACGCCCCGTCGGGCCCGAACACCCCGACGGGCCCCGGCGGATACGACGGCATGTCCAGCCGTACGCCGTTGAGCAGCAGCTTGGCGCGCTTCTCGTCCACGTCCCACCGCGGGAAGGCCGAGGCGGCCGCTTCGGCGACCGGCATCACGGTCAGCTCCTGCTGGTGCTGGTCGAGGGTGCGTGCCGCGTCGAGGCCGTAGGGTCCGACGCGGGTGCGCCGCAGCGCGGTCAGGTGCCCGCCGACGCCGAGCCCGGCGCCGAGGTCGCGGGCCAGGGCACGGATGTACGTACCCGAGGAGCACACGACGGAGACGACCAGGTCGACGACCGGGGTGCCGTCCTCCGCGACGGCCTCGCGCACGTCGTAGACCCGGAAGGACGAGATGGTCACCGGCCGGGCCGGGATCTCGAACTCCTCGCCGCCGCGCACCCGTGCGTAGGACCGCTTGCCGTCGATCTTGATGGCGCTGACCTTGGAGGGCACCTGCATGATCGCGCCGGTCAGTGCGGCGACCCCCGCGTCGATGCCCTCGCGGGGCACCCCCGAGGCGTCGGTGGACGAGATGATCTCGCCCTCCGCGTCATCGGTGACGGTGTCCTGGCCGAGCCGGATCGTCCCCAGGTACTCCTTCTCGGTGAGCGCGAGGTGGCCCAGCAGCTTGGTCGCCCTCTCGACACCGAGCACGAGGACTCCGGTGGCCATGGGGTCCAGCGTGCCGGCGTGGCCGACCCGCCGTGTGCGGGCGATGCCGCGCATCTTGGCCACGACGTCGTGCGAAGTGAAGCCGGACGGCTTGTCGACGATGACGAGGCCGTCCGGCGTCCTGTCCTGCTTGTTCTGCGTCATGCGGAAGGCGAGTCCCCGTCGTTCTCGTCGGACTCGTCCTCAGGCTTGCGGTACGGGTCCGCACCACCGGCGTACGTGGCACCGGAGGATGCCTCGCGGACCTTGGCGTCCGAGGCGCGTGCCCGGTCGAGCAGGTCCTCGATCGCCTTGGCGTTGTCCGGCAGGGCGTCGGCCACGAAGGCCAGGGTGGGGGTGAACTTCGTCCCCGCCGCGGCACCGACCGCCGAGCGGAGGATGCCCTTGGCGCTCTCCAGTCCGGCGGCCGCGCTGGCCCGCTCCTCGTCGTCGCCGTAGACCGTGTAGAAGACCGTGGCCTCCCGCAGATCGCCGGTGACACGAGTGTCCGTGATGGTCACGTGCGTGCCCAGACGCGGGTCCTTGATACCGCGCTGCAGTTTCTCGGCGACCACCACCTGGATGAGGTCCGCCAGCTTCTTTGCCCGCGCGTTGTCGGCCACTGGTCCGTCTCCTATCTGAACGTGCTCAATCGTCTTCGTCGCTGTGCAGCCGCCGTCGTACGGACAGCAGCTCCACTTCCGGCCGGCCCGCGATCATGCGTTCGCACCGGTCGAGTACGTCTGTGAGGTGCCCGGTGTCCCCGGAGACCACGGCGAGGCCGATCTCGGCCCTGCGGTGGAGGTCCTGGTCGCCCGTCTCCGCGACACTCACCGCGAACCTGCGGTGGAGCTCGGCGACGATCGGGCGGACGACCGAGCGTTTCTCCTTCAGCGACCGTACGTCGCCGAGGAGCAGATCGAAGGACAGAGTCCCCACATACATGTAAGTCCGGATGTCCCGCCGGTTCGGGGTCGTGCCCCGCCATCGCTTGGCGGGGACACCCGAACCGTACACGGAACGGCCGGGGCCGATCGACGGAAATACGACCCGTCGACCGGCCCCGACCGTGCAGGGGAACCCGGAGGTCTCCCCCCGGGTATCCCCGTTGATCAGCCTCGCGGCTTCTCGCGCATCTCGTACGTCGCGATGACGTCGTCGATCTTGATGTCGTTGAAGTTTCCGAGGTTGATACCACCCTCGTAGCCTTCGCGGATCTCGGTGACGTCGTCCTTGAAGCGGCGCAGACCGGAGATGTTGAGGTTCTCCGCGATGACCTTGCCGTCGCGCAGCAGGCGCGCCTTGGTGTTGCGCTTGACCTCGCCGGAGCGGACCAGCACACCGGCGATGTTGCCCAGCTTGGACGAACGGAAGATCTCGCGGATCTCCGCCGTGCCGAGCTCGACCTCTTCGTACTCCGGCTTGAGCAGGCCCTTGAGGGCCGCTTCGATCTCTTCGATCGCCTGGTAGATGACCGAGTAGTACCGGACGTCCACGCCTTCGCGCTCGGCCATCTGCTCGGCACGCCCTGCGGCGCGCACGTTGAAGCCGATCACGATGGCGTCGGAACCCGTCGCCAGGTTGATGTCCGACTCGGTGACCGCACCCACACCGCGGTGCAGGATCCGGATGTCGACCTCTTCACCGACGTCGAGCTGGAGCAGCGAGGACTCGAGGGCCTCCACCGAACCGGACGCGTCGCCCTTGATGATGAGGTTGAGCTCCTGGACCAGACCGGCCTTGAGCGCCTCGTCCAGGTTCTCCAGGGAGAACCGGACGCCCTTGCGGGCGAAGTTGGCGTTGCGCTCACGGGCGGCACGCTTCTCGGCGATCTGACGGGCCGTACGGTCCTCGTCGACCACCAGGAGGTTGTCGCCGGCGCCCGGGACGTTGGTGAGACCGAGCACCAGGACGGGGGTCGAGGGACCCGCTTCCTGGACGTTCTGACCGTTGTCGTCGAGCATCGCCCGGACACGGCCGTACGCGTCGCCCACGACCACCGTGTCGCCGATGCGCAGCGTTCCGCGCTGGACGAGGACGGTCGAGACGGCACCGCGACCGCGGTCGAGGTGGGACTCGATCGCAATACCCTGCGCGTCCTGCTCCGGGTTGGCCCGCAGGTCGAGCGAGGCGTCGGCGGTGAGGACGACGGCCTCCAGGAGCGCCTCGATGTTGAGGCCCTGCTTGGCGGAGATGTCGACGAACATCGTGTCGCCGCCGTACTCCTCGGCCACCAGACCGAACTCGGTGAGCTGACCGCGCACCTTGGTCGGGTCGGCGCCCTCGACGTCGATCTTGTTGACCGCGACCACGATCGGCACCTCGGCCGCCTTGGCGTGGTTCAGCGCCTCGATCGTCTGGGGCATCACACCGTCGTTGGCCGCCACCACGAGGATCGCGATGTCGGTCGACTTCGCACCACGGGCACGCATGGCGGTGAACGCCTCGTGACCCGGGGTGTCGATGAAGGTGATCCTGCGGTCCTCGCCGTTGACCTCGGCACCGACCTGGTAGGCACCGATGTGCTGGGTGATGCCACCGGCCTCGCCCGCGACGACGTTCGTCTTGCGGATCGCGTCCAGCAGTCGGGTCTTACCGTGGTCGACGTGACCCATGACGGTCACGACCGGCGGACGCGAGACCAGAGCCTCTTCGCCGCCCTCGTCCTCGCCGAACTCGATGTCGAAGGACTCGAGCAGCTCGCGGTCCTCCTCCTCGGGGCTGACGATCTCGAGGACGTAGTTCATCTCGTCCGCGAGGAGCTTCAGCGTCTCGTCGGAGACGGACTGCGTGGCGGTGACCATCTCGCCGAGGTTCATCATCACGGCGACGAGCGACGCCGGGTTGGCGTTGATCTTCTCCGCGAAGTCGGTCAGGGACGCACCGCGCGACAGCCGGACAGCCTGCCCGTTGCCGCGAGGCAGCATGACGCCGCCCACCGACGGGGCCTGCATGGCCTCGTACTCCTGGCGCCTCTGCCTCTTCGACTTGCGACCACGACGCGCGGGACCGCCGGGACGGCCGAACGCACCCTGTGTGCCACCACGGGCACCGGGGCCGCCGGGGCGTCCGCCGAAGCCGGGACGACCGCCGAAGCCGCCGCCACCACCGGGACGGCCTGCGCCGCCACCGCCGCCGGGGCCACCGGGACGGCCTGCGAAGCCGCCACCGCCGCCACCGGGGCCGGCCGGACGGCCGGCGAAGCCGCCGCCGCCGGGACGACCGCCGCCACCACCGGGACGACCGCCGCCGCCACCGGGACCACGGCCGCCGCCGGGGCCACCGCCGGGACGCGGGCCCGCAGCGGGACGCTGCGGCATCATGCCGGGGTTCGGACGGTTACCCGAGGGGGCACCGCCCGGACGGGGAGCCTGCGGACGGGGCATGCCGCCCGGGGACGGACGTGCGCCGCCCTGACCCTGGCCCTGCGGACGCGGGGCGCCGCCGGGACCACCCTGCGGACGCGGGGCGCCGGGGCGCTCCTGACCGCCGCCGGGGCGCGGGGCACCGCCGGGACGGGGCGCCTGGGGGCGCGCCATGCCGGTGGAACCGCCGGAGGTGAAGGGGTTGTTGCCCGGACGGGGTCCGGCCGGACGTGCGCCACCGGGGCGGGGTGCGCCCTGGCCGGCGGGACGTGCAGGACGGTCTCCGCCGCGCTCGCCGCCACGGCCGCCGTCACGCTCGCCACCACGGCCGCCGTCGCGCTGACCGCCGGCCGGAGCCGGACGGGCGGGGCGGGGGCCCGGGGTGGCACCCGCGGGACGCGGGGCCTGGGGCTGCTGGGGGGCGGCCGGCTGGGCCGGTGCCGGTGCCGAGAACTCGGCGGCGGGGACCGGAGTCACCGGGGCCGGCTTCGGCGCGGGCTTGGGGCCCGGACGGGGGCCCGCCGACGGCGCGGAGGGCGCCGCCGAAGGGGTGCTGCTCGCCGGGGTCTCCGCGGCGGCCGGCTTGGGGGCCGGGGCGCCGGGCTTCGGGGCAGCGGGACGTGCCGCGGCGGCCGGAGACGGCGCGCCGGGCTTCGCGGGGGCGGCCTTGCGGGGCGCGCCAGGCTTCGCAGCGGACTTGCCGGCGTTGCCGCCGGGACCCTGCAGTGCGTCAGTCAATTTGCGTACAACCGGCGCCTCGATCGTCGAGGACGCCGAACGGACGAACTCACCGAGTTCTTGGAGCTTGGCCATGACGACCTTGCTCTCTACGCCGAACTCCTTGGCGAGCTCGTATACCCGGACCTTAGCCACTTCGCTCCTTTTAGGTCCGGGTTACCGCCGGACCGTCGCTACTTCATGGGCGTACTCATCGCGTACTCATCGAGTGCTCATCGCAATCTCGACCTACTTCCAACTCGCGAGGTACCTGACCGCACGGGGACCCGTGCCGTTCACTTTCCTACGGTGTCACCCGTTCGACGAACCGCTGCAGTGCCGCGGAATCGAACGGCCCCTTGGCCTTGAAGGCCCGGGGGAATGCCCGGCGGCGAACCGCCAGGTCGAGACAGACAGAGGCCGGGTGCACATACGCACCCCGGCCGGGCAGCGTACCGCGTGGATCAGGGACAACCTCTCCCTCGTCCACCACGATGCGCAGCAGCTCGCTCTTGGCCGCTCGCTCCCGGCATCCCACACAGGTTCGCTCGGGGCAAACGCGGGCGTGCGTCCGGCCAGACACGCTAAGTCTACCTCCCCGCACCGACCTCACCCCATTGGGGCAAGAATCGAACGGATGTTGTCGTGATCTCAGCGGCACAGCGCCTTGATCTATTCCGTCACAGTGCCTCCGGAGCCGCCCTGGAGCGGCTCCGGAGGCACTGCGTGGTCGGTCAGCCGCGCTCGGAACGCTCCCGGGCGCGCTCGGCGCGCTCACGGTCGGCGACGTCGCGCTCGGCCTCGGTCTCGGTGTCGGGACGGATGTCGATGCGCCAGCCCGTGAGCCGGGCGGCCAGGCGGGCGTTCTGCCCCTCCTTGCCGATCGCCAGCGACAGCTGGTAGTCGGGCACGGTCACCCTGGCGGAGCGCGTACCGAGGTCCACGACCTCGACCTTGCTCACCCGCGCGGGTGACAGCGCGTTGGCGACCATCTCCGCCGGGTCGTCCGACCAGTCCACGATGTCGATCTTCTCGCCGTGCAGTTCGGCCATGACATTGCGCACACGGCTGCCCATCGGGCCGATGCAGGCACCCTTCGGGTTCAGGCCGGCCCGGGTGGAGCGTACGGCGATCTTGGTGCGGTGGCCGGCCTCGCGGGCGATGGCCTCGATGACGACCGACCCGTCCGCGATCTCCGGGACCTCCAGGGCGAAGAGCTTCTTCACCAGGTTCGGGTGGGTGCGCGAGAGGGTCACGGACGGACCGCGCACCCCCTTGGCCACCCGCACCACGTACGTACGCAGCCGCAGGCCGTGGGTGTACTCCTCGCCCGGCACCTGCTCCTGCACGGGCAGGATCGCTTCCAGCTTCCCGATGTCGACCAGTACGTTCTTCGGGTCCTTGCCCTGCTGGACGAGACCGGTGACGACGTCACCCTCGTGGCCCGCGTACTCCCCGAACGTCCTGTCGTCCTCGGCGTCGCGCAGCCGCTGCAGGATGACCTGCTTGGCGGTGGTCGCGGCGATACGGCCGAAGCCGGAGGGCGTGTCGTCGAACTCCTTGGCCTCCTGGCCCTCCTCGAGCTCGGCCGGGTCGTCCTTGGCCCACACCGTGACGTGACCGGCGGCGTCCAGCTCGACGCGCGCACGGCGGTGGCTGCCCTCGGTGCGGTGGTACGCGATGAGGAGGGCCGACTCGATCGCCCCGACGAGCACGTCGAAGGGGATCTCCTTGTCCTGCGCCAAGCCCTTCAGAAGCTTCACATCGATGTCCACGGCTACGCCTCCTCTTCCTTCTTGTCCTTGCGGTTGAATTCGATCTCGACGCGCGCCTTGGCGATCTCGTCGAAGGCGACACGGCGCGCCGTGGGCTTGCGGCCCTTGACGCCGGGCACTTCGAGATCCAGCCCCTCGTCGTCGACGCCCAGGATGCGGGCCACCAGCTCGCCGCCGTCGTCCAGGTTCAGCTTGGCCAGCCGGCCGATGGCGCGTACGTAGTGGCGGTGCTCGGTCAACGGGCGGTCGGCGCCCGGAGAGCTCACCTCGAGGACGTACTCGTCGTCGCCCATCGCGTCGGTCTCGTCGAGCGTCTCGGAGATCGTGCGGCTCAGCTCGGCACAGGTGTCGAGCTCCACGCCGTCCTCGGAATCCACGATGACCCTCAGCACGCGGCGGCGGCCCGCCCGGGACACCTCGATCTCCTCGAGGTCCAGCTCCTTGGCGCCGACGAGCGGCTCCAGCAGTTCGCGCAGCCTGTCGCTCTGGGTGGTGCTCATCCGGGTGACTCCTCGGCCGCGTGTGCTGTTGTGGGGATCGTCGCGTGTCAGGTCAAAGGGTATCCGGTCCGCAGGGGTGTTGCCGTCCGCCTCCCGCCCCACCGCGGGTACGCTCAGCCCCGGTGATCACTTCAGGTCAAAAACTGTCAAAAACCAGGCTGAAGGAGACAAGTGCACCGCACGGGGACGACGCGCAGGGGTGCGCTCACCACTACGGGAGCATTCGCTCTGGGTGCGGTGCTGACGGGCTGCGGGGGCGGACCGGAGACGCGAACGGCCTCTGGGGGCACGGACGCACGCACCGCTTCGCGCCGGTCGGGGGCGCTCCGGGCGTCGGCCGCCCGTGACAGTGCCTCGCTGCTCTCCGGCTACGAACAGGTCGCGGCCGCCCACCCGGTGACGGAAGCCGGGCTCGCACCACTGGCCGCCGCTGTGCGGGAGCACCTGACGGCGCTGGGCGGGCCGGCGAAGGTGCCGGGCGGTTCCCCCACTCCGACCCCGCCGGCTGCCGCCACAGAGGCGCGGACGGCCCTGAAGGACCTCGCGGCCGAGGAGCGCCGGGTGGCGGACGGCCGCGCCAAAGCCCTGCTGACCGCCGAGCCGGAACTGGCCAGGCTGCTGGCCTCGGTCGCCGCGGCCGGCGCCGCCCACGCGTATCTGCTGACCGAACTGGCCAAGGAGACCTCGGCATGACACCGAAGGCCACGACGGACGACGCCGACGGAACGCTCCGCGCCGCGCAGGCCGCACTCGGCGCCGCGCACGCTGCCGTGTACGGGTACGGGGTGCTGGGCGGCCGGCTGGAAGGGGACCGCCGCAGCGACGCGACGGCTGCCTGCGACGCCCACCGGGCCCGTCGCGACACGCTCGTACGGACGGTCCGCGACCTGGGCGGTACGCCTGTGGCGGCGCACGCGGCGTACGCTCTGCCGTTCGCCGTACGCGATCCGGCGACCGCCATTCGGCTCGCCGCAGTGCTGGAGGACAGGGTCGCGGGCGTGTGCTCCGATCTCGTGCGGGCTGCTCGAGGCCCGCTGCGGCAGGATGCCGCGGGCGCGCTCAGGGAGGCCGCGGTGCGTGCGGTGCGCTGGCGCGGCACCGGCGTAGCCTTTCCTGGGCTCACCGAGAGGGCCGCCCCGCCGGACAACACGGCGGAGGCAGGGGCCACCGACGCCACACACTGAGCAACCGAGCGCGCTGCGGCCGGGCACGCCGCAGCCGACCACGCTCCGAAAGGGAACAAGGCACGTATGGGTTTCGAACCGCCGCAGCGTCTGGTGCGAGCGCTCGGCGAGACGTACGGGGACACGGCCGCCGCCGACTGGCTCGGGCGGCTCCCCGCACTCACCGACGAGGCGCTGTCCGCACACTCGGTCTCCCTCGACCGGGTGTGCGCCCCCGGCGGGCGCAGCAGCCTGGTCCTCCTGGTCCGCCGGGCGGACGGCAGCCCCGCCGTGCTGAAGATCGCGCCTCCCGGGGCGGCTCCCACGCTCGAGCGGGCGGCGCTGGCGCACTGGAACGGCTGGGGCACTGTGGAGCTCCTGACCGCTCCGGACGGCGCGGTGCCGGAGGAGGCCGTCCTGCTGGAACGGCTCCACCACGAGATGTCCTTGCGCTCCCTCCCCGAGGCGAAGGCGCTGCTCGAGGCCGCCGGCACGGTGCGGCGGCTGTGGGTCGAGCCGCCGGCCGACCACGCCTTCGAGACCGTCGCGGAGCGCACCGCCGGGCAGTCGGAGGCCATGCGTGCCGCCGCGGAACGGGAACCCGAGCTCGAACCGCTCGTCTCGGCCGCCCTCGCGGCCCGCGAGGAGCTGGTCCAGGACTCCCCCGAACTCTTCCTGCTGCACGGCAACTTCCGGCAGAGCAAGGTCCTGTCGGGTGAGCGCGCGCCGTGGCTGGCGGTCGGCCCCGAGCCGCTGACCGGGGAGCGTGCCTACGACCTGGCGCGGCTGGTGCGTGACCGGGTGGAAGACCTGGTCGCCTCTCCGGGAGGCGCCGCCACGGCCCGGCGGCGGGTCAAGAAACTCGCCGACTCGCTGGAGGTCGACCAGGCGCGGCTGCGCGGCTGGACGCTGTTCCGGGCGGTCGAGTCCGGCACACGCGCGCTGACGGCCGGGCGCACGCAGGACGGCGAGCTGTCCCTCGAGTTCGCGGGCTGGCTGTAGGGCATGGCAGAGGGCCCCGCGCGGGGCGCGGGGGGCCCAGGCCAGGCCGGGGGGGTACGCCCGGGTGGG
>NZ_JBEXYB010000047.1:0-54647 GCF_040630715.1 Streptomyces sp. NPDC005752 | reverse complement strand
CGTGGATGAGTTGGTGTTGCGGCCGGTGTCGGTGGGGTCGGCTGGTGGGCGGCCGTTGTACGGG
The DNA here is from genome assembly GCF_040630715.1 of Streptomyces sp. NPDC005752. NCBI lineage: Bacteria > Bacillati > Actinomycetota > Actinomycetes > Kitasatosporales > Streptomycetaceae > Streptomyces > Streptomyces sp. NPDC005752. The sequence goes on along the minus strand of NZ_JBEXYB010000047.1, from coordinate 54,583 downwards.
GTGCGGTGGGATGTTTGGGAGCCTGTGGTGCCTCGGGACAGCAGGCCGAGCGCGCACCCGGCGAGGGGCGGCGGCACCGTCCCGCAGGTCCCGGTGCCGGTGACTCCGAGCGGCGACCAGTCGTTCACCTCCCGCCCGGTGCCACCGACCATGGCCCCACTGCCCCAGCCTTGGCGACGTCCGGGGCGAGGGCTCAGTGGCGGTCCCGGCGCTCGACGTACAGGCGGTTGCCCTTGGGGCCGGTCCATTCCACCCGTACGACGCCGGGCACGGCGGCCTCGGCCACACGCGACGGGTTCGACCAGTACCCGAAGTTCGGGTTGCGGAAGAACGTCGCCCACAGCCTGCCGTCGGAGTCCTCGAAGAAGTTGTTGTGGCCGGCGCCGACACCGGCCGTCCAGCGCTCGGAGTACGGGCCCTCGAAGCTGTCCGAGACCGCGACGACCGCGTCGTACTGGAACCGCACGCGACCGGTGCCGCCCGGGTCGTAGGCCTGGCGGGAGGTGCCGTCGGCATTGACCGACGTCCAGTCCCATGCGGCGTGGAGGAGGAAGTACTTCCCCCCGTGCTTGAAGACGTACGCGCCCTCGAGGTACGGCTCCGGCGTGTACGGGGTCTGTTCGAACGCGGGAAGGTCCGTCGTCGGGACGATGTCCTCCATGTCGTCGCGGAACTTCGCGTACAGGTTGTTGTGCAGCACCAGCCACGCGTCGTCACCCTCGGAGTAGAGGCTGCCGTCGATGTGGTGGTAGGCGCCGGGCTCGATGAAGCCGGGCCCCCCGATGAACGAGTCCCCGAAGGGCTTCTCCAGGTTGCCCTCGACGAGCCTGTACGGGCCCTCGACCCCGCCCTCGCTCACGAGCATGAACGAGCCCACCTTCTCGGAGTGGTCACCCATGCACGCGACGATGTACCACTTCCCGCGGAAACGGTGCAGCTCGGGGGCCCACGCCTGGCCGCGCTTGCCGAACTGCTCGTCGTACCAGTACTCCTGCCACGGAGCCACCACCGTGCGCCCGGGCCGGTTCTCGTCGGTGAACTCGGGTGACCACACCTTGCCCTTCTCCGCCCCGGGCCGGATTCCCGTCGTGTCGGCCAGCCTCCACGGGCCTCCGAGGGAGCGGGCGGTCCAGACGAAGATGCCGTCGTTCCACGGGCCGGCCGCTTCGAGTCCGGGTACGCGGGTGGTGCCCGTGGCGACGTAGAGCGGACTGCCGTCGACGACGAAGCAGTTGACGTAGGTGTCCCGCATCCAGACCACTCCGCGCTCCCTGTCACGGGGGCGCAGCTCCAGCGGGAGGACGAAGGAGTTGTCCTCCCGGGGCCACAGGTCCGGCCGGGTGTCCGCCAGGCCGTAGGGCTCGGGGTCCGGCCAGTTCGCCGGGTGGCGTCGTTTCGCCGCGGCCCGAGCGGCGGCGGTGGGAGCCGGCGCGGCCTGCGCCGCGGGCGCGGCGGCCACGGGCAGTGCCGCCGCCGCTCCCACTCCGGCGGCGCGGGACAGCAGGGACCGCCGGCCGAGCTGCGGCCTGTTCTCGGTGCTGGTCATCGGTCACGTTCTCCTTCGTTCGTCGGGAAGCCCGGAACTCGGAGGTCCGGAGTCCGGGAGGTCCGGAGCCCGGGGCCCTCCGGGAGGGCCGTTCGGCGGGCATGCCGGACCGCCGGGTCCGGTTGCGGTTCCGGTGGTCCGCGTCCGGCCGCTCCACCGCACGCCGGCGCCCCGGCCGGACGGACCGGGTGGCGGCACGTCACGGCGTCGCGGGCTACGGAATCCGAGCCTCCGCACGGAGTCGTCCGGGACGGCCCGGCGGGGTCGGCGCCGCCGCTCCGTATGGACACGGCGGCTTTGACCGGCAGTTCGGGTACGCGCTCGTCGCGCCCCGCCGGAAGCGTGCCGTGGGGCCGTCCTCGGATGGCATGTCGATCAGCATGCGAACCCCTGTTGATCTCCGTCAACGGACCGCAGAATTAATCCGGAGTGTCCGGCTCGTCGGCATATCCGCGACTCACCCGTCTCCGCAGGTCGATGGGGTGCCGACGGGCACGCCGGGGACATCACGATCGAATAACGTCCCAGCCCGCAACCGTCCGGGAACCTCAAATCGAGCTCTGAACGTCCCCTGTTCCGGGTTCGGAGGAGCCTGACGGGGCCATGACCCCTGCACAGAACGGGGAGGGGACATCATGAAGCTGGGAATCGGTATCGGATGGCGCCCGGAGATCGCGGACGCCGTCGAGGCGCTGCCGGGTATCGACTGGGTCGAGGCGGTCGCGGAGAACCTCTGCACGGACCATCTCCCCGAGTCCCTCGTGCGCCTGCGGGAACGCGGGGTCACGGTCGTCCCGCACGGGGTCGCGCTCGGCCTGGGCGGAGCCGGCCGCCCCGATCCCGGACGCCTCGCCGGCCTGGCCGCGCGGGCCGAGCTGCTCGGCACGCCGTTGGTGACGGAGCACATCGCCTTCGTACGCGCGGGAGGTCCGCCCACCGCGTCACCGGTGCTGGAAGCGGGACATCTGCTGCCGGTGCCCCGGACCTGGGACGCTCTGGACGTGCTGTGCGAGAACGTGCGGATCGCCCAGGACTCGCTGCCCGTCCCGCTGGCCCTGGAGAACATCGCCGCGCTGATCTCCTGGCCCGGCGAGGAGCTGACCGAGGGGCAGTTCCTCGCGGAGCTGGTCGAGCGCACCGGCGTGCGGCTGCTGATCGACGTCGCCAACCTGCACACGAACCACGTCAACCGCGGTGAGGACCCCGCGACCGCGCTGGACGAACTGCCGGTGGAGGCCATCGCGTACGTCCACGTGGCGGGCGGCGTCGAGAAGGACGGCGTCTGGCACGACACGCACGCCCACCCGGTGACACGCCCCGTGCTGGACGTCCTGACGCAGCTGCGCTCCCGCGTCGACCCGCCGGGGGTCCTGCTGGAGCGCGACGACGACTTCCCGCCGGCCGAGGAACTGGCCGGTGAACTGAACGCGATCCGCGGCACGCTGGCCGCGGCAGCCGGCGCTCCGCCGAAGGGCCGACGGCGGCCCGCCCCGCCGCTGGAGCCCGGCGTCCGCCCCGCGGGCGCCCGCGACCGGACCGCCGCGGCGCAGACCGCGCTGCTCTCGGCCCTGGTGGCCGGCACCCCGGCGCCGGACGGCTTCGACCACCGGCGCCTCGGGGTGCAGAGCCGTGCCCTGGCCGGAAAACGGGCCGACGTGGTCGCCATGGTCGCACCGGAGCTGGCCGAAATCCTCGGCGAGGGCTACCGGAAGGCGTTCCTCGCGTACGCCGAAAACAGGCCGATGTCCGCCGGTTACCGCCGCGACGCCCTCGGCTTCGCCGAGCAGCTCCTGGTCTCGGGCCAACCGGCCGACGAGGCTTCCAGGCGACGTCTGACCCGCTGGTGGCAGGACCGGGCCGGGCCGCGTCCGCCGCGCCGCGCCGCCCGCCTTGTCCACGCCGCCCGTACCGCCCTCCTGGGAAGGTGACCCCGATGAACGCGCTCGCCCTTCTGCTGACACTCGCCGTGGCCGTGTCCTCGACGCTTCTGATCATCGCGACCAGCAGCTCCGCTGCGCGGGGAAGCGGCTCGGTGGCGTACGTGCACGACCTGTACGAGGCAGCATTTCTCAGTGGCGGCCCCGCCAGGGTGGTGGACACCGCGCTCACCCGCATGCACGCGGACGGGCGGCTGGCCGTCGGTGGCCCCGGCATCGTCGCGGTCCTGCGGAACGAGGCACATGACTCGGTGGAACGCGCGGTGCTCCAGGAGCTGACCGCGGCTCCGAGCGGCGCCCTGCACACCCTGCGGGAGGCCGTGATGCGGCACCCGGCGGTGCAGGAGATCGGCGACGGTCTCGCCGCCCGGGGCCTGCTGGTCGCACCCGGCGAGAGCCGGCGGCGGCGGGTCTGGGCGCGCACGCTGTTCGTCGGGTGCTTCCTGGGCTTCCCGGTCGGTATCGCGCTGACCATCTCCGAGTACGTCCAGCACGACGGGTACACGGACACCCCGTTCCCCTTCATCGTGAAGGTGCTGCCGGCGCTCCTGACCGGGGTCGTGGTCGGTCTGAGCACCGCGGCGGCGGGCAGGGCACGGCTCACCCGAGCCGGGCGCAGGGCCGCCGACGACTACCGCACGGCCAACGCCCATCTGACCGACCCGGCCCACGTGGTGGCCACGTCGGGGCTGCGCGCACTCCCCGACCCGGAGCTGCAGGGACAGTTGGTGGCCGCCGCACGGCAACGACCCCCAGGGCGTACCAGGTCGGGCTCCCGGTCCTCCGCATCGGGCACCGGCGCCGCGTTCGTACCGGTCGCGTGGTGCGCCGGTACGAGTCCCCGTGGCGGGAGCTGCGGAGGCTCGGCCGGCGGGGGCGGCGACTCGGGAACGGGATCCACGTGCAGCTCGGGGTCGGGCTGCGGCAGCGGCGGTGGGAGCGGGTCGAGCTGCGGCGGTGGGAGCGGGTCCAGTTGCAGCAGCGGGTCCAGTTGCAGCAGCGGGTCGAGCTGCGGCGGCGGATCCAGTTGCGGCAGCAGCTCCTGAGCCGCGCGGAGTTGCCGGGCGCACGAATCCGGCCACCGATGACCACCTGTGACCGAGATGCGTCCATATGGTGAACAGGCCATGGCGCTTCCCTGCCGGTCTCGCATAGAACTCGGCCATGCTCTGGGTCATGCTCCTTCTGGTCGCGTGGGGTGCGGCCGCCGTCACCTGCACCCGGCTGTGCCTCGTCACCGCGGGTGCCGCCCACCGGCCGCCCGGCACCGCCGGGGCCGCAGCCTCCCCCGAACTCAATCTGTACGAAACGGCGTTCCTGGCCGGCGGACCGCAGCGGGTGGCCGATCTGGCGCTGGTCTCCATGCACCTGCGGCGCCGACTACTGCTCGCCCACACGGGCTGGGCGACGGTCGTCGACCCGGAGGGGCGGGACGAGGTCGAACGCACCGTGCTCCGCGCGATCGGCCCGGAAGGGCAGTCCCGGATAGCCCCTCTCCGGGCCGCCGCCGCGACGGCCGACACCGTACGCGCCCTGGCCGACCGCCTGGTGACGGCGGGGCTCGCCGTACCGCACGGCACCCGGACGAGCCTGGAATCGGCCGCACGCGCGGTGCGTGGCGCGGTGGTGCTGGTGGTGGCCCTGGCGGCCGTGGCCATGCTGATGCCAGGTCAGGGGGCCGGCCACGCGGGTCCGGTGGCCGCCTGGTTCGGGCTGCCGCTGCTGCTGACGCTGGGCTGCCTGGCCATCGCCCGGATGGAGAACCACCCCTACAGCCCGTGGGCCTCCCCGTCCGGGCAGCACTGGCTGGACTCACTGCCGGCACCGGCGCGCGGCGCGGACCGCGATCTTCTGGCGGCGGTGGCGGTGCGGGGCGTAGGAGCCCTGGAGGACCCGGACCTGAGAGCGGCCATGCTCAGCGGGGCACGGTCGGGGGTCTGATCCGTCGGTCGGAGACAGCACAGCACCAGGGCCGCCCACATGGGTGCGGCCCTGGTGCTGTCATATCGAGTTGTGCGGCCCGGGACACATCGGCCGGACCCGGCGAGGAGAGACGGTCCGCGGGGAGGAATGGCTGACTCCCCCGCAGACCGCGACCGTTCGCCGGCCGTCGGCCGATGTGTACCCGGCACCGGACCCGGTGTCGCTGGAACGACGGGCGGCGTCACACACGCCGTTGCCCGCCAACTGATCTTCCGGGTCGGGATGACCGGAAACGCTGGCTATGCGAGTCCGGACACCAATTCTGCGACGGACTTCCTGCGGCCCGTGTAGAAGGGGACCTCCTCGCGGACGTGGAGCCGCGCCTCGGAGGCCCGCAGGTGACGCATGAGGTCGACGATGCGGTACAGCTCGTCGGCCTCGAAGGCGAGCACCCACTCGTAGTCTCCCAGCGAGAAGGAGGCGACGGTGTTGGCGCGCACGTCGGGGTAGCCACGGGCCATCTTGCCGTGGTCCGAGAGCATGCGGCGGCGGTCCTCGTCGGGCAGCAGGTACCAGTCGTAGCTGCGCACGAAGGGGTACACGCTGATGTAGTCGCGCGGGGTCTCGTCGGCCAGGAAGGCCGGCACGTGCGACTTGTTGAACTCGGCGGGGCGGTGCAGCGCCATGTTCGACCAGACCGGCTCCAGGGCCCGGCCCAGCTTCGTGCGCCGGAAGAGGTTGTACGCCTCCTGGAGCTCGTCGGAGGTCTCCGCGTGCCACCAGATCATCAGGTCGGCATCGGCCCGCAGACCGGACACGTCGTAGGTGCCACGGACCGTGACGTCCTTCGCCGCGAGCTGGTCGAACAGCTCCTGGACCTCGTCGGCGTAACCGGCGCGGTCGAGCGGAAGGACGTCCTTCAGCCTGAAGACGGACCACAGGGTGTAGCGGATGACCTCGTTGAGGTCCTTGGCCTTCTTGCCTGCGTTCGGAAGCTTTTCTGGCGCACTCATACGGCTATTGTCCCGCCTCGCTCCCCGTGCCCCGAACCCGGGTCGGCGTGTTGTCGATCTCCCCCGCGTGCCCGCCCGTGAGGTCCTGGACGATCTCGTCCGCCGCACGGTGGGCGCTCGCGACGCAGGCCGGGATCCCGACGCCGTCGTACACGGCTCCGCACACCCGCAGACCGGGCAGCTTGGCGACCTCGTCGCGGATCCGGGCGACCCGGGTGAGGTGCCCCACGGGGTACTGGGGCAGCCCGCCGATCCACCGGGTGACCTCGGTGTCCACGGGCCGCGCGGTCAGTCCGGTCGCGGAGGCGAGGTCACCGAGGGAGGCGGCGACGAGCTCGGAGTCCTCACGGTGCAGGTGCTCCTCCTCGCCGTAGCGTCCGACGGAGGTGCGCAGCACGAAGAGGTCGGGGGCCGCGTCCGCGACCCACTGCCACTTGTTGCTGGAGAAGGTCGCGGCCTTGATGGTGCGACCGTCGACGGGCGGTACGAGGAATCCGGAGCGTCCGCGGAGTGCGTCGGTCCCCGCGATGTCGGCGCGCCGGAAGGCCATGGTCACCAGGGCCATCGAGGCGTACTCGACGGCGGCGAGCTTGACGGCGGCCGCCGGGCACTCGGCGGCGAGCAGTGTGGACGCGGACCAGGCGGGAGTGGCCAGGACGAGGGCGTCAGCGGTGATCACCCGGCGGTCGGTGCGCACGTCCCAGCCCTCGCCGGTCCGGGTCAGGCCGAGAACCGGGGTCTCCGTGAGGATCTCGGCGCCCCCGGCCCGCACGGCGTCGGCCACGGCGCCCGGCAGGGTGCCGATGCCCCCTTCGATGCCCTGGAAGACCGGTCCTGTCCGCTGCCGCGCGGCAGCCCTCTCCTGGATGCGGAGTACGCCGTCGAGGAGCGGGCCACCCTCCTTCACAACCTCGAAGAGCTGCGGCACGGCCGCACGCATCGAGATCCGGTAGGCGTCGCCCGCGTACACCCCGCCGAGCAGCGGTTCCACCAGCCGGTCGACGACCTCACGGCCGAGACGGTCGGCGACGTAACTGCCGACCGCCACGTCGTCACCGACGGCGGTCGGGGTGAGTTCGCGCTCCTCGGCGATCCTGGCGAGGCCCTCGGGCGAGAGCACACCGCTGAGCGCCGACGGGTCCCCCGGCACGCCCATCACGTGTCCCTTGGGCATGGGGCGCAGGGCGTCGCGGGTCCAGACCGACGCGGTGGCGGTGGCGGGCGGCCCGAGCCGGTCGCCGAGCCCCACCGCGGTCGCCAGCGCGACCGCTTCGGGCCGCCGCGCGAGCATCGACTCGGCGCCGAGGTCGACCCGGGTGCCCGCGATCTCGCCGGTCATCAGCTTGCCGCCGAGCCGCGCGGTGGCCTCCAGGACGGTGACCCGAAGACCCGAGGCCAACAGCCGGTGGGCCGCGGCGAGTCCGGCGATGCCGCCGCCGATGACGACGGCATGGCCCGTGCGTGTGGTGTCGCGCTGAAGAGGACGCTGCATGGGTCCACTCTCTCAAACCCGTCCCGAGTCCCGAACGTGACCACTTCGAAACCCAAGGACGGCAACCCGAGGACGGCACCGGGACGTCGAACCTGCGCCATGGACAACACGCCCTGGGGGGACGCTCATGCCATACGAACGACACACGGACAGCCACCCGCCGACCCGGCCGGCACGCCGCCGGCCGCGTGTGCTGGCCGCCGCCGGGCTGCTCGCGGTCCTGCTGACCACCGGCGCGTGCGGTGCCTCGTCCGACAGCGGTACGGCGTCCGGCGCCAAGGCGGCGGCGGACCACGCGGCGGGTGCCGGTGCGAGATCGGCCGAGAGGCCCGCGGGCAAGGCCTCGTCGGCGCCGGATCAGGGTTCCGCGGCCGCGGTCCACGTCATCCGGACGGCCACGCTGTACATCGAGGTCAGGAGCGTGCCCAAGGCTGTCGCCGCAGCCCGCGGCGTCGCGGTGGACGCCGGCGGTCTCGTCGCCGAGGAGACCACGGAACGGGTCGACGACACCCACGACACGTCCCACCTCGTCCTGCGTGTGCCCCAGGCCCGCTACGACGAGGTGCTGAGCAGCCTCGCGGGGACCGGGAAGCTGTTGTCCCGGACGTCCAGGGCGAAGGACGTGACGGGGCAGGTCGTCGACGTCGATAGCCGGATCGCCACCCAGCGGGCGAGCGTCGCCCGGGTCCGCGACCTGATGGACAGGGCCGGCAAGATCACCGACGTGGTGGCGCTGGAAGGTGAACTGAGCAGCCGCCAGGCCGACCTGGAGTCCCTGCTCGCCCAGCAGGCATCGCTGAAGGACCGTACGTCGCTGGCGACGATCACCCTCGACCTCGGCGAACCGGAGGGGAGCGCCGGGGATCCCGAGGACGAGGGAACCGGCTTCGTGGACGCGCTGGCCGGCGGCTGGGACGCGTTCGTGACGATGCTGCGCTGGATCGCGGTGGCGATCGGTGCCACGGCTCCGTTCCTGGCCGCCGCGGCCGTCCTGTCGGTCCTGTGGCGGCTGCTGCGCGGCCGTCTGCCCCGGCACCGTACGACGCCCCGGCAGACCACGGAGCCGTCCGAGGTCCCACCCGCCCCGTAGGCGCCGTAGCGTGGGCCCCTGATCCTGCTCGACGGCGGCGAAGGGACCCGGCATGGCGACGGAGCGACTGGTGGTCGTCGGAGGCGACGCGGCGGGCATGTCCGCCGCGTCGCAGGCCCGCAGGCTCAGGGGGCCCGAGGCGATGAGCATCGTCGCCTTCGAACGCGGCGAGTTCACCTCGTACTCCGCCTGCGGCATCCCGTACTGGGTGAGCGGCGACGTCGAGGGGCCGGACGCCCTCATCGCGCGCACACCCGAGGAGCACCGGGCCCGCTCCATCGATCTGCGCACCCGCACCGAGGTGACGGAGATCGACGTCGCCGGGCACCGCGTACGGGCGCTGGACCACCGCAACGGTGAGACGTACTGGACGGGCTACGACAAGCTCGTGATCGCCACGGGCGCCCGGCCGGTGCGCCCCGACCTGCCGGGGATCGACGCTCCGGGCGTCCACGGCGTACAGACCCTGGGCGACGGACAGGCGCTGCTGGCCTCGCTGGACCGGGCGCCGGGCAGGCGGGCGGTCGTCGTCGGGGCGGGCTACATCGGCGTCGAGATGGCCGAGGCGATGCTCAAGCGCGGCTTCGAGGTGACGGTGCTCAACCGGGGAGCCCAGCCGATGGCGACGCTCGATCCGGACATGGGCCGCCTGGTCCACGACGCGATGGACGGACTGGGCATCACCACGGTCAACGGCGCAACGGTCACCCGGATCGAGACCGGCCCGGACGGCCGGGTCACCGCGGTCGCCACGGACGGGGACACCTACCCCGCGGACGTCGTCGTGCTGGGCATCGGCGTCGAGCCGGAGACCGGCCTGGCACGCGAGGCGGGCCTGCCGCTGGGACCGCACGGCGGTCTTCTGACGGACCTGTCGATGCGGGTCACGGGGCAGGACGACATCTGGGCGGGCGGGGACTGCGTCGAGGTCATGGACCTCGTGGCGCGCCGTACCCGGCACATCGCGCTCGGCACCCACGCGAACAAGCACGGGCAGATCATCGGGTCCAACGTCGGGGGCGGCTACGGCACGTTCCCCGGCGTGGTCGGTACGGCGGTGAGCAAGGTGTGCGACCTGGAGATCGCCAGGACCGGGCTACGGGAGAAGGACGCGACGGCGGTCGGTCTGCGCTACGTCACGGCGACGATCGAGTCGACGGGCCGCGCCGGCTACTATCCCGGCGCGAAGCCGATGACGGTGAAGATGCTCGCGGAGTACCGCACCGGCCGGCTCCTGGGTGTACAGATCGTCGGCCGCGAGGGAGCGGCGAAGCGCGTGGACGTCGCGGCCGTGGCGCTCACCGCCGGGATGACGGTGGAGGCCATGACGGCCCTCGACCTCGGCTACGCCCCGCCGTTCTCCCCGGTCTGGGACCCGGTCCTGGTGGCCGCCCGCAAGGCCGTGTCGGCGGTGCGGGCGAGCCTCCGGGAGGACGCCTGATCAGACGGACGTCTGCTGGTGGACGTACTCCACCAGGCGCGTGAGGGCGTCGGGGTCGGTGGTCGGCATGACGCCGTGCCCGAGGTTGAAGATGTGGCCCTCGAGACCGGCGGCCGCGTCGAGCACCTCGCGGGCCTTCTCCTCCACCGCCTCGGTCGGCGCGAACAGCACCGCCGGGTCGAGGTTGCCCTGGAGCGCCTTGCCGGGGCCGACCCGGCGGGCGCCCTCGTCCATCGGGACGCGCCAGTCGACTCCGACGACGTCCGCCCCGGCCTCGCCCATCAGGCCGAGCAGCTCTCCGGTGCCGACGCCGAAGTGGATGCGGGGGACGCCGTAGGACGCGACGGCGTCGAAGACCTTCGCCGAGGCCGGCATCACCGAGCGGCGGTAGTCCGCAGGGGCCAGGGCGCCGACCCAGGAGTCGAAGAGCTGGACCGCGGAGGCGCCGGCCTCGATCTGGACCTTCAGGAACGCGCCGGTGATCTCCGCGAGCCGGTCGAGCAGCTCCGCCCAGAGCTGCGGGTCGCCGTACATCATGGCCTTGGTCCGCTCGTGGTTGCGGGACGGGCCGCCCTCCACGAGGTAGCTCGCCAGCGTGAACGGCGCACCGGCGAAGCCGATCAGCGGTGTGGCCCCGAGCTCGGCGGTGAGCATCCCGATGGCCTCGGTGACGTACGGGACGTCCTCGGGCGTGAGGTCGCGCAGCCGGGCCAGGTCCGCGCGGGTGCGGATCGGCTCGGCGATCACCGGGCCCACACCGGGCTTGATGTCGAGATCGATGCCGATGGCCTTGAGCGGCACGACGATGTCGCTGAAGTAGATCGCGGCGTCGACCTTGTGGCGGCGCACCGGCTGCAGAGTGATCTCGGTGACGAGCTCCGGCATCATGCAGGAGTCGAGCATCGCGATGCCCTCGCGGACCTTGAGGTACTCGGGCAGCGAGCGTCCCGCCTGACGCATGAACCAGACCGGGGTGTGGGGCACCGGCTCACGGCGGCAGGCCTTGAGGAAGGCCGATTCATGGGTGGCGGGGGACGTCCGCAGGCCCGAGGACGGGCCCTCCCCTGATCGGACGGAGCTGAGCTCTTGGGGAAGGTCGTTGGCACTCACGCACAGAATCTTCGCACGGAGCGGCCATAAGCCGGACGCCGCATGGGTGTCCCTCCCTGCACGGCGCTCCGGTTCCGCCTACTCTTCCCGGCATGGCTCCGGCTCAGGGACAATTTTCCGATCATTCCGATGGCACTGACAGCGAGGAGGGTGCGGACGGCGAAACCGTCCCGCTCGCGTTCCGGTCGGCGATCGACGCGCTGCGTTCCGCCCGTCTGCGCCCCGAACTGGAGGTTGAGCCCACCCGGCCGCCGAAGCGCCTGGCCCCGCACGCGTACGCACTGGAGGCCGCCGTCGTGGACGGCGAGGAGGACCTGGCCGACGGCCGCCTCGTCCTCCTGCACGATCCGTCCGGGCACGACGCCTGGCAGGGCACGTTCCGCTTGGTGACGCTCGTACGGGCCGAACTGGAGCCGGAGATGGCGGCCGACCCGCTGCTTCCGGAGGTGTGCTGGTCCTGGCTCACGGGGGCACTGGACGCCCGGGGGCTTTCGTACGGGGAGGCCGGCGGCACGGTGACGCGCGCCGGCTCGCACTACTTCGGCACGCTCTCCGCGCGCCGCCCGGCCACGCAGATCGAGATCCGGGCCTCGTGGACTCCCCGCGAGGGGCGCGGCGGGGTCCCGGACGCGGGGGCGCATCTGGTCGCGTGGGGCGATCTGCTCTGCCAGCTCGCCGGCCTGCCGCCGTCGGGTGCGGCGGAGGCGGCGGTGGTGACCCTGCCCCAGAGGCGCGGACCCCAGGTCTCATAACGCTGCGTCACCTTTCGGGAGAGCCGGTCGCACGAGGACCGGCTCTCTTTTCGTACAATCGATCGCGCGTCCTATTTGCCCGAATTGTTACTCACTAAATCGTGATCTTCCCCTAAAGGAGGACGCACCTGCTGCCGAAGAGGTCAATGACCCTTCAAGCACGGTTCGCCCCGGCTTCATCCCCGAGCCGGCCCGTCCCCGCCACTCCCCAGGAGGCCTGGTGTCCGTTCTCCTCGAGCAGCCCGCAAGCCTGGTCGCCTACCGCCCGAACAAACCGACGGCCATGGTCGTCGTGGCCGACCCGCGCGTCCGATCCACCGTCACCCGCCATCTGTGGGCACTCGGGGTTCGTGACGTCATCGAGGCGTCGTCCATCGCGGAGGCCCGCCCCCGCGTCGGCAACCCACGCGACATCTGCGTTGCCGACGTCCACCTGCCCGACGGTTCCGGGCTGACCCTGCTGTCCGAGACCCGAGCCGCCGGCTGGCCGAACGGCCTCGCCCTCTCGGCCGCCGATGACATCGGCGCCGTACGCAACGCCCTCGCGGGCGGGGTGAAGGGCTACGTCGTCACCGGCACCCGTACCAACATCGGTCACCCCACCCGTCCCGGCATGGCGCCGATCGGCGCCAACGCCGCCCGCATGCACCGCAGGCCGCCCGGCTCCCCGAGCCACCCCGGCGGCTACCGCGAACTCTCCGGCCGTGAGGTGGAGGTGCTCCGCCTGGTCGCCGAAGGCCAGTCCAACAAGGCCATCGGCGTCTCGATGGGCCTCTCCGCCCTCACCGTCAAGAGCCACCTCGCCCGCATCGCCCGCAAGCTCGGCACCGGTGACCGCGCCGGAATGGTCGCCGTGGCACTGCGCACGGGCATCATCCACTGACCCCTCCTCCCGCCGGCACCTGCACGGATGCGTATCCGGCCGGTTTACGCGCATGGCTGCCCGTCGACGGAACGTTCCGTCGGCGGGCAGCGCGCATACACAGATACCCTTGGCATGTGACCGACGCCCAAGAGACCGCAGAAGACACTTCACTGCGAACCACCGGGGGCGCCCCCCCGGACGACGTCGCCCCGGCGCCGATCCCCTTGCTCGAACCGCGCGAGGGCATTCCGCCGGTGGTGGCGACCGACGACGCGCTGGCGCGGGTGATCGCGGACTTCGCCGCCGGCACCGGCCCCGTGGCCGTCGACGCCGAGCGCGCCTCGGGCTATCGCTACGGGCAGCGCGCCTACCTCGTGCAGCTGCGCCGTGAGGGTGCGGGAAGCGCCCTGGTCGACCCGGTCGGCTGCCCCGACCTGTCGGGGCTCGGCGAGGCGCTCACCGGAGCCGAGTGGATCCTGCACGCCGCGACCCAGGACCTCCCCTGCCTGCGCGACATAGGCATGACGCCGACCTCGCTCTTCGACACGGAGCTCGCCGGACGGCTGGCGGGTTTCCCCCGCGTCGGCCTCGGCGCCATAGTCGAGAACGTCCTCGGCTACGCCCTGGAGAAGGGCCACTCCGCGGTCGACTGGTCCACCCGCCCGCTTCCCGAGCCCTGGCTGCGTTACGCCGCGCTCGACGTCGAGCTGCTGGTGGATCTGCGCAACGCCCTGGAGGAGGAACTGGACCGGCAGGGCAAGCTGGAGTGGGCGCTGGAGGAGTTCGCAGCGATCGCCTCGGCACCGCCCGCTCCCCCGCGCAAGGACCCGTGGCGCCGCACCTCGGGCATGCACAAGGTGCGCCGCCGCCGTCAGATCGCGGTCGTACGGGAGCTGTGGACGGCTCGTGACCAGGTGGCGCAGCGCCGTGACGTCTCGCCCGGCAAGGTGCTCGGTGACGCCGCGATCATCGAGGCCGCCCTGGCTCTGCCGGCCAACGTCCAGGCGCTCACCGCGCTGCCGGGCTTCGGGCACCGGATGGGGCGCCGTCAGCTGGAGCAGTGGCAGGCGGCCGTCGACCGGGCCAGGGAACTGCCCGAGTCGGAGCTGCCCCAGCCCGGCCAGCAGCCGGCGGGCCCGCCGCCGCCCCGCTCCTGGGCGGACAAGGACCCGGCCGCCGCGGCGAGGCTGTCGGCGGCCCGGACCGCCGTGACCGAGCTCGCCGAGCGGCTCCACATGCCGCAGGAGAACCTGATCACCCCGGACACCGTGCGCCGGGTGTGCTGGGAGCCGCCCAAGGCCCTGACCCCGGACGCGGTCGAGACCGCGCTCGCGGGACACGGTGCGCGCCACTGGCAGATCGAGCAGGTCGGCCCCCTGCTGCTGCGGGCCCTGGACACGAGCGCCTGACACGTCCCACACGTGTGCCCCCCCCCTGACGGACGACAGATCCGGCACGGGGGCGCACGCGTGTCGGGAGCACCCCAGGGGCGGCCTCATCCAGCAGGATCGATTTCACGCCAGTTACCCGGCCTTCCCTGGCCACCGGCGACGCCCCAGGGTGTGTGACGTTCGCCGCTCCGGTGATGGGGGGTGGGCAGTCCGGTTACCCGCAAGTAGCATGAGGGGCGTGGCGTGCCGATGCGTGCGCCCGCAGCAGTGCCATCCCGCACCCTGGAGGAGAGCCACCGTGCCTCGTACCATCCGGGACGTCGTCTTCGTCGACGGCGTCCGCACCCCGTTCGGCAAAGCGGGCCCGAAGGGCATCTACCACGAGACCCGCGCCGACGATCTCGTCGTGAAGGCCATCCGGGAGCTGCTGCGCCGCAACCCGGACCTGGACCCCGCGAAGATCGACGAGGTCGCCATCGCCGCGACCACCCAGATCGGCGACCAGGGCCTCACTCTCGGACGTACCGCCGGAATCCTGGCGGGTCTGCCGCAGTCGGTCCCGGGTTACTCCATCGACCGCATGTGCGCGGGCGCCCTGACCGCCGTCACGTCGACGGCCGGCTCCATCGCCTTCGGCGCGTACGACGTCGTCATCGCCGGCGGTGTCGAGCACATGGGCCGCCACCCGATGGGCGAGAGCGTGGACCCGAATCCGCGCCTCGTGTCGGAGAAGCTGGTCGACGAGTCCGCCCTCTTCATGGGCATGACCGCGGAGAACCTGCACGACAGGTACCCCTCGATCACCAAGCAGCGCGCCGACGAGTACGCGGTCCGGTCGCAGGAGAAGGCCGCCAAGGCGTACGCCAACGGCAAGATCCAGCAGGACCTGGTGCCGGTCTCCGTGCGCCGCACCGACCCGGCCGTCGGCGAGACGGGCTGGGGCCTGGTCACCGCCGACGAGCCGATGCGCCCGGGCACCACCCTGGAGTCCCTGGCCGGCCTGAAGACCCCGTTCCGCGCCCACGGCCGCGTGACGGCCGGTAACGCCGCGGGTCTCAACGACGGCGCCACCGCCTCGCTCCTCGCGTCCGAGGAGACCGCCCGCGAGCTGGGCCTCCCGGTCAAGATGCGCCTCGTGTCGTACGCCTTCGCGGGTGTCGAGCCGGAGGTCATGGGCTACGGCCCGATCCCGGCGACGGAGAAGGCCCTGGCCAAGGCGGGTCTCTCCATCGAGGACATCGGCCTCTTCGAGATCAACGAGGCCTTCGCCGTCCAGGTGCTCGCCTTCCTCGAGCACTACGGCATCGCCGACGACGACGCGCGCGTCAACCAGTACGGCGGCGCGATCGCCTACGGCCACCCGCTCGCATCCTCCGGCGTCCGCCTGATGACTCAGCTGGCCCGCCAGTTCGAGGAGCAGCCGGAGGTCCGCTACGGCCTGACGACCATGTGCGTCGGCTTCGGCATGGGCGCGACGGTCGTCTGGGAGAACCCGAACTTCGACGGAGGCAACAAGTGAGCACCACCACCACTGAGCTTCTGAAGGGCGCGGCCGAGCTGTTCCCCGGCGAGGTCGTCACGCAGGCGCACGTACGCCACCTCGACCTGCCGGGCGGCGCGGGCCGTTTCGCCCTCATCACGCTGGACAACGGCTTCGACCACACCAAGCCGACCACCGTCGGCCCTCAGTCGCTGGCGAACCTGAACGCCGCCGTCGACCAGGTCGAGAAGGAGGCGGCCGAGGGCACGATCGTCGGTGTCGGTGTGACCGGCAAGCCGTTCATCTTCGCGGTGGGCGCGGACCTCAAGGGCGTCGAGCTCCTCAAGGAGCACAAGGACGCGCTGGCCATCGGCAAGGGCGGCCACGACGTCTTCCGCCGTCTCTCGGGCCTCGCGGTCCCGACGTTCGCGTACTACAACGGCGCGGCGATGGGCGGCGGCGTCGAGATCGGGCTGCACTGCTCGTACCGCACCGTCTCCAGTGCGCTGCCCGCGTTCTCGCTGCCCGAGGTCTTCCTCGGCCTGGTCCCCGGCTGGGGCGGCTGCGCGCTGCTCCCCAACCTGATCGGCGCCGACCGCGCCGTTTCGGTGATCATCGAGAACTCGCTGAACCAGAACCGCCAGCTCAAGGGCAAGCAGGTCTTCGAGCTCGGGATCGCCGACGCCCTCTTCGAGGGCGCGGACTTCCTGGAGCAGTCGCTGATCTGGACCGCGGCCGTCCTCAAGGGCGAGATCGCGGTGGAGCGTCCCGAGGTCGACCGCGGTGACGCCTGGGACCAGGCCGTCGCGCGCGGCAAGGCGATCGCGGACTCCAAGGTGCACGGCGCGGCCCCCGCCGCGTACCGCGCGCTGGAGATCATCGCCGCAGCGAAGTCCGGCGACCTGGGCGCCGGCTTCGACGCCGAGGACCAGGCCCTCGCGGACCTGATCATGGGCGGAGAGCTCCGCTCGGGGATCTACTCCTTCAACCTGGTCCAGAAGCGCGCCAAGCGCCCGGCCGGCGCTCCGGACAAGGCTCTGGCCCGCCCGGTCACCAAGGTCGGCGTCGTCGGCGCGGGTCTGATGGCCAGCCAGCTCGCGCTGCTCTTCCTGCGTCGCCTCGAGGTCCCTGTCGTCCTCACGGACATCGACCAGGCGCGCGTCGACAAGGGCGTGGGCTACGTCCACGCCGAGATCGAGAAGCTGCTCGGCAAGGGCCGCATCAACCAGGACAAGGCCAACCGCCTCAAGGCCCTGGTCTCCGGTGTGCTGGACAAGGCGGAGGGCTTCTCCGACGCCGACTTCATCATCGAGGCCGTCTTCGAGGAGATCGGCGTCAAGCAGAAGGTGTTCGCCGAAGTCGAGGCGGTCGCCCCGGCGCACGCGATCCTCGCCACGAACACCTCGTCCCTCTCGGTCACCGAGATGGCGTCGAAGCTGAAGAACCCCGAGCGGGTCGTCGGCTTCCACTTCTTCAACCCGGTCGCGATCCTCCCGCTCCTGGAGATCGTCCGCGGCGAGCAGACCGACGACGCCTCGCTGGCCACGGCCTTCGGTGTCGCCCGCAAGCTGAAGAAGACCGCGGTGCTGGTGAAGGACGCCCCGGCGTTCGTCGTCAACCGCATCCTCACCCGCTTCATGGGCGAGATCCAGAACATCATCGACGAGGGCACCCCGGTCGAGACCGCGGAGAAGGCCATCGAGCCCCTCGGCCTGCCGATGTCCCCCCTGGTGCTGCTGGAGCTGGTCGGCCCGGCCATCGGTCTGCACGTCTCCGAGACCCTGAACCGCGCCTTCCCGGAGCGCTTCACGGTCTCCGAGAACCTCGCGGCCGTGGTGAAGGCCGGCAAGCGCGGCTTCTACGTCTACGACTCCGGGAAGCCGGAGCTGGACCCGGAGGTCGCGGCTCTCCTCAAGCAGGGCGACACCGTCCTGACGGAGGAGCAGGTCCGCGACCGCGTCCTGGACGCGGTGGCGCAGGAGATCGGCCTGATGCTGGACGAGGGCGTCGTCGCCGAGGCCCAGGACATCGACCTCTGCCTGATCACCGGCGCGGGCTGGCCCTTCCACCTGGGCGGCATCACGCCGTACCTGGACCGTGAGGGCGTCTCCGAGCGGGTCAACGGGAAGCGGTTCCTGGAGCAGGGCGTGGCGAGCGTCCCGGCGTAACACCCGAAGCGCAAGCGGCAAGGGTACGGCTCGGGCACGAGTCGTACCCTTCGCCGTGCCCGGGCGCCCTGACTCGACGAGCTCGTGACAGAATGTCGCATCTCACCCCATAGCTCGGGCGGCTTCCCGTTCCCGGGAGAAACGACGGTCACGGGCGGTCATGTCGAGCAACGAGAGACCGACGAGCCGGAGAGCGATGCTGCTCGCGGGCGGCGGCACCCTGGTCGCCGCCACAGGCGTCGGCGTGGTACTCGGCAGGCGTGAGCAGCGCACACCCACTCCCCGGGGCGTGGTCGGACACTTCGATGTCGACGCGGCTTCCGAACTGCTGCGCCCCACTCCGCTGCACGACATCACCGGGCCGCAGTCGATCGCGTTCGACGAACGCGGCCGGCTCTACGCGCTCCAGGTCATGCAGGACGGCATCCGGCTGCCCGACGAGGAGCGGGCCGCGTCCGGGAAGGCACGGCGACTGGCCGGGGACATGTGCGTCACGGCGTACCCCGGCGGCGGAGAGGCGCCGCGGCACATGTATCTGCGGGGATTCGGGCACGGGATCTCGATGGGCGTGGAGCCCTCCGGCGAGGTCCCGCTGCTCTGGGTGGAATCCGACGCCGACACACGGACCGGATACGGACGTGCGGTGGCCAGGATCCCCTTCCGCCACGGCACGGTACTGGACAGCACGTCACCCTCCGTACGCCATCACCGGCCCCTGCCCCACAGCCACCGCATCCATCCGGCCGTCGACACGGCCGCCGGGCGCGTCCTGGTGAGCCACTGGGCCGGCAGGTCCCACCGTTACGCGGTCTATGCCCTGGACGAGTTCCTCTCGGGCTCGTACCGGCCGCTGCTCGACCTGCGGAACCCCGCCCTGCGCAGCGGCGAGACGCTCCAGGGCTGCACCGCGCACGGGGATCACATCTACCAGCTCACGGGGACCCCCTACACGGACGCGGAAGGCGACAATCCGCCGGAGTCCGGCGGGGACACCTACGTGTCGGCCATCGACATGCGCAGCGGGAGGACCGCCGGGCGGCGCAAGGTGTCCGTGGCGCCCGGCCTGCACTTCCGGGAGCCCGAGGGGCTCGCCGTCCGGCCGGGGGGCGAGCCGGGACTCTGCGTGGCCTTCTCGGTGAAATCCGACGATCGCCGGAATCTCGCGGTCTACGCGTGCCCTTCCTGACGAGGAGCGACCTCACCGCACAGCCGTCACTCAACGTGATGATTCACATGCGCGCGATCACAAGAAGCGAGCAATTCATAACTGTTCGGTATCCAGTCATCAAATATTCGACTTTTCCCGTTTGAAAGTTCACCAAATCTTTCACGATTGTCTAATATTCGCTCTGATGCTTCACGAGCTCCTGACACACCGTCCGCCCCTCGGATAGACCCCCGCGGACCGGCCCCCACTGTGATGACGTGCGGCACCCCTGTCTCCCGCCGGCACCGTCGCCGTGCGTTCGCACAAGATCACTGAAGGAGGGGCTGTCCCCAGATGGGCAAGCCACAGCGCCAAGCCGCGCTCGGGATTCTGATCACGACCGCACTGGTGGGCAGCTTCGTCGCCATGATGGCGGCGGTCGTGATGGTCTCCCTCCCGGTCTTCGCCTACGCCGCAGCGGTCAGCTACGGGGCGGACCTCCTCCTTCACACCGCACAGTCCTCGACGCTGGACCGCCTCAGGGACTCGCGTTTCGGTCTGACCATCCGCTTCCTGATACGGCAGTTCCTCCTGCTGGCCCTCTGCGGCGTCATGATCGACCTCGACTCGTTCGTCGTGCAGATGACGGCGGTGGGCCTGCTCCTCCTCTTCGTCATGCAGCTGGTCTACGGGGCTCTGCTCAAGCGGGTCCGGTCCGAACGCTCGGCGCTGCCTTTCACCACCCGCGGGCTGGACCTCGAGGCGCTCGGCATCCGGCGCCTGCCGCACCCGTTCCTCATGGACAAGCACGTCCGCAAGATGCTGCACCTGGACGTCCCACTGGTCGCCGGCGCCATCGGCACGATCGCCTCGGACGACTGGCGTTACGTGACCTTCGGTGGGATCGCGACGGTCTGGTTCGCCTTCGTCGCGGTGCTGGTTCTGCTGCCGGGCGCCAAGAACGCGCTGATCCTGCCCAGCCCCGACGAGGCCCTGGACGAGCTCAACTGGCAGCTCTCGCAGTACCGGCCGCAGGTCGCGCTGTACTTCACCTTCGCCGCGGTGTCACGGGACTTCATGTACCAGGTGAACATGTGGCTGGAGTCGCTGGAGGGGCTGGACCTGCGCCCCATCATCGTCCTGCGCGAGCGCGCGACCCTGCGCTACCTGGACGCCACCTCCGTGCCGGTCATCTGCGTCCCGAAGGCCGAGAACCTGGCCCGGGTCGAGATGCCGGAGCTGCGCGTCACCCTCTACCCGGGCAACGCCGGCAAGAACGTGCACATGCTGCAGCGCCACGAGGTCAAGCACGTCTTCATCGGCCACGGCGACAGCGACAAGCTGGCCAGCAGCAACCGCGTCAGCAAGGTCTTCGACGAGATCTGGGTCGCCGGCCGTGCGGGGCGCGACCGTTACGAACGCATCAAGCACGCCGTCTCCGCCCACCAGATCGTCGAGGTCGGCCGTCCGCAGCTGATGCCCCTGCGCCGGTGGACCGGCTCGGTCAATCACGAGACACCCACCGTCATCTACGCTCCCACCTGGGAGGGCTGGACCGACGACGCCTGCTACACCTCGGTCATCCCCGCCGGTGAGCACCTCGTGCGCTTGCTGCTCTCGCACGAGCGCAAGCTGCGGGTCATCTACAAGCCCCACCCACTGACCGGCACCCGTTCACCCGCCGCGGCGGCCGCGCACCGGCGCATCATCGCCCTCCTCCAGGAGGACAACACCCGCCGGTTCGGCCGGAAGGTCATGGACTCGAAGGCCGCCGCCCGCAGGCTGGCGCGCATAGACAAGCGGCTCACCGCCCTCCAGGAGCGCGGGGTCCGGTCCAAGTACCCGGACCTGTCCGAGGAGGAACGGACTGCCCGGATCCGCAAGTTCCGCGACCAGGCCGGCACGCTCTACTGGGACTCACTGCCCGTGGACGCCCACCACGTGGTGACGGAGAGGGTGCCTTCCCTGTACGACTGCTTCAACCACTCGGACCTGCTCATCGGCGACATGTCGAGCGTGGTCTCGGACTTCGTGGCGACGAGGAAACCGTACGCGATCTTCAACCTGGAGGGGCTCCCGGACGCGGAGTTCAGGAACGAGCAGCGGACCGCCTACGCCTCGTATCTGCTGGACCGCGAGTGCGACGGCCTGGAGGAAGCACTCACAGCGATGTTCTCCCGGGACCAGGACGTCATGGCCCCGTACCGGGAGCAGCTCAAGGAATACCTGCTCGGCCCGGACCACCCGCCGTCGACCGTGCGATTCGCCGAGGCCGCGAACGACCTCTATC
The DNA here is from genome assembly GCF_040630715.1 of Streptomyces sp. NPDC005752. Lineage (NCBI taxonomy): Bacteria > Bacillati > Actinomycetota > Actinomycetes > Kitasatosporales > Streptomycetaceae > Streptomyces > Streptomyces sp. NPDC005752. The sequence continues at coordinate 32,938 of NZ_JBEXYB010000047.1, read as the reverse complement.
GACGCGGGCTCGAGGACTTCCCGGTCGAGCACCCGGCGTTCGCGGAGTTCTCCGACGAGCCCGGCCGGCAGCCACGCCAGCCGGCATGACCGCCCGCACTCCTCCCGCATCGCGCACCTCGCCCTTTCCTGAAAGAAGCAGAACGTCTTGACCTCCCGCACGACCCGCCGCCGTACCGTCGCTGTCGTCCTTGCCGGCGGTACCGGGCAGCGCATCGGACTGTCCATACCGAAGCAGCTTCTGAAGATCGCCGGAAAGCCGATCCTCGAGCACACTCTGCAGATCTTCGAGGCTGCCCCGGACGTGGACGACGTCCTGGTCCTGATGACGCCGGACCACGTCGCCGAGGCCCGGCGGATCGTGGCCCGGGCCGGATTCCGCAAGGTGTCCCACGTCATCGCGGGCGGTACGACCCGGAGCGGGACCACCACGCTGGCCATCGAGGCGGCTGCTGCCCTCCTCGACGGCGACGAGGACTGCAACCTGCTGTTCCACGACGCCGTACGCCCGCTGCTGTCCCGGCGGGTGATCACGGAGTGCGTCGAGGCGCTGGAGCGCTACCGGGCCGTCGACGTGGCCATCCCCTCGGCCGACACGGTGATCGTGACGCGGACCCACGGTGACGACGGCGAGTTCATCACCGAGGTGCCGGACCGTGCCAGGCTCAGGCGCGGTCAGACCCCTCAGGGGTTTCGCCTGTCCACCATCCGGCGTGCCTACGAACTGGCGGCGGCCGATCCGCTCTTCCAGGCCACCGACGACTGCTCGGTCGTCGTGAAGTACCTGCCCGACGTCCCCGTACACGTGGTGACGGGCGACGAGTACAACATGAAGATCACTCAGCCGGTGGACGTCTTCATCGCCGACAAGCTGTTCCAGCTCGCTTCGACCACCGCCCCGGCGCACGGCGCCGAGGAGTTCTACCGGGACCGGCTGTCGGGCCGCACCGTGCTCGTCTTCGGTGGCTCGTACGGGATCGGTGCGGACATCGCCAGGATCGCCGAGGAGTACGGAGCCCGGGTCCACGCGCTCGGACGATCCACCACGGGCACCCACGTGGAGAACCCCGACCAGGTCGACGAGGCGTTCTCCCGCGCCTACGCGGAGACAGGACGTATCGACTACGTGGTCAACACCGCGGGCGTGCTGCGGGTCGGCCGGCTCGACGCCACGGACGACGCGACCGTCCGGGAGGCCATGCAGGTCAACTTCCTCGCTCCGGTGAACATCGCGCGCACGGCCTACAAGTACCTCGCGGAGAGCAAGGGACAGTTGCTGCTCTTCACCTCCAGCAGCTACACACGTGGGCGCGCCGAGTACAGCCTGTACTCCTCCACGAAGGCCGCCATGGTGAACCTGACCCAGGCGCTCTCGGACGAATGGGCCGAGGACGGGATCAGGGTCAACTGCGTGAACCCCGAGCGGACCGCCACGCCGATGCGGACGAAGGCCTTCGGCCAGGAGCCCGCCGGGTCCTTGCTCACTTCCGAGGAAGTCGCGCGCAGCTCCCTGGACGTCCTCCTCTCCGGCATGACCGGTCACGTGATCGACGTACGCCGCCAGGACCCGATGTCGCTTCCGGGCTCCGCCTTCGAGTCCGCCCTCTCGAAGGTGCTGACCCGCTCCGAGAACCAGGCGCTGTGAGCCGCACTCAGCAGTGCCACTGATCCAGGAGACACCTTGAAGATCGCCTTTCTGATGTACAGCGCCTACGGGCAGGCGGGCACGTCGGTCGCGACCCAGACCCTCGCCAACTCCCTCGCCGCACGGCAGCACGAGGTCGAGCTGGTCAGTGTGTTCCAGTACCACGACGCACCGCCGCTCCGGTACGCACCGGGCGTCGGACTCCGTACCCTCGTGGACACGCGGAACGGCTCCGCGGACCTGAAGAACCCGCAGCACTCCGTGGCGTCCGATCACTGCACGGGCTTCAAGGCCGATGACAAGAACCGCTACAGCCGGCTCATGGACGAGCGTGCCGCCGCCTATCTGCAGGGGACCGACGCGGACGTCGTCATCGCCACCGCGCCGAACACCATCGCGCTGCTGACCTCACTGGGTACGGGGCGGTACATCACCCTGGGCCAGGCCCACACCCACTACCACCACCAGACCGCCTCCTCGCGGAAGATGCTGGACGCCGCCATCCCCCGGCTGGACGGCTTCGTCACGGTCACCGCGAAGGACGCCCAGACGCACCGGGACGCGTACGGCGCTGTCGGGACGCTCTTCCACGCCATCCCCAACGCCGTCACCAGCACGTTCATGCGTGCGGAAGTCCGCGAGTCGCGCATCGTCACGGCCTCGGGCAGGCTCGTCGACTGGAAGCGGTTCGACCTCCTCGTCAACGCGTTCGCCCAGCTCGGCAGGAAGTACCCCGACTGGACCCTGCGTATCTACGGGAGCGGGGAGGAGAAGGCGAAACTGCGCAAGCTGATCGACAGCCTGGGCGCGAACGAGCGCGTGCTCCTCATGGGCCACACCAAGCATCTCCGCGAGGAGTTGGCGAAGGCGGCCCTGCACACCTCGACGTCGACGGACGAGACGTTCGGGCTGACCATCGTGGAGGCCATGACGTGTGGCGTACCCGTCCTCAGCACCGCGGGTCCGCACGGCCCGTCCGAGATCATCTCGGACGGCGTGGACGGCGCTCTGTCTCCGGTCGGTGACGTCGACGCTTTCGCCAAGAACCTCGACTGGCTGCTCGGGGACGCCGAACTGCGTGCGCGGCTCGGCGCCAACGCCGTGGAGAAGTCCCGGCTCTACAGCAACGAGTCACAGGCCCAGAGCTACGAGGCCTATCTCTCACAGCTGCTGACCGCACGCGACTACCGCCCGGAAGCCCTGTGCCGTGCCACGTCGGCGGGAGACCTGGAGTTCGTCATCGACCCCGCGCGTGCACCCGGTGAACGTTTCTCGGTGCTGTGCGTCAACGCGGCGGACGGCCGGCAGGCGCTGATGGCCGCCCCTGTGGAACACACGGCGAACGGACATCTGTACGCCTCCGTTCCGGCCAGGCTCCGCCTGACCAGCGGCACCTGGAACGTACTTCTGCGCCGCGAGGACGACGGAGTCATGCGTCGCGTACGGGTCACGGAGCTCCAGAGCTCGGCGAACTCCCTCATCTCCGCTCCCGCGGAGGCGAGCCCGGTGAGCTTCAGGTCGTTCACGCGCTCGGCGGACGGCGGGTACCTCCAGATCGTGTCCCGCGAGTTCCCCGCCCACGCGGAAGTGCTCTCCGTCGAGACGAACGGCTCCCATCTGGTTGTGCGGCTCTACGCGTTGGGTGTCACGGCCGCCCAGGGCGGGCCGCATGTGGATGCTGCGGGCCAGGGGGCCCAGATCATCGCCCAGAGCCGCAAGAACGCAGGCTCCTTCTTCGCCATACCCTGCGCGTTCTCGAACGGAGGCGCCAGCTTCACCATCGACCTCCAGCAGTACGCCGACAGGATGATCGACGTCGACACGATATGGGACCTCTCCTTGAGCATCCCGGAGAATCTCACCGTCTCGGGACAGTCGCACCGGCTCAGGCTCGGCCGCTTCGGCGACGACATAGTGCAGCGCAAGCCCGTCCACGTCTACGCGAAGCCGAACGTCACCACGGTGGAGGGCCGCTCGGTGACGTACAACCCGTACTACACGGACAGCAACTATCTCTCGATCGGGTTGAAGCTGATGTCCTGAGCCCCGTCGCCGGCACCTGCGGTCGCCATCCGGACGAGGGCGGGCTCGAGTGAGCCGCAACCCGGCTCGGCTCAGCTCATGTCAGACACGGACGGAAGGCTCCAGTGCGAGCCCGGGCTCGCGGTTCTGACGTGCGATACGCAGTGCGCCGTCCTCGTCCACCAGGGCGAGTACCACCCGGCCGTAGGCGTCGCAGGCGAGCGCGGGTCCGCCGACACAGTGTTCGCCGGTGGGTGACCACCACACTCCCCCTCCCTCGTTCTCCGTGCCGCACGCGGTGAGCATGACCTGACCGTCCGGGGCACGGTGGGCCAGCACGGTGCAGTCGTAGCCGTCGAGCGGGGCGCGCAGAGCTGCGACCGGATCGGGCGAGGAGGAGCCGCCCAGCGGGATCGCCCACGTCCCGGGGCGGTAGGCCACGATGCCGCCGGTGGCATCGTCCGCCCAGTAGTAGGTCACCCTGTCGGGCGCCGTCTCCAGTCCGACGGCGGTGCCCGGGGTGTGACCGAAGGGAATGTCCTGATCCCGCTGGTAGCTTCCATCGGGCTCGTGCTGACGCAGGTACAGCGTGGCCCCGCGGGTGGGAGCCAGGACCGAGACGCGTCCGGCTTCCGTGACAGCGGCCGCGGTCCCGTCGAGTGCGGGCTTGGCCTTGAGATCCTGCCAGGCGTGCCACGTGCCACCCGCCTTCTCACGACGCACCATCAGGCTGCCGCCCGCATTGCGCACGAAGACGTGGACCATACCGGAGGCACTGACCGCGGGCGTCGGTGTACCGAGCCCCGCCGCCTTCTCCTGCTCTGCGTGCGGATTGCCCAGTGAGTGCCACTGCGTCGCGGGGCGGCCCGACTGGAACTGGGTCGCGCTCACCAGATCGACGACGTCACCGCCGCCCCTGTGCACGGCTCGGCGGCCGACGAGGTGCACGAAGCCGTCCTGCCCCTGGACGACCGACAGGTAGGTCAGGCCCGCCACGGGAAGGAGCTCGGGCCCCGTCCACGACGTGCCTCCGGGGCGGCTCTCCGTCCAGCGCAGCACCCCTTCGGAGCCGAACGCGTACGCGGTGAGCCGGCCGTCCTTGCCCAGCACGAGCCACTGTCCACGTGCGGCCCCCAGCGCGCGGTGACGCGAGGTCTTCTGCTCATCGGCACCCTGAGCAGGGGCCCTCCCCTGGGCAGTGCGCCTCGATCTGACCGGCATGGCGTGAGGTCGTCCTTCCGCGAAGCTCCTCGGCCCCGTCCGGATCCGCTTGTGCGTCCCGGAACCCGGCAGGCCGGATGCGCTCATCATAGAATCTCCACCCGATCACCGAACACCAGGACCCATCACATACCGGTGTCGTCGACATGGTTCGGCGAGAAGGCTCATAAACATGGCTGGCGTGCACAAAGATGGAAGATCGGGCGAAGATTTACACAAGATTCGAAAGCTTGTCTATACTTCTCGGCCAGCCCCCCACATGCGTGGACCGGCCCCACCCGAGTCCCCAACTCCGCACCCAGCCCTCACGGGCCACAGAACAAGGGACTCGTGCAGGATGAGCCACGACGCCGTACCCCCGGGCCCGCGCGCCTCTCGACGGGCGGAAGCACCGAAGCGAGGGCGTAAGAAGGACGGCAAGCGCCGCCGCGGCCTCAAGATCACGCTCGGGGTGCTCCTCGTGCTGCTGCTCGCGGGCGGCGGCACGGCGTACTGGATGTTCAAGGATCTCGACAACAACATCAAGGGCGTCGACATCAACAAGGCGCTCGGTGAGGACCGTCCCGAGAAGCTCCCCACCACCGGCCAGAACCTGCTCGTCCTCGGCTCCGACTCACGCGCCGGGGCGGAGAACCAGGAGCTGGGCGGGGGTGGCGCCGTCGGCGGGGCGCGGTCAGACACCGCTCTGGTGGTGCACATACCCGAGGGCCGCACCGAGGCCGTCGCCGTGTCCATCCCGCGCGACACCCTGGTGACCAGGCCCGACTGCACGAAGTCGGACGGCTCGACGATGAAGTCCGCCGAGCGCGTCATGTTCAACTCGGTCTACTCGCAGGTCGGTCCGGCCTGTGTGGTGAAGACCGTGGAGAAGATGTCCGGGGTCCGCATCGACCACTACCTGGAGATCAACTTCGCCGGGTTCAAGGATCTGGTCGACGCGATCGGAGGGGTGACCGTCAAGGTCGAGGAACCGATCAAGGACGAGGCCTCGGGCCTCGACCTCACCGCCGGTACGCACAAGCTGAGCGGCACCGAGTCCCTCGCCTACGTCCGCACCCGGCACGGCGTCGGGGACGGCAGCGACCTCGGCCGCATCGGGCTCCAGCAGCAGTTCCTGCTCGCGCTGCTGACCGAGATCAAGTCGCAGGACCTGCTGGGCAGTCCGACGACCACGTACAAGATCGCCAACTCCGCGACCAAGTCGCTGACGACCGACGAGGGGCTCGCCTCCCTGACCTCGCTCAGTGAGTTCGCCCGCTCGATGAACGGTGTCGATCCCGCGTCGATGGAGACGATCATGCTGCCGGTCGCCTACGACAAGCAGGACCCGAACCGGGTGGTCGCCGCCGAGCCGCAGGCCGGCAGTCTCTGGAAGGCGATCCGCGCGGACGGCACGATTCCCGAGTCGGCGAAGAAGTCTCCGGCCACCGGCGGCTGACGACCGGCATCCTGAGGGGATGGAACCTCTGCGGACCTTGGTGATCGTCGACTCCGCCAACGTGGTGGGGTCGGTGCCGGACCAGTGGTGGCGGGACCGGCGTGGGGCGGCCGAGCGACTGCGGGACTCGCTGGTCCCGTACGCCGCCGGAGGGCTGCCGGGACACGCCGGTCCCGTCGAGATCGTGCTGGTCGTGGAGGGAGCCGCGCGCGGGATCGCGTCCGTGCCGGGTGTACGGGTGGAAGCGGCCCCGGGCAGCGGGGACGACCTGATCACCGATCTGGCCGCTGCCGCCCAAGGCGTACGGCCCTGCCTCGTCGTCACGGCCGACCGTGGGCTGCGGCAGCGGGCCGAGGCCCACGGGGCCCGCTGCACGGGTCCTCGTACGGTACGGCCGCTGCCGCCGTCGCGCGGCGCCTGACGGGGTCAGGAGGCCTTCGCCATACGGCTGTTGTGACGCCCGTACGCGAAGTAGATGATCACGCCGATCACCATCCAGATTCCGAACCGGAGCCAGGTCTCCGCCGGCAGGTTGAGCATCAGCCAGACCGAGGCCGCCACCGAGACGATCGGCAGCAGCGGCACCCACGGAGTGCGGAAGGCACGGTGGAGCTCGGGGCGGGTACGGCGCAGGACGATCACCCCGAGCGCGACGACGACGAACGCGAAGAGCGTGCCGATGTTCACCAGCGTCGCCAGCTCGTTGATGCTCGTGAAGCCGGCGACGATCGCGATGATCACACCGAGCAGGATGGTCGGACGGTACGGGGTGCCGAACCGCGGGTGCGTCACCGAGAAGAACCTCGGCAGCAGTCCGTCGCGGCTCATCGCGAAGAACACCCGGGTCTGGCCCAGCAGCAGGATCATGCAGACGGTGGTGAGGCCGACCGCCGCGCCGAAGCTGATGACTCCCGCGTAGAAGGGGTGCCCGACGGCCTTGAAGGCGTCGGCGAGCGGGGCGCTGACGGAGAGTTCGGAGTAGTTCTGCATGCCGGTCACCACGATGGAGACGGCGACGTAGAGCAGGGTGCAGATGACCAGCGAGGCCAGGATGCCGCGCGGCATGTCACGCTGCGGGAGCTTGGTCTCCTCTGCGGCCGTGGCCACCACGTCGAAGCCGATGAAGGCGAAGAAGACGATGGATGCGGCGGTGAAGATGCCCATGACGCCGAAGTTCGTCGGTTCGTAGCCGAAGATCAGCTGAACCAGCGGGGCGTCAAGGCCCGATCCCCCGGCCTGCTTCTCGGCCTCGGGGATGAAGGGCGAGTAGTTGGACGTGTCGATGAAGAACAGCCCGGCGATGATCACGATGCCCACGACCGCGAGCTTGATGGCGACCACGACGGTGGTCACCCGTGCGGAGAGCTTCATCCCGAGGACCAGGATGACCGTCAGGATCAGCACCAGGGCGAACGCCAGGATGTCGAAGCCGAAGCCGCTCGCCACATCGGGGCCGGAGAGCGCCTCGGGCATCGTCCAGCCGATGTTGTCCATCAGTGAGCGGACGTATCCGGACCAGCCGACCGCCACCACCGCGGTGCCCAGGGCGAATTCAAGCACCAGGTCCCAGCCGATGATCCAGGCGACCAGCTCGCCCAGCGAGGCGTAGGAGAAGGTGTACGCCGATCCGGCCACCGGGACGGTGGAGGCGAATTCGGCGTAGCAGAGGGCGGCGAGCGCGCAGACGACGCCCGCCGCGACGAAGGCGAGAGCCGTGGCCGGGCCCGCCGTCTCCTTGGCGACCTTGCCCGTGAGGACGAAGATGCCGGTGCCGATGATGACGCCCACTCCGAAGACCGTGAGGTCCAGCGCGGAGAGGGACTTCTTGAGGGCGTGCTCCGGTTCTTCCGTGTCGCGGATGGACTGTTCGACCGTCTTGGTCCGGAGCAGCCCTTTCCCGCTGGGGGGCGTGTCCTGCTGCGTGCTCACCGGCGTACCTCCACGCACTCGTCGTGCACGCCATGATTCGGAACCGGCCGCCCCGGCACGCCCCGTACGCCCCGATTTCACACGAATGGGCCGGTCGGACCACCCGAGTGGGGTGGGCGACCGGCCCGATGCGGTGCGGGTGGATCAGCCGCGACGGATCAGTCGCGGACGGGCTCCACGACCCGGCTCTCGTACCGGCCGTCGAGCTTGGCGACCAGACCGGTGACCTGGCGGGCGATGTCCGGTGCGGTCAGGCCGATCTCGGCCATGACCTCGCCGCGCGAGGCGTGGTCGAGGAACACCGGCGGGATACCGAAGTCGCGCAGCGGCACGTCGACGTCCGCGTCGCGCAGTGCCTGCGCGACGGCGGAGCCGACACCGCCGGCCCTGCTGTTGTCCTCGACCGTGACGACGACGCGGTGCTCCGCCGCCAGAGGGGCGAGCGCCTCGTCGACGGGCTTGACCCAGCGCGGGTCGACGACCGTCGTGGAGATGCCCTGGGCGTCCAGGAGAGTGGCGATCTCCAGGCACATCGGGGCCAGCGCGCCGACGGAGACCAGCAGGACGTCGGGCTCGTCCGTGTCCGCCGCGCGCAGGACGTCCATGCCGCCCACCGTGCCCACCGCGTGGACCGCGGGGCCCACGGCGCCCTTGGAGAAGCGGACGACGGTGGGTGCGTCGTCGACGTCGACGGCCTCGCGCAGCTGGGCACGGACCTGCTCGGCGTCGCGCGGTGCGGCGATGCGCAGGGTCGGCACGCACTGGAGGATCGACATGTCCCACATGCCGTTGTGCGAGGCTCCGTCCGTGCCCGTGACGCCCGCCCGGTCCAGGACGAAGGTCACTCCGCACTTGTGCAGGGCGACGTCCATGAGTACCTGGTCGAAGGCACGGTTCAGGAAGGTCGCGTAGACCGCGAAGACGGGGTGCAGCCCGCCCGTGGCAAGGCCGGCGGCGGAGACCGCGCCGTGCTGCTCGGCGATCCCGACGTCGTAGATCCGGTCCGGGAACGCCTCCTCGAACCTGCCGAGGCCGACGGGCTGGAGCATGGCCGCCGTGATGGCGACGATGTCCTCGCGCTCGTGGCCCAGCTTGAGCATCTCCTCGCCGAAGACCGAGGTCCAGTCGAGCCCCGAGGTGGAGATGGGCAGGCCGGTGTCCGGGTGGATCTTGCCGACCGCGTGGAAGCGGTCCGCCTCGTCCTCGAGGGCGGGGGTGTAGCCGCGGCCCTTCTGGGTGAGGCAGTGCACGATGACCGGGCCGCCGAAGCGCTTGGCGCGCTGGAGCGCGGACTCCAGGGCCTCGATGTCGTGGCCGTCGATCGGTCCTACGTACTTCAGCCCGAGGTCCTCGAACATGCCCTGGGGAGCGATGAAGTCCTTGAGGCCCTTCTTGGCACCGTGCAGGGTCTCGTACAGCGGCCTGCCGACGACGGGCGTGCGCTCCAGGAGGTCCTTGCCCCGGGCCAGGAACCGCTCGTACCCGTCGGTCGTACGCAGGGTGGCCAGGTGGTTCGCGAGGCCGCCGATGGTCGGGGCGTAGGAGCGCTCGTTGTCGTTGACGACGATGACGAGCGGGCGGTCCTTGGCGGCGGCGATGTTGTTCAGCGCCTCCCAGGCCATTCCGCCCGTCAGTGCGCCGTCGCCGATGACGGCCACGACGTGGTCGTCCTTGCCCAGTACCTCGTTGGCCTTGGCCAGGCCGTCGGCCCAGCCGAGGACGGTCGAGGCGTGGGAGTTCTCGATGACGTCGTGCTCGGACTCCGCGCGGGAGGGGTATCCGGAGAGTCCGCCCTTGCTCTTGAGCTTCGAGAAGTCCTGCCGGCCGGTGAGCAGCTTGTGCACGTAGCTCTGGTGGCCGGTGTCGAAGAGGACTTTGTCCTGCGGGGACTCGAACACCCGGTGCAGGGCGATGGTCAGCTCGACCACGCCCAGGTTCGGGCCGAGGTGGCCGCCGGTCTTGGACACCTCCTCGACGAGGAAGGTACGGATCTCCCCGGCGAGCTGGTCGAGCTGCTCGAGGCCGAGCCGGTCCAGGTCGCGCGGTCCCCTGATGCGGGTCAGCAGGTCCACCCGTGCCTCCTTGCTTGTGAGCTGGTCGAGCGTGTCGATCCGATGAGTCTAATGTTCCGCCGGCGGCACGGGTCATCGGGCGCCGTTTTCCGCCACGCCCCCGCGTGGTCCCGCCGGACGCGCGGGTGCCCGGCATCGCGAGGATGCCGGGCACGTGTGCGCAGGTCCGCAGGTGTGACGGTCAGGCGCGGCCTGCTGTCTTCTGCGTCTTGCGGGTGATGGAGTCGATGACGACCGTGACGAGAAGAACAGCGCCGGTGATCATGTAGTTGATCGGCGTGGCGATGCCCTCGAGGGCCAGGCCGTACTGGATCGAGACGATCACCATGACACCGAGCAGTGCGTTCCAGGTGCGGCCCCGGCCACCGAAGAGGCTGGTGCCGCCGATGACGGCTGCGGCGATGACGTTCATCAGGAGGTCGCCGGCGCCGGAGCCCTGGTTGGCCGCCGCGATCTTGGACGCCCAGAACAGGCCGCCGATGGCCGCGAAGGTGCCGGCGATGGAGAAGACCGAGACGCGGATCGCGGTGACGTTGATGCCCGCGCGGCGGGACGCCTCGACGCTGCCGCCGAGTGCGAAGATCTTCCGCCCGTAGGAGGTGCGGCGCAGGACGAAGTCCGTGCCGACCAGAACGATGAGGAAGAGGACCAGGGCGAGCGGGAGGCCGCGGTACTGGTTGAACATGAACGCGGCGCCGAAGGCGAACACCGCGAGGACGACGGTGCGGACCACGATGTCGACGAGCGGCCGCGCCGGGATGCCCGCGGCCTCACGGCGGCGGGTGTCGAGGAAGGCGGAGAGGAAGTAGCCGATCACCGCGATGGCGGCGAGGCCGTAGGCGGCGGCGACGTCCGAGAAGTAGTACGTGGTCAGACTGCCGACGACGCCGTCGCTGTCCAGGTTGATCGTGCCGGTGTCACCGAGCAGCTGGAGCATGAAGCCCAGCCAGAACAGCAGACCGGCGAGGGTGACGGCGAACGCCGGGGCGCCGATCCGTGCGAAGAAGAAACCGTGGATGGCGCCCATGACCGCGCCGCTGACGATGGCGACGAGTATGGCGAGCCACTCGTTCATTCCGTGCGTGACGCTGAGCACGGCGACGACCGCGCCCGCGACACCGCTGACCGAGCCGACCGAGAGGTCGATCTCACCGAGCAGCAGCACGAAGATGATGCCGACGGCCATCATGCCGGTGGCCACCATCGTCACGGCGATGTCGCTGACGTTCTTCGCGGAGAGGAACTCCGAGTTCAGGCTCTGGAAGACGACACAGATGATGATCAGGCCGAGGATCACGGGGATCGAGCCGAGGTCACCACCGCGCATCTTGCGCTTGAACTCGGTGAGGTAGCCGGCGAGGCCCTGCTCGCGCACGAGGAGCCGGGGGTCGACCACGGTGTCGGCGCCCTTGGCGGCCTCCGGGTTGACCACAGCGGTGGACGTCTTGTCGGTTGTCACTTCTGGGCCTCCGCGTTGCGCGCCGCACGACGGGTCACGGCGTTCTCCGTGGCACCCGTGATGGCGGAGATGATCTCTTCCTGCGAGGTGGTCTTCACGTCGAAGATCCCGTTGTTCCGGCCCAGCCGGAGCACCGCGACCTTGTCGGCGACGGCCTTCACGTCGGCCATGTTGTGGCTGATGAGGATGACCGCGTGGCCCCGCTCGCGCAGCCGCTCGACGAGGTCGAGGACCTGTGCGGTCTGCTCGACGCCGAGCGCGGCGGTGGGCTCGTCGAGGATGACGAGCTTGGGCTCGCCCAGCATCGAACGCGCGATGGCGACGGTCTGGCGCTGACCGCCGGAGAGCGACGCGATCGGGATGCGGACGCTGGGAATGCGGATCGACAGCGTGCTGAGGAGCTCGCGCGAACGGCGCTCCATCTCGACCTCGTCGAGGATTCCGAACTTGCGGAGCTCCCGGCCGAGGTAGAGGTTGCCGACGACGTCGATGTTGTCGCAGAGCGCGAGGTCCTGGTAGACGGTCGCGATTCCCAGGTTCTGGGCATCGTGCGGCTTGTTGATCTGGACCGTCCGGCCGTCCCACTCGATGACACCGTCATCGATGGGATGCACTCCGGCGATCGTCTTGACCAGCGTTGATTTACCGGCGCCGTTGTCACCCACCAGGGCGACCACCTCGCCGGAGTGGACCTCAAGCTCTACGTCGGTGAGCGCCTGGACGGCACCGAATCGCTTGGAGACCCCTCGCAACGCCAACACGGGCGTAGCGGACACGTGAACCATCTCCTTCGCCGCCTGACCCGGCGGGGATACCGCGCCTGGGGGGAGGCGCGGTGGTTGAGCAGAAGAATTGGGGAAGAGCGCCGAGTAGGCGTTCCGTCCGGCGCCCTGCCCGGTAGCGGGACAGTTGGTGGGCGGGGCGCCGGACAGGCTTCGGGTCCGCCCGGCCGGCCGCGAGGGCCGGTCCGGGCGGCTGGGGCCTACTTCAGGCCCGCGGAGGTGCAGGCGGCCTTGTACTTGGCCGTGCAGATCTCGTCGAGGGTGTAGATGCCGTCCTTGATGACGGTGTCCTTGATGTTGTCCTTGGTCAGCGAGACGACCGGGACGAGGACAGTGGCGATGCCCTTCGTGCCGGCGTTGTCGACCTTGGACGTGGCGATGGAGTCGAGCTTCTCGCCCTTGGCGAGCGCGACGGCCATCTCCGCGGCGACGATGCCCTCCTGCGGGTAGGGCTTGTAGACGCTCATGAACTGCTCACCGGTGACGATGCGCTGTACACCCGCGAGTTCGGCGTCCTGGCCGGTGACCGGCGGGAGCTTGGAGATACCGGCGGACTTGAGGGCCTGGATGATGCCGCCGGCCATGCCGTCGTTGGCGGAGTAGACGCCGTCGATCTTGTCCTTGCCGAGGGCCGTGATCGCGCCCTCCATGTTGGAGTTGGCGTTCTCCGGCTTCCACTCCTTGGTGTCGTACTCCTTGCCGTACGTCACCTTGCCGTCGAGCACCGACTTGGCGCCCTTCTTGAAGAGCGCGGCGTTCGGGTCGGTGATCGAGCCGTTCATCATCACGACGGTGGGCTTGGCGGCGTCGCCCAGGGCCTCCAGCAGGGCCTTGCCCTGCACGCGGCCGACCTCTTCGTTGTCGAAGGAGGTGTACGCGTCGATCGGGCCCTCGGCGAGGCGGTCGAAGGCGACGACGGGGATGCCCGCGTCCTTGGCCTTCTTGACGCTGTTCTCGATGGCCTTGGCGTCGACGGCGTCGACGATGAGCGCGTCGACCTTGTTCGTGATCATGGTGTCGACCTGCTGGGACTGCGTGGTGGCGTCCTGCTTGGCGTTGGCGTAGATGACCTTCGCCTTGCCGTCGGTCAGCTCGCTGACCTTCTCCTCGATGATCGGCTTGTCGAACTTCTCGTAACGAGCCGTGACGTTCTCGGGAAGGAGCAGGCCGATCTTGAGGTCGTCGCCCTTCTTGGCCGACTCGGAACTGGTCTTGTCGCCGGACTCCTTGGCGCTCCCGCAAGCGGCGAGAGAGACAGCCATGGTGGTGGCGGCAACGGCAACGGCGGCACGACGCATACGCGTGTTCATTTCGAACCTCCCTGACGAGGCCGCGACGTTGCGGCCGAGGTGGCTGGAAGTCAACTCGGCCGCGACGTCAGCGTCAAGGAGTAAATCCTTAACGAGATGACAACGGTGCCATTCGTTATCTAAGTGAAGGCAGGGGCCGCCGCAGGGAGGGTGCTGTCCAAAAGGGATGAATCCCCCATCTCGCTGAGTACGAGGGCCAGCGCACCCAGCACCTCGGCCCGCCCGCCGAGCGCCCCCGGAAGCACGGAGAGCTGCCGGGCCGCACTGGGGATGGCGTACCGCGAGACCGAGTCACGGATGGGACTCAGCACCAACTCCCCGGCCTCCGCGAGGGATCCGCCCAGCACGACCCGGCTCGGGTTGAGCAGGTTGCACAGGTTGGCCACCCCGCTGCCGATGTGCCTGCCGACGTCGCCGATGACCCGGCGGCAGCCCGGATCGCCCTCACGGGCCAGCTGGACCATCCGCTCCATGGTGAGATCGGCCCCGTGGCTGGGCTTCAGCAGCGGCAGGACGTACCGGGCCGCGGTGAAGGTCTCCAGGCAGCCACGGTTACCGCAGCGGCAGACGGGGCCCGCTTCGTCGAGGGTGATGTGGCCGATCTCGCCGGCCGTGCCGCCGGGCCCCCGGTAGATGTGCCCGTCGATCACCAGACCGGCGCCCACACCGCTGGCCACCTTGATGTACGCGAGGTCCCTGACGCCCCTGCCGGCGCCCCAGACGAGCTCACCGAGGGCCCCGAGGTTGGCGTCGTTGTCCACGTAGACCGGCACCCCCAGGCGTCCGGCGAGCTCCTGGCTGGGATTGATGCCCGTCCAGCCCGGCAGGATCGAGGTGGAACCCAGCGTGCCGGATTCGACGTCGATCGGCCCCGGCACGCCGAGGCCGACACCGATCACCTTCCCGGGGCTGATCCCGGTGGTCTCGACCAGGCGGTTGACCAGCTGTTCCGCGCGGCCGAAGCCCTGCGCCGACGAGGCGTCCACATCCAGCGGCTCTGACTCCTCGGCCAGCACCTGGTGAGCCAGGTTCCCGATGGCCACCCGAAGGTGGGTGTGTCCGAAATCCACTCCTATGACGATGCCCGCGTCCCCGCTCAGGGAGACGCTCCTGGCACGGCGCCCGCCCGCGGAGGTGGGGGTGACCTCGACCGTGCCGCTGTCCTTGAGCTCACGGACGATGTTGGAGACGGTGGCTGCGGAGAGGCCGGTGCTCCTGGCGATCTCGGCCTGGGTCAGGGACCCCGCCATCCTTACGGCACGCACGACCCGCTCAAGGTTGGCCCTGTGCAGAGATGTCTGCGACCCCGGAGTCTCCATCGACTCACTCACTCCCGCCGTATTCTCCAACATGTGAACTCTAAGATGAGCGTTTTGGGGTGGCCCCCGTCAAGACCTTGAGCAGTCGCAGCCTCCGATGAGCATGGGGCCTCCACATCCGGACAGCGAAGAATGCCCGGATAACCACGTGAACCGCCCACCGGCCGGGGCCGGTGGGCGGTTCACGGCCCGGTGGGCCTGTTCGTTTCCGGTGACCGGTGTTGCCCGGATGAAGCCAGCGACCGACTACCGCATGTCACCGATACGGGATGAACGGGGGCGCGCGGCACGGACCGGACTCCACCGGACACCGGCCCGCACTGCGCTCCACCACGTCCCGGACGCGTCAGCGCCGGGTGAACCGGGTGACGGTGACGCCGTTGTCGAACGAGGCCCGGTCGGCGACCTCGAAGAAGGTCGGGTCGAACTCCCCGTTGATCACCGGGATCCCGGACCCTGCGACGACGGGGTAGCTCTTGACCACCATCTCGTCGATCTCGGGCAGCAGCACACCCGCGAGGAGACCGCCGCCGCAGAGCCAGATGTCCTGGCCCTCCTCCCGCTTGAGGCCGCGCACCAGGCCGAGCGGGTCCTCCGGGACCACGGTGACGGCCGGGTCGATGTCGGGGGCCAGCGTGCTGGACACGACGTACTGGCGCAGGTGGGCGTAGGGACTGGTGAAACCGGCGTCCTTGCCGGGCAGGTAGCTGCCGAGTCCCATCAGTACGGTGTCGAAGCGCTGGTTGGGCGCGTCCTCCAGCCCCAATCCGGCGCGGGCGAAGGTGGGGACCGTCTCGGGGTAACGGGCATTCATCCACGAGGCGTAGGCAGCCGCCTGCTCCTCGTCACCCTGCGGATAGAAGTCGAACTCCCCGCCCGGTCCCGCGATGTAGCCGTCGATGGAGACGGCGACGTAGTAAACGAGCTTTCGCATGCGCACCCCGTTGCGTAGTACTCTGCCTGAAGTGGTTTGACCGTAGTACTACGGATGGAGTGGTGTCAATGGTGCGCAGGAACGACGCGCGGCGGGCGGCCCTCGTCGACGCGTCGATCGAGGTGCTGGCCAGGGAGGGTGCACGCGGGCTCACGTTCCGGGCGGTGGACACGGAGGCGGGTGTCCCGGCCGGCACGGCCTCCAACTACTTCGCCAACCGGGACGACCTGCTCACCCAGGCGGGGAGCCGGGTCTACGAACGGCTGCAGCCCGACGAGGCGACGGTGGAACGGCAGCGGAACGCCTCACCGGACCGGGAGACCTACACCCAGCTGATGCGCGAGCTGATCAGCAGGGTCAGCGGTTTCCGCACCGGCTATCTGGCGCTGCTGGAACTGCGCCTGGAGGCCACCCGGCGGCCCGGGCTGCGGGCGGTGCTGACCGAGCAGGTGCGCACGGACGTCGAGGCCAACGTGGCCTACCACGAGGCGTCGGGCCTGCCCGGCGACGCCACCGCGGTCCGGCTGCTCATCCTGGCCTTCAACTGGCTCATCGTCGAACAGCTCACGCTGCCGGGAGTGTTCACGGAGGCCGAGCGCGACCGGCTCGTCGAGGCCGCGGTAGACCGCATCGTGGGGAGGTGACGCGGGCGTCCGGTCCGCTGTCGCACTTCGGGGCCCGGAGCTCCACATGCCTCGTCACCACCTGCCGGCCGGCAGGTGGTGACGAGCGGACGGAAGGGATCCCCTACTTGAGCGCTCCCGCCGTCAGCCCCGCGACGACCTGGCGCTGGAAGACGATGTAGGCGGCGAGAACCGGCAGCATCGCCATCACGAGACCCGCGAAGAGGCCCGACCAGTCCCCCTTGTACCCCTGGCTGGTGGCCAGTTCGACCAGGCCCTGGGAGAGCACCTTGCCGTCCGGGTCGGTGTTCAGCACCGTCGGCAGCATGTACTGGTTCCACTGCCCGAGGAAGTTGAAGATACCGACGCTGATCAGGCCGGGCTTGGCCATCGGCAGCATCACCTGGAAGAACGTCCGGGTGTGCGAGGCCCCGTCGAGCATGGCCGCTTCCGCGATCGAGGTCGGCAGGGTCCGGAAGAACGAGGTGAGGAAGAAGACGGTGAACGGCAGCGAGTAGGCGATGTAGACCAGGATCAGCCCGTGCACCGAGTTCAGCAGGCCCATGTTGTTCATGACGAAGAACAGCGGGACCAGCGCCAGGATGATCGGGAAGCTCATCCCGCCGATGAAGAGGAAGTAGACGAAGCGGTTCCCGGGAAAGTCGAACCGCGCCAGCACGTACGCCGCCATCGAACCCAGCAGCAGTGTGCCGATGAGTGAACCGCCCACCACCAGGATGGTGTTGAAGAAGTAGTCACTCATGTGCGCCTGGTTCCAGGCCCGTGACCAGTTCTCGAAGTGCAGCGTGTCCGGCAGCGCCCAGGGCGTCGACAGGATCGAGTCGTCCGTCTTGAAGGACGCCATCACCGCCCAGAGCAGCGGCATGATGACGAGGACCGCCCAGATGACGAGCACACCGTGCGAGAAGACGTTGAGGACCTTGCCCTCGCTGCTCTTCGCCGGTCCGGCGGCCGGGGCGTCCACCTTGGTCACCGGCGAGCGCGGGGCCGGAACAGCGGGCGGAGTCTCAGTGACCTTCACGTGTGCTCACCTCGTACAACTGTCGGGCCGGCCACCGGGACCGAACTGATCTGCGTGCAGCCGGCCGTCCGGTCGCGGAACCTCGGGGAAGCCGGCATCAGAACTCCAGCCGCTCGCGCCGGCCCAGCTTCATCACGATGCCCGCGAAGAGCATCGTGACGATGAGCAGCCCGACCCCGATGGTGGTCGCGTAGCCGGCCTGGGCGTCCCGGAAGGCCGTCTGGTAGACGTACAGCGGCAGAACGGTGGTGGAGTAGTCGGGACCGCCCGGTCCCACCGTCATGACCTGTACGGCCGTGAAGGCCTCTACGCCGAGCGCCAGGATGCCCATGTAGACCCAGCCGGACTGCACGGTGTCCCAGAGCAGCGGCAGCGTGATCTTGAAGAAGGTCGTGATGCGGTCGGCACCGTCGAGAAGCGCGGCCTCGTAGAAGTCCTTCGGGATGGACGCCATACCGGCCGAGAACAGGACGACGAAGAAGCCGACCGTCGACCAGATCAGCACGACCATCACGCAGTACAGCGCCAGATCGGGATCGCCCAGCCAGTCCGGCTGAAGGCTCTTGAGCCCGACTGCCTTCAGCGTCGCATTCAGCATTCCGGACGTCGGGTTGAACGCGAACTGGAACAGCAGGGCCACGATCACGATCGACAGCACCTGGGGGAAGAAGTAGGCGATCTTGTAGAACGAGGAACCCCGCACCCCGGCGACCGCGGCGTTCTTGCGCCGACGGCCGCCGACGTTGAGCATGAAGGCGAAGAAGAGTGCGAGGCCCAGCGTCACCAGCGGCAGCAGCAGCGCCAGCAGCACACTGTGCTGCAGCGACTTCCAGAAGATGTCGTCGTCGAGCATCCGACTGTAGTTGTCGAAGCCGACCATCTTGAAGTCCGGGCTCAGTCCGGTCCAGTCCGTGAACGAGTAGTAGATGGACTGGGCGAAGGGCCAGATCACGAAGATGGCGTACAACGCCAGTGGAGCGATGAGGAACCCCACGATGAAACGGTACTTGCCGTGCTGCATCGCTTACCGACCCCGGTTTCTGAGCGGGTGCCGCCGCTGGTGACGGTGGCTCACTGGTGCTTGTAGTGCTTGATGGACTGGTCCTTGGCCGCCGCGTCGGCGAAGGCCTGGATCTTCTTGATGGTCTCCGCCGGGGTCGCGCGGCCGGCCATCATCTCGCCGATTCCGGCGATACCGATCTGCTCCTTCTGCAGCTTCACGTACCAGTCCTGCAGCCGCGGGTTCACCACGTTGTCGCCGGCCTTCTTCAGGACGTCGACGCCGGACTGCATGGCGGTGGACAGCGTGAGGCCGTCGGTGCCGCCGTTGAAGGCGCTGAGGGACTTCACCGACTTCGTGAAGTTCTTGGAGGACTCCTCGCTGAGCATGATGCGCAGCTGCTCCATGCCGCCCTCGGGGTTCTTCGCCTTCGCCGGTACGACGAACGGCTCACCGCCGGAGGCCCACAGGGTGCCGAAGGGCAGCTTGTCGGAGGAGTCGAGGCTGGACGGGGCGCCGACCATCATCTTGAAGTCGTCCGGCGTGGTCGGGGCGGCCTCGTTCTCCACCCACGAGCCGTTCGGGATGAAGAGCGCCTTGCCCTTGGTCCACTCGGTCTGCGACTGGATGTGGGTCAGGCCGGGCGTGCCCTTGAGGATGTAGCCCTTCTTGAAGAGCTCGTAGTACGCCTCGAACGCGGCCTTGACAGCCGGGTCCTGCCAGGCGTTCGGCTCCAGGTTGTCGATCTTGTCGAGGACCTCACGGCCACCGATCTTGCCGATGAAGGGGTAGAGCGAGAACGGCAGGTAGTACGGGTACTTGCCCGGGTACGTCCAGCCGGCGATGCCCTTCTTCTTCGCCTTGGCGCAGAGCGCGAGCATGTCGTCCCAGTTCTCCGGGTACGTCGCGTCGAGCTTCTCGAGGTTGGTCTGGGAGTACCAGACGCCGTAGACCGTGTACGCGTAGTACATGATCCAGACCGGGTCGCCGTCGAACTGGCCCATCTCCAGGACACCCGGGCGCAGCGTGTCGCGGACCTTCTTCGACGGGTCGTCGTACGACGGGGCGTCCATCAGCGGCGTCAGGTCGGCCAGCTGCTTCTTGCCGACCAGGACACCCATGTCCATCTGCTCGGCGCCCGAGTTGTCGATCAGGTCCGGCGGGGTGCCGCCGTTGAAGCGCGGCTGCAGCGTCGACTGGATCTTCTCCGTCGCGGCGTGCTTGACCTTCGGAGCCTTGGGGAAGGCCTCGTTGTACTTCTTCTCGGCGTCGATGGCGTACTGCTCACCGAAGCCACCGTTGAAGATGACGACCTCGAGGGCGGCGGTCTCGTTGACACCGAGCGGGTTCTTCGCGCTCTTGGTGCCCTTCTCGACCTTCTCGTCACTTCCGCTGTCGCTGCTCGCGCACGCCGACAGGAAGCTCATCGTCGGGACGGCGATCAGGCCGAGTGCGGCAGAACGCTTGATCAGGTCGCGACGGCCAAGGCCCTCATTCGTGCGGCCGGAGGTGGATCCCATGCTCAAGTCCTCGCCTTCTCCAGGACTCAGGCGGTGTACCGGTCACCCGTCGTGAATTCGCCTCAGGCGAAGGGCCCCGCCACCGCGGTCAGTTGCGCTTGGGTCGTGCAGATTGCAGGAATGCCGGATGCAGTGGAGAAGTTCCGGGGACCGTACAGCAGGCCGCCTCTCGCGCCCCCCGGACGTGCCACCCTCCCCCGTGCCCGCACGCCGTTGTGAAGCGGCTGTGCAGACGCCGACAGGTATAGTCCACTTGCCGCCAACTGGGCAAGATCGAATGCATGGTTGAGCGGCAGTCTTTCCCGATTTGAGACCTCACGGACACCTCGGCACCGCGCGCCTCCGCGCGGAAACACCGTTTTCCGCAATACGGTCGAATCGTCGGCGCGAACCCCATGCAACACCCTTGACACACGCAGCCACTTGGCTCCCTACTGGAACTCGTATCCCGCAATGACAACGTTGTCCTAAGCATGTCCCCGGGAGGAACGGCTCCGTATGCAGCCCCTACGTGGTCCTCAGCACGGCTCGCGCCACAGACACAGCCACTCCGCCACGGTCCTGGCGGCCTCTGTCGTCATGGCCCTGGCAGCCCCAACCGCAGCCCTCGCCCAGCCGGCCGGCGCCGTACAGAAGCCGTCCGGCGAAACGTCGTTCAGCTCCTCGTTCGAGGCTGACGAAAAGCATCCGGCCTGGCGCAACACCGTCGAAGAAGGTGACGACGGCAAGAAAAGGGCATCGGGTGTCGACGGCGGATTCTCCGCCGGAATACCGGGCAATGTCACCGATCAGGTCACGGATCTCCGCGCCAGCGACGAGAACACCGCCGGCGGTGAGGTCAAGGAGAACCTGACCGATCTGGAACCGGGCAGCAAGTGGCTGGCCTTCAAGCCCACGGGCTGGGTCGAGTTCGACCTCGCCGAGCCCACCAAGGTCGTGACCTACGCCCTGACGTCGGCCAACGACCACGACGAGCGGGACCCCAAGGACTGGACCCTGAAGGGTTCAGCCGACGGCAAAACCTGGACGGATCTGGACACCCGGACCGGCCAGACCTTCTCCGAGCGGCTGCAGACCAAGTCGTACGACTTCACCGCGGACAGCGCGTACCAGCACTTCCGCCTGGAGATCACGAAGAACAACGGCGCGTCCGACGCCCTCCAGCTCGCCGACGTCCAGTTCTCGGACGGGGACACCTCGGCCCCCGCCCCCGACGACATGCGCAGCCAGGCGGACCGGGGCCCCTCGGGCTCCCCCACCGCCAAGCAGGGCGCCGGGTTCACCGGGAAGAAGGCCCTGCGCTACGCGGGTACGCACAAGCCGGACGGCCGCGCCTACTCGTACAACAAGGTGTTCGACGTCAACACGGCGGTCACCAAGGACACGCAGCTCTCTTACCTGGTCTATCCCCAGATGAACGAGACGGACCTCGACTACCCCGCGACGCACGTGGCGGTGGACCTGGCCTTCACCGACGGCTCCTACCTGAGCGAGCTGAAGGCCACCGACAGCCACGGCGGGCTGCTCACTCCGCAGGGTCAGGCCGACGCCAAGCGGCTGTACGTGAACCAGTGGAACAAGGTCGCCTCGCGCATCGGCACGGTGGCCGCGGGCAAGACCGTCGACCGGATCCTGGTGGCGTACGACTCCCCCAAGGGCCCCTCGAAGTTCCAGGGCTGGGTCGACGACATCGCGATCGCCCCGAAGGCCCCGGAGAAGCGCAAGGCGCACCTGTCGGACTACGCGTCGACGGTGCGCGGCACCAACTCCAGCGGCGGCTTCTCGCGCGGCAACAACTTCCCCGCCACCGCGGTCCCGCACGGCTTCAACTTCTGGACGCCGGTCACCAACGCCGGCTCCACGAGCTGGCTGTACGACTACTCGCGCGGCAACAACGACGACAACCTGCCCACGCTGCAGGCCTTCAGCGCCAGCCACGAGCCGAGCCCCTGGATGGGTGACCGCCAGACCTTCCAGATGATGCCGTCGGCGGCCTCCGGCACCCCGGACGCGTCCCGCAAGGCCCGCGCGCTGCCGTTCCGCCACGAGAACGAGACGGCGACCCCGCACTACTACGGGGTGACGTTCGAGAACGGCCTCAAGGCCGAGATGACGCCCACCGACCACGCGGCGCGGATGCAGTTCACCTTCCCCGGTGACGATGCGAGCCTCGTCTTCGACAACGTCTCCAACGACGGCGGCCTCACCCTCGACGCGAAGACGGGTTCCTTCACCGGCTACTCCGACGTGAAGAGCGGCGGCTCCACCGGGGCCACCCGTCTCTTCGTGTACGGCTCCTTCGACGCACCGGTCACGGACAGCGGCAAGCTGAAGGGGGGCGGCGGCGACGACGTCACCGGCTTCTTCCGCTTCGACGCGGGCAAGGACCGCAAGGTCGGTCTGCGTCTGGCCACCTCGCTGATCAGCGTCGACCAGGCGAAGAAGAACCTCGCCATGGAGCTGCCGGCGAAGACCTCCTTCGACAAGGTGAAGAAGAACGCGCAGAAGGCCTGGGACAAGATCCTCGGCAAGGTCGAGGTCGAGGGTGCGAACGCCGACCAGCTGACCACGCTCTACTCCAGCCTCTACCGGCTCTACCTCTACCCGAACTCGGGCTTCGAGCAGGTCGACGGCAAGAGCACCTACGCGAGCCCCTTCTCGCCGCAGACCGGCACCGACACCCCGACCCACACCGGCGCGAAGATCGTCAAGGGTGAGGTCTACGTCAACAACGGCTTCTGGGACACCTACCGGACGACCTGGCCGGCGTACTCCTTCCTCACCCCGAAGCAGGCCGGCAAGATGGTCGACGGCTTCGTCCAGCAGTACAAGGACGGCGGCTGGATCTCCCGTTGGTCCTCCCCGGGCTACTCGGACCTGATGACCGGCACCAGCTCCGACGTGGCCTTCGCCGACGCGTACGTCAAGGGTGTCGACTTCGACGCCGAGGCGGCGTACGACGC
Source organism: Streptomyces sp. NPDC005752 (assembly GCF_040630715.1). NCBI lineage: Bacteria > Bacillati > Actinomycetota > Actinomycetes > Kitasatosporales > Streptomycetaceae > Streptomyces > Streptomyces sp. NPDC005752. The sequence continues at coordinate 9,660 of NZ_JBEXYB010000047.1, read as the reverse complement.
GGCGGTCAAGAACGCCACGGTGACCCCGCCGTCCTCGGGCGTCGGGCGCAAGGGCATGGACACCTCGGTCTTCACCGGGTACGCCAACACCTCGACACACGAGGGCCTCTCCTGGTCGCTCGAGGGGTACCTCAACGACTACGGCATCGCGCAGATGGGCCAGGCGCTCTACAAGAAGACGAAGAAGGCGCGCTACAAGGAGGAGTCCGAGTACTTCCTCAACCGGGCGCAGAACTACGTCAAGCTCTTCGACGACAAGGCCGGCTTCTTCCAGGGCAAGAAGGCGAACGGCGACTGGCGTCTGCCCTCCGACCAGTACGACCCCCGTGTCTGGGGCTACGACTACACGGAGACCAACGGCTGGGGCTACGCCTTCACCGCCCCGCAGGACAGCCGCGGTCTGGCCAACCTCTACGGCGGGCGGGACGGTCTGGCGAAGAAGCTGGACACGTACTTCTCGACCCCGGAGACCGCGGGACCCGAGTTCGTCGGCTCGTACGGCGGCGTCATCCACGAGATGACCGAGGCTCGTGACGTGCGGATGGGCCAGTACGGTCACAGCAACCAGGTCGCGCACCACGCCACGTACATGTACAACGCGGCCTCGCAGCCCTGGAAGACCCAGGAGAAGGTCCGCGAGGTCCTCGGCCGCCTGTACACGGGCAGCGAGATCGGCCAGGGCTACCACGGCGACGAGGACAACGGCGAGCAGTCGGCCTGGTTCCTCTTCTCCTCGCTCGGCTTCTACCCGCTGGTCATGGGCAGCGGTGAGTACGCGATCGGCTCGCCGCTCTTCACGAAGACGACCGTGCACCTGGAGAACGGCCGCGACCTCGTCGTCAAGGCCCCGAAGAACAGCGCGACGAACATCTACGTCCAGGGCCTGAAGGTCAACGGCAAGAAGTGGAACTCCACCGCGCTGCCGCACGACCTGCTCGCCAAGGGCGGCGTGCTGGAGTTCGACATGGGCTCCAAGCCGTCGGCGTGGGGCACGGGCAAGGACGCGGCCCCGGTCTCCATCACCCAGGACGACAAGGTGCCCGCTCCGAAGGGCGACGCGATCAAGGGTGACGGCGCTCTCTTCGACAACTCCTCCGCGACCTCGGCCACGGTCGAGTCGGTGGAGCTGCCGGCCCCGGCCGGCACGAAGGCGGTCCAGTACACGCTGACCTCGGCCACCGCGGCGAAGGCCCCGGCGGGCTGGGTGCTGCAGGGTTCGACGGACGGGAAGTCCTGGAAGGACCTCGACGAGCGGACCGGCCAGACGTTCGCCTGGGACAAGCAGACCCGGGTGTTCTCGGTGCAGGCGCCGAAGGCGTACGCGAAGTACCGGCTGGTGAGCGCGACGGCGGCGACACTGGCGGAGATCGAGCTGATCTCCTGACGGGCTGACCGGAGTTGCGCGGCCGGGGGCCGGTCATCCGCATCTGCGGGTGGCCGGCCCCCGGTGGCACAGTGCTCGGCATGTCCCCTCGGATACGGATCACCGGGCGTGCGGCAGCCCTGGCGGCGAGTCTGGCCACCGTGCTCGCCACGGCCCTCGCGCCGGCCACCGCCACCGCCTCGGACAGGGTCGCTCTGAGCCTGGATGACGTCCCGCGCAGCATGGTCGTGTACAACGCGGACGAGGGCGCCGGCGCTTCGAACGGCGCCTTCCAGGTGCCCGTCTCCGTGGTACCGGGCAACGAGGAACCGGTGCGCGACATCAGGGTGGTGGTGGACGCGTCGGGGCTCGAGGGCATCGCCCGGGTGACCGAGGGCGGCTACGGGAACTGCACCGGCGACGGATGGGTGTACACCTGCGACTACGGCACCCTGCGGAACGACGGCGAGAGCAACGCGCCCTTCGACGTCCTCGGGGTGGACGGAGTCGAGCCGGGCGACAGCGGCACGGTCACCTAGACGGGGCGGCTCCTGCTCGAGAGGGCGCCGATCAGTATGGGCCGATCAGGGTACTTTTGCACCCTTTTACGGCGTCCTGACACAATCTTCGGATGATCCATGGCATCCCTTAGGCGATCAGGTGATCAGTACGACAATCATCTCGGCTTAAAGGAGACCAGCATGCGCAGTTCCGCTTCCCTCCGCTCCCGCAGCATCCGCACGGGCACCACGGTGGCCGCCGCGGTCGCCGCCGCCGGCGTCGTCGCCCTGGCCGGGGCCCCTGCCGCATTCGCCGTCGGCGAGAGCGGCGACATCGACATCCGGTCCATCAGCTGGCACTCGCGCGGTGAGCGCAACGGCGTCGAGGTCTGCCAGTTCGCTCTCGTGGCGAGCAACTTCGGGGAACTCCAGCAGCTTGAGTGGACGATCACCGAGCGGCCCCCGGGCAACACGCTGACGAACCTCCTCCCCCTCTCGAACGGCCAGGCCCGCAGCCAGGAGTACCTGCTGCCGGAGGGTACGTACCAGCTGGAGTGGACCGTCGGCGTGAAGAAGCAGAAGAGCTTCGAGGTCGACTGCTCCAAGCACGGCCAGGGAGGCAACGGCAGCCGCGGGGAGGGCGAGGGCCGGGGTTCGTCCGAGTCCGGCGCCATGGCGAACAAGAGCGACAAGGGTGCCGGCGAGATCTACGACAAGCCGTCCGGTGCCGTGCCCGCCGGTGGCGGCGGCGTCCCGGAGATGGAGAGCGTCAGCTCCGAGGGTGAGTCGAACGTCGGGACCTCGGCCGCGCTGGTCGCCGGTGCCGCAGGCATCGCGGGGCTGATCATGGTCCGTCGATCCGCACGCCGCCGTGCCCGCAACGAGGCCTGACACACGCGGCCGTCGGCGCCGACGGGGCCCGAGTCGTGCATGCCGGCTCACGATGACCCTGTGCGTCACCTTCTCGCTGGTGACCGGTGTGGTGTGGGCGAGTTCGGACTCGCCCGAGGACGCCTCGTCGGTCACCGCCGCCCGCGGCAGCGATGCCGCGGGCGGCGGGTCGCCGCCGTTCCGGAGGGCACCGCACAAGCCTCCGGAGAAGGTGCCCGCCTCGCACGCGCCGCTGGTGCACTCCCGCCCGCTGAAGGTGGCGATCCCCGCGATCTACATCGAGGCCCAGGTCACCAACCTCGGCCTGGACGAGAAGGGCCGGCTCGGCGCCCCGCCGCTGAGCAAGCCCAAGCTGGTGGGGTGGTACGGGAAGGGACCGTCCCCCGGGGAGGCGGGTACGTCCCTCCTCGTCGGTCACCGGGACACCGCGACGGGGCCTGCGATCTTCCTCAATCTCAACGTCCTGCGCCGGGGTGACACGGTGAAGGTCACCAGGGCGGACCACCGGATCGCCGTCTTCACCGTCGACGAGGTGAAGACCTACACGAAGGACAAGTTCCCCGACGACAAGGTGTACGGCGCCACCGGCCGTCCGGAGCTCAGACTCATGACATGCGGCGGACGCTTCGACAAGAAGGACGGCTACTCGGCGAACGTCGTCGTCTTCGCCCATCTCACGTCACTCAAGAAGGCGGCCTGAACCCGGGCACGCCGCACGGAACCGGCCGGTACCTCGGGGGCGAGGTGCCGGCCGTTCGCTGCGCCGACTCCGCCGTGCGTTCCGTGCGCTAATCTCCTCGCACGCACGTGCGGAGGGGAATCATGGGACGGGCAGGGCGAGGGCTGCGGCGGACCGCCTGGGTGTCGGGCACCGTCGGGGCACTGCTGCTGGTGGGCACCGTGGTGGTGTTCGGGACCGGCTACACGGGGGCGAAGGTGTCCGGCAGCTCGATGGAGCCGACGTACTCCATCGGCGAGCGCGTCGTCCTCGAACGCGTCGACGCCGACGAGGTCCGCCGTGGAGACGTGGTGCTGTACAGGGTGCCGGAGCGCTACGAAGGCCTCGCGGTTCTGGGACGGGTCATCGGCGTGGGCGGCGACCAGGTCGCACAACAGCCGGGCGGCCCCGTCACGCTGAACGGATCCCCGCTCACCGAGAAGTACGTGAAGGACGGCGACCCGGCCGGCACGCCGTCCGGTTACGACGTCGTGGTCCCCGAGGGACGGCTCTTCGTGCTCGGCGACTTCCGCGCCGACGCCAGGGATTCCCGCTCCTTCCTGGACGACCGGTCGGGGACCGTCGCGTCCGCCGGCGTCCTGGGCCGGGCCCTTCATGACCGAAGCGGGCCTGTGGGACTGGGGCTGGCCATGCTCCTCGGCCTGCTGCTCGCCATCACCGCGCTCGTGTCGGGGATCGCCGCACGGGGCGCGCGGACACGGAGCCGGCCGACCGGCGTGCCGGTGCGGCCGCTCACCTGACGCGTCGGGCCGGGACCCGATCGCGGTCGGCACCCCGCCCGGAGGCGCCGGTACCGACCGCTGCGTGCGCGCGCTCAGCCCACCCTGCAGCCGAGTTCCAACGCCGAATCCGGGGCGCCGCCCTCGGAGACGTAACCGAAGGTCGTGGATTCACCGGGGTCCAGCGAACCGTTCCAGCCCGCGTTGTGGACCATCACCTCCTGCCCCTGCGCCGTCATCGCTCCACTCCAGAGGCTGGCGACGTTCTGCCCTGTGGGCTGCGTCCACTCCACCATCCAGCCGAGCATCGGCACCGTGCCGGAGTTGGTGACCTTCACCTCGGACTGGTAGCCACCGCTCCAGCTTCCGGTCGTGCTGCGTGTGGCGGTGCAGGCGCCGGGCGGGGGCTCGGTCGGGGGGTTGGTGCTGGTGCCGTCCTTGACCCCGGTCACCTCTCCGTTGCCACCGTCGAACACCACGTCGGAGCAGGAGTAGAAGGTCTCCTGACTGTCGGAGCGCTGCCACACCATGTAGATGACGTGGCGGCCTTCCTTGCCCTCGGGCAGCGCGCCGGTCCACTTGTAGTCCGCCTCGACCGTGCCCGGACTACCGTTCAGCGGCGGGTGGTCGATGGAGAGGAAGGGGGACTCCTCCACGTCGTCCCAGGTCAATGCCCGAGTGGGGTCGTAGCCGTCCTTGGTGATGTAGACGTAGAACCAACCCGGGTGCGCGGCCCATGCGTTGTACGAGAAGTCGATCGTCGACCCCTCGGTCAGGTGGGTCACCGGCCAGTCCGTGCTCGCCTTGTTGAACCCGGTGAAGTTGGTGTTGCCGCCACTGCACAGCTCGCCGTCGGGCACGAAGCCGCGCGTACGGCCGGCACCGTCGGAGCGCAGCACGGAGAACCAGTTGTAGAACGGGGTGGTCCCACTCTCCTGCGCGGCGGACTTGCAGGCGGGGTTCACGGGCTTGATCTCGCCCGTGTCGGTCAGCCCGTCCTGCCAGCAGAGGAAGGTCCGGCTGGCCGGCTTCATGGGCGTGCCGTGCGCCTCGGCCTTCTCCCCCGTGGTGAGGACGAGCCCGAGGGCGGGGATGGTCGTGAGCAGTGCGAGCAGGGTGAGGAGGACTGCTCTTCGGCGGGTGCCGGCCAGTAATCGGTGTCTGGACAGTTGGATCACGATGTTCGTCCCTTCGCTGCGGCGCCGGGTGGGGCCGGAATGCGGTGCAAGCTTGGGAGCGCTCCCATTAGCGGAGGCTAGCGCCGACCCCAAACCATGTAAACGCCTTGCGCAGAAAGGCTTCTCCCACTCTTGCGAGTGACTTCGGCCTCTGAGCCGCATACGGGGGCGGGGTAACCGCCAGCTTCCGGAACATGCCACTGCCGAAGGACCTGGACCCGTACGCGAACCCCCGCGCCTTCTACGGAGCGGAGCTGCGCCGCCTGCGCGAGTCGGCGGGGCTGTCACAGAACATGTCCGCACCCGAGTGGAGCGGACATCACTCCTGGACTCCCCCACCGCACCCGTGCTCTGGGCGGTGATTCACGAAGACGCCCTGCTCGTGCCGGTTGGCGGGAAGGCCGTAATGGCCGAGCAGCTCGTCCACCTTGCCGAACAGACCGCTTCCCGCCCCAGGCTCATCGCTCAGGTACTGCCGTTCTCCGCCGGGGCACACCCCCTCCTGCATGCGTCGATGACCCTGATGAAGTTCACCGAGGCTCCTGCCGTCGTGTACACGGAGGCTGCGTACAGCGGCCAACTCGTCGAAGAACCCGCCCTGGTGGAGCAGCACAGCTCCGCCTACGATCTGGCCAGGGCTGCCGCCTTGTCGCCGGAGGCATCCCTGGACCGGATCGCCTCAGCGGCAAAGGAGTTCTTGACGCCATGACCACCACGCCTGAACTGAGTACAGCTGCCTGGCGTAAGGCGTCCTACAGCAACGGCGACGGCGGCGAGTGCCTCGAGGGCTCGCTCTGACGCCGGTCAGGCGATCGCGTTGAACAGCTTCTCCGGAAGGGCCATGTTCAGCGCGGTGACGACCGGCTTGTCGTGTTCCGTGCCGAGGCGGGAGACCGCCCCCGTGGCGAGCTGGAAGAGAGCCCCGCTCGCGGGCGTCAGCCGCAGGTAGCGTGCGGTGAGCACACGCAGGAAGTGCGAGTGGGCGACCAGCGCGATGTCGGCCTCGCCGAGACGGGACGCCGCCGCGCTGACCTCCGCCAGGATCCGGTCCGCCCGGTCGCCCACCTCCTGCGGGCTTTCCCCCGGGTGCTCCTCGGGGCCCGCGGCGACTCCGTCGGTCCAGAGGTTCCACTCGGGGCGGCTGCGGCGGATCTCGACCGTGGTGATGCCTTCGTACGCCCCGTAGTCCCACTCCCGCAGGTCCGGTGTCTCGCGGGGCGCCGTCAGTCCCGCCAGTTCGGCGGTGCGGCGTGCGCGCAGGAAGGGGCTGACCAGGGTGAGGCCGATCTCCCGTTCGGCGAGGAGCGGCACGAGGGCGCGGGCCTGGCGCTCCCCGAGTTCGGTCAGGGGCAGGTCGGTCCAGCTCGTGTGCTGCCCGGACCGGGACCACTCGGTCTCGCCGTGCCGGATCAGGATCAACTCGCCCATTGGTGGTTCCGCTCTGTGTGCCGTGTGCGTACGCGTGTGCCACTGGTGCCAACCTGCCGGCCCACGATCGCATTCCGCCCCGCCCGTCGCGGGGCGGCTCGCCCGGGCAGGCCGCCGGAGCGGGTGCTCCGGCGGCCTGCCCGCGGTGCGGGATCAGCGGGTGACGGCCGTCAGGCCGGTCCGCGGACGACCGTGACCGTGTACGGCTGGCCCGTGCCCGTGGTGACGTGGACCTCGCCGCCCTCGTAGGCCACCTCGTACGTGGCCGCCACCGCACCCGTGCGGTCGGGGACGGTCACCGTGCGGGTGAAGTCGCCCGTGCCGGCGGGGACGAACACGCGGAGTTCGAGGCCGTCGAGCCACTCACCGTCCGGACGGGACTCGTCCGCGCCCAGTGCCAGGACCGCGCCCTGGCGGACCAGCAGGGGCAGGCTGTCGAAGCCGTGGGTCTCGCGGCGCCAGGCGGGGCCGGTGACCGTGTCACCCGTCAGCAGGTGGGTCCAGGTCCCCTCGGGCACGTAGTACTCGACTTCGCCGTCGTCGGTGAAGACGGGAGCGACCAGGACGTCAGGGCCCAGCAGGTACTCGCGGTCCGCCGTACGGGCCGTCGGGTCGTCCGGGAACTCCAGGAGCAGTGGGCGCATCGTCGGGACACCCGTGCGGTGGGCCTCGACCGCCACGCCGTACAGGTACGGCATCAGGCGGTGCTTGAGGCGGGTGAACTGCCGGGCGACGTCGACCGCTTCGTCGCCGAACTCCCACGGCACGCGGTACGACGACGAGCCGTGCAGCCGGCTGTGCGACGACAGCAGACCGAAGGCGAGCCAGCGCTTGAAGACGGCCGGGTCGGGCGTGCCCTCGAAGCCGCCGATGTCGTGGCTCCAGAAGCCGAAGCCGGACAGGGAGAGCGAGAGTCCGCCGCGCAGGGACTCCGCCATGGCCTCGAAGGAGGACCAGCAGTCGCCGCCCCAGTGGACCGGGTACTGCTGGCCGCCCGCGGCGGCCGAGCGGGCGAAGAGCACCGCCTCGCCCTGACCGCGCTCCTCCTCCAGGATCTCGAAGACGGCCTTGTTGTAGAGGTGCGTGTAGTAGTTGTGCATGCGCTCCGTGTCGGAGCCGTCGTGCCAGACGACCTCCGTCGGAATGCGCTCGCCGAAGTCGGTCTTGAAGCCGTCGACGCCCTGGTCGAGGAGGACCTTCAGCTTGGCCTGGAACCAGGCGGTGGCCTCGGGGTTGGTGAAGTCGACCAGCGCCATGCCGGCCTGCCACTTGTCCCACTGCCAGATGTCGCCGTCCGGGGTCAGGACGAAGTAGCCCTTCTCCGCGCCCTCTTCGTACAGGGCGCTCTTCTGCCCGATGTACGGGTTGATCCAGACGCAGATCTTCAGGCCCTTGTCCTTGAGCCGGGCGATCATGCCCTCCGGGTCGGGGAACACGGCCGGATCCCACTCGAAGTCGCACCACTGGTACTCGCGCATCCAGAAGCAGTCGAAATGGAAGACGCTCAGCGGGATACCGCGCTCGGCCATGCCGTCGACGAAGGAGGTGACGGTGGCCTCGTCGTAGGAGGTGGTGAAGGAGGTGGTCAGCCAGAGGCCGAACGACCACGCCGGAGGGAGGGCGGGGAGGCCGGTGAGGGCGGCGTACCGGGAGAGGACGTCCTTCGGCGTGGGGCCGGCGACGACGAAGTACTCCAGCGTCTGGTCCTCGACGCTGAACTGCACCTGGCCGACGGCCTCGGAACCGACCTCGAAGGAGACCTTGCCGGGGTGGTTGACGAAGACGCCGTAGCCGCGGGAGGACAGGTAGAACGGGATGTTCTTGTAGGCCTGCTCGCTGCTGGTGCCGCCGTCGGCCTGCCACATGTCGACGGTCTGGCCGTTCTTCACGTACGGCGTGAAGCGCTCACCGAGGCCGTGGACGGTCTCACCGACACCGAGGGCGAGCTGGGCGAACATGTGGTGGCTGCCGTCGTCCACGGTGGCGAACGCGGTGCCCTTACGGCCGGCGGAGGTCAGGACCCGGCCGTCCGCGTCGAGGAACTCCAGGCCGAAGGCGCCCTCGGTGGGGAGCCGCAGGGTCAGCGGGCCGCTGGTCAGCTCGGCGGTCGCACCCTCGGTCCGGGTCGTGGCGGCGGACTGCGTCGCGGCACCCGGCAGTTCGAAGTCGGGGCCCTTACGGCGCCTGCCGGCGTGATGGGTGAGGCGCACCGCGATGACGCCCTCGGCGGGGGCGTGGGCCTCCACGGTGATCAGCGGGGCGTTCAGCGTGTCGCCGCGGCGCTCGACGCGCTTGACGGCGGCGTAGGCGGCGAGTCGGTCGTCGTCGAGGCGGACATCGCGGACTTCCGTGGCGTACGAGGCGTGCACACCACTGCGCATCTGCCAGAAGCCGTCGGTGAACTTCATGGGGGTGGTCCTTAGCCGATCAGGAGGTGCTGGGCGGGACGTCAGGGCGCCTGCGGCAAGCGCGGCTGCGGGTCCTCTCGATTTTGATCGTACACAAAACAAATGTGACGGGCAGGGTGGGACGGCGATGGGTATTCCCGAATTGCCCCGAAGACCGAACAGCAGGAAGCAACGCCGGATCTGCCATGTTGGCGCCACGTGATCGACACGTCACGGAAATGGTCTAGAAACCATGAGCGGGATGGCGTATTAGTACTGCAAGCAAACAAATTGGCTGGTCGGGCATCAAGGCCGGGCCTGACGTCGACAAGAGGCTGTGCAATGTCGGACCGCTTCACTCCCACCCCTGCGGACAGGTTCACCTTCGGTCTGTGGACCGTGGGCTGGCGTGGCAACGACCCGTTCGGTGACGCGACGCGTCCCGCGCTGGACCC
>NZ_JBEXYB010000046.1:0-54658 GCF_040630715.1 Streptomyces sp. NPDC005752 | reverse complement strand
GGCTGGAGGCCGTCGACACCGTACGGGCCGACAAGGCTCCGGCGTCCGCGTGACGTCCCTGAGCGGCGCGCCTGACGAGGCGCCGACGAGCGGGGGCCACCACGCCTGTCCGCGTAAGCGAACGGACAGGAGGATCGCACCGCGCAGCAGCCCGCCGGCTCAAGCCGGTCCCAGAGGCGGCTGCCTCCACCGGTCCCGGAGGCGCTGGTAGAGGCACATGGCAGCTGTGGAGACAGCCCTGAGGCAACTACGGGGCAAGGCCCGCAGCCGAAGCCCCCTCCCGGGAACATCCCGACGGGTTCGTGCGGCGGCAGGTCGCGATGGAGCCGCTCTGCGCAGCAGCGGCGAGGACGGCTCCGAAGAGGCCCGTCAGAGGACGAAGGCCGCGCTCCCGTTGTCCGTGACCATAGGACGCTCGGCGCCGTCCCAGGCGAGCATGCCGCCGTCGATGTTCACAGCGTCGATGCCCTGCTGCACCAGGTACTGGGTGACCTGAGCGGACCGGCCCCCGACGCGGCACATCACATGCACGCGCCGACCGTCGTCAGCTGCTTCGGTCAGTTCGCCGAAGCGGCCCACGAAGTCACTCATGGGAATGTGCAGCGCACCCTCGACGTGCCCGGCTGCCCACTCGTCGTCCTCTCGGACGTCCAGCACGAATCCGTCCGAGGGAACCGCGACGGCGTCCACCGAGGGCAGCGGAGCGAAATTCATGGGTATGCCTTCTCTCGTACGTAAGCGCCAGGGTCATCCGGAACGCTACTGCACCAGCCCAGCCAGCTCGTCCTCACGCTGGGACACCTCCGCCAGGAGCTTCTCGCCGATGTCGTCGAGCAGCCGGTCGGGGTCCTCCGGTGCCATCCTCAGCATCGAGCCGATCGCACTCTCCTCGAGCTCCTGGGCAAGAACCGTCAGCAGTTCCTTACGGCGGCTGAGCCACTCCAGCCGCGCATAGAGCTCCTCGCTCTCGCTGAGTCGCAGCTCCGGCGCCACAGGCCCCGCCGCCCACTCGGCGGCCAGCTCCTTCAGCAACGCCACGTCGCCGCGTCCGTAGGCAGCATTGACCCGAGCGATGAATTCATCGCGTCGTGCCCGCTCCTGCTCGTCCGGTGCCAGATCCGGATGAGCCTTTCGGGCCAGCTCCCGGTAGAGCTTGCGCGCCTCCTCGCCCGGCCTGACCCGCTTCGGCGGCCGGACGGGCTGCTCGGTCAGCATCGCCGAGGCCTCCGGCGAGAGCCCGTCCGAGTCCATCCAGTCGTGGAAGAGCTCGTCGACCCCAGGCATCGGCATCACAATGGCCCGTGCCTCCTGGGCCTTGCGCAGATCCTCCGGATCGCCCGTCTTCGCGGCCCGGGCCTCCGCGATCTGCGCGTCGAGCTCGTCAAGGCGCGCATACATGGGGCCGAGCTTCTGGTGGTGGAGCCGGGAGAAATTCTCCACCTCGACCCGGAAGGTCTCCACCGCGATCTCGAACTCGATCAGCGCCTGCTCAGCCACCCTGACAGCCTTCGCGAGCCGCTCCTCGGGCCGGGGAGCGCCGCCCTCACCCGCCGCCGCGTCGTCACCCGCCTCACCGCCCGCACTGACGGCAGGATCACCAGCCACGTCGCCGGTGGCGGGGCCCGCCGCCGGCGACACGTCCGGATCGGCTCGCGGATCGTCACCCTGCGACGCGTCCTGCGCGTGCTGCGGCTCGTCCTGCCGGTCCTGGTTCTGCCGGTCTTCGTCGTTCCGGGTGGTCGGCACCCCGGCGGCTTCGTGGGTCACCCGTCCAGCGTATGGCCACGGCCCGTGCCCCGAATACACACGGTGTGCGCAGGCCCCGCTCAGACGCCTTGCTCGGCGGCTATTCGCCCGGCCCGGACAGCCCGCACGAGTTCAGCGTGATCCGCCTCCGTGCGGTCCGCGTACATCACGGCGAAATCGGCCACAGCATCGTCGAGCTCGGCGTTCTTCCCGCAGTAACCCGCGAGCAGCCGGGGATCCGTGCTGTGTGCATGGGCCCGGGCCAGCAGGGCCCCGGTCATCCGCCCGTAGTCGTCCACCTGATCCGCCGCGAGCGCGGCCGGATCCACGCTGCCCTTGCGATTCCTGAACTGACGCACCTGGTAGGACCTGCCGTCGACCTCGGCCCAACCGAGCAGGATGTCGCTGACGACCTGCATCCGCTTCTGCCCGAGAACCACCCGTCGCCCCTCGTGCTCCACGCCCGGTACCTCGAAGCCGGCCTGCCGGAGGTAGGGGGAGAGCACGGAGGGACGGGCCTCCTTCACCTGCAGGACCAGCGGCTCGCCACGGTGGTCGAGCAGGAGCACCACGTACGACCGGGTCCCCACGCTTCCCGTGCCGACCACCCGGAACGCCACGTCGTGGATGGCGTAGCGGGCCAGCAGCGGAACCCTGTCCTCCGAGATGGTCGCAAGATAGCCCTCGAGCCCGGCCGCCACAGCCGCCGCCTCCGCGTCGGGCACCCGGCGGAGCACAGGCGGTGCGTCGACGAAGCGACGCCCTCCGTCCTCGCACTCCTCCGTGGACCTGGCGGCGAATCGGGCACTCGTGTTCTTACGGGCCTTGGCGGAGACCCGCTCCAGCGTCCCGAGCAGATCCCTGGCGTCGGTGTGCGAGACGAGCTCCTCGTCGGCGATGGCGTTCCACGCGTCGAGTGCGGGCAACCGCGCCAGAAGACGCATCGTGCGCCGGTACGCGCCCACTGTGTCGAACGCACCCTGCCGGCAGGTGTCCTCGTCCGCCCCAGCTTCCCGGCCCGCGAGCACCAGCGAAGTGGCGAGCCGCTTGAGATCCCACTCCCACGGCCCGAACACCGTCTCGTCGAAGTCGTTGAGATCGATGACCAGGTTCCCCCGCGCATCGCCGTACAAGCCGAAGTTGGCCGCGTGCGCGTCCCCACAGAGCTGGGCACCGACGCCTGTGACCGGCGTGCCCGTCAGGTCGTGTGCCATCAGTCCGGCCGAGCCGCGGAGAAACGCGAACGGTGTTGCCGACATCCGCCCGACCCGTATGGGCGTCAGGCCAGGCACTCGGCCCCGGTTCGACTCCTCGACCGCCTGTATCGCATCCGGCCGTCCGGCGGGCAGCACCAAGGAACTGTGCGCGGACCGGGGCACGTCGAGCCGCAGCGCCTTGCCGGCCGCCTTCGGGGACACGGTCCCTGATCCGGACGGCCGCGCCCCGTCTGCCCTCCGACGCGCGAACCCGGGAACAACCGGAATGCGCGCGTCACCCGCAGACCGCTGTACCGGCACCGCAGCCTCGGTCGCCTCGACTTCGCCCATGGAGCCGCCCCGTCCTCGCTCAACCGGTCCGTCCGACCAACATCAACTGCGGACGACGGTACAACCGTCGGGTGACAGCCGTCTGCCCCTGTGGACAGCCCGGAAGCCGCCCTGTGGACAACCCCCTGCCGGGTCGGGAATCCCGTGCCACCGGCCCGGCCCGGACGAGCCACCGGCCGGAGCACACCACAAGGCCAAGCCCCGGCACAGCGCCCCGGCCCGACCCGCACGTACAGGCACCGCACGAACCGGAGTCGCACGCCCCAGGAACCGCGCGCGCCGACATCCCCTCCGGCCCTCCTCGAAGCGGAGAGGTGCCCACGCCCGGCACCACGAACCCGGGCACCTGTCCGAGGTCAGATCCCGACGGCCTCTTCCATCTCCTCCTCAGCGCCGGCCGCCGCCCGCGCGGCCGCCACCTCCCGCGCCTTCCCCTCGGACGCCCGACGCCGATTCGCCTCGGCCAGGCCCGCCACACCCACGACGACCAGTCCGGCCACGAACCACAGAGCCAGCACCAGAAGGTGCCCGCTCAGGGAATGTCCGCCGAAGTACACGTGGCTGCGAACGCCTTCGACGAAGCCCGCGCCGTTCCAGAAGGAGTGCAGCGATCCGAAGAAGCCCGGCTGGAGTTCAGGCCGGAAGATGCCGCCGGAACTCGTGAAGTTGAGCATCACGAAGAGCAGCATCACACCGAGCGTGGTCCACCGCTTGAGGAAGGTGTGCAGGCCCACCCCGATCAGCAGAATGCCCGCCGAATAGAGCCAGGCCATCGCCCAGAGCCCGCCGAGCCCATGGTCCACCAGCCCGAACACCGGACCGGCGAAGGCGGCGCCGATCACGCTCACCACCAACGACATGCCGATCGCGAGTCCGGCCCTGATCCGCAGTGCCAGCACCGCACCCGCACCACCGATCACCGCGACCGACGCGTAGGACCCGATACTGACCGCCACCAGCAGGAAGAAGATCCCCTGTCCGGTCGGATCACCGTCCGCGGTGGGTGCCACGTCCGTCACCTGCAGGGGTGCGCCCTGCTCGGCGGCGACCTCGGTGAAGACCTTCTGGACGACCGTCGCGCTGGTGTCCGACGAGGCCTTGGCCACGATGAGCTCGGGGCCGCTGCCCGGCACGTAGGCGCCGTAACTCTGCTGCGTCCGCAGGTGGTTCACCGCGATGTCCCGGTCCGCTACCGTACGCACACTCAATGCACCGTCCCCCTTGTCCTGCAAGGACTGTGCAAGCACCTGCGCGCTCGCTCCCGAGCCCACGACGTCCACCCTCAGGTCATGCGGCTCAGGGGCGTGGAAGGCCCCCAGATAGGCGAGCCCCATACCGATACACATCAGCAACGGCGTGACGAGATGACTGAGCACATGACGCAGCGCGCCGGCGGTCGAGCCGGGGGCGGAGATCGGACCTGCGGACATTCGGCCGCTCCTCCAGTGGTTGGCTTTTACAACTTTCACTCTCGTTGTAGCGTACAACTAACGTTCGAGAAGGTGAATCACGTGGCAGACGCCCCCCGGGAACGCGAGGAGTCGCTGGACGTCATCCAGCGAGAGCTCACCGCTTTCGCACGCCGCGCACGCTCGGCCGCGGCTCGGCTCCATCCGGATCTGCCGCTGGTCTCCTACACACTGCTCGCCCACATCGACCACCGGCACGGCTGCCGCGCGACCGATCTGGCGGCTCACTACATGCTGGACAAGTCGACGGTCAGCCGGCAGATCGCAACGCTGGAGAAACTGGGCCTGGTCGAGCGCCATCCGGACCCGGACGACCAGCGCATCCAGGTACTGCATCCCACAGCCGCCGGCACCCAGGCTCTCGCCTCGACGCAGGCCAGTCGACGAGCCGCCTACCGGGAACGCCTCGGCACCTGGACGTCGAACGATCTCGAGCAGTTCGCGGAGTACCTCCTGCGCTACAACTCGGCAGGCGAAGGAAACCCGCCCCTCTAGGCACCCACCGCGCACCGGCGGCCGGCCGCACACCGGCGCCGGGGAGGCTCCCCCGAGGTAACCGCTCCGAGCGACCGCCCGTCAGCAGCTCCCCGGGCCCGCCAGGTAGGTATCCGCCCACTGCCCGAGTTCCTTGAGTGCGGGCTCCATGGCGGCGCCGGCCGCCGTCAGCCGGTACGCCACCCGCAGCGGGGGACCCTCGTCGACCTCACGCACCACGAGCCCAGCCGCCCCCAGCTCGGAAAGCCGGTCCGAGAGCATTCGCTCACTGATCCCCGGAATCGCCCGGCGCAGATCCGCGAAGTGCACCGGCTGGCGCATCAGCACAGAGACGATCGGGCCCGTCCAGCGCTTCCCGAGCAGCTCGAAGACGCGGCTGATACTCGCATCCACCCGCCGACAGGCCTGCTCACCGTGATCCGCCATGGCCCCAGAGTACTGCGTCGACGTTGGGTACTTATTAAAAGTAAGCGACTATGTTAGTAATAGCTACGTACGGAAAAACATCCTGCGGATCCGGCCTCCACGCCCGCTACTTTTATGGGCCCGAGCCGAGCCGCCCTCACCCCTCACGGAGATCCCCATGGCCACGCTCCTCCACCTCGACTCCGCCGTCTTTCCCCAGAACTCCACATCCCGCACTGTCACCGCCACCTTCGTCGCCGCTTGGCGCGAGCAGCACCCCGACGGCGAAGTCATCTACCGCGACCTCGCCGCCGACCCTCTGCCCCACCTGGACGCCTCGGCTGCAGCCGCCGGCGCGGAGGACACCCTGCGCGGGCACCTGGCCGCCGAACTGGCCGCAGCGGACGCCGTACTCATCGGCGCTCCGATGTACAACTTCTCCATCCCGTCCACGCTGAAGGCATGGCTGGACCAAGTGATCATCGTCGGCCACAACGCCGGCCCCGACGGCCCCGTCTCCGGCACCCCCATCACCGTCGTGGCCAGTCGCGGCGGTTCGTACGCCCCCGGCACGCCACGCGAGGGCTTCGAGTTCGTCCAGAACTACCTGGAAAAGGTGCTGACGGGCATGCTCGGGGCGGAAGTCGATTTCATAGTCCCGGAGTTGACCCTGGCCCACTCGAAGCCCGAAATGGCCGACCTGATTCCACTCGCGGACGCGTCCCGCGCTCAGGCGCTCACCGACGCGGCGGTGAAGGCCAAGGCCCTGGCGGCGCGCCTCGCTGCCTGAGCGACGGAGCGGCCACCGGCAGGGGCCGGTACGAAACACCCCTTCGGTATGGATCCGACGTTTCACGTGAAACAGCGGCCCCGCTCCGGCCACAGTTCTGCATCAGTGCGTCCTGCATCACAACGCCCGCCACGCACGCCCGACTCGTCCGGCGGCGCCTTTCGGGAACGGGCCCGAGCCGGCCGGCCCTGGCCCGTTCCCGAAGGCCGGGCGGGACCGGAAGAGCCACGCCGCCCACGCACAGGGGCCCAAACACGAAGAACCCCCGCACCGAATCTCTCCGGTGCGGGGGTTCTGTCGAACCAACCCGGCAATCGCAAGCGACTGCCCGTTGTGCGCGAGGGGGGATTTGAACCCCCACGTCCCTAAGGACACTGGCACCTGAAGCCAGCGCGTCTGCCGTTCCGCCACTCGCGCATGAGTGGTGTTTTCAGACTCTCTCACCGTGTGGTGTGAGCGCCTGGCGACATCCGGAAGATTAGCACGCTGGACAGGGTGGATTCACATCCGTTGTTTCCCCGGACCCACGGGGGGAACCGGGAACGCGGAAAGCTCGGCCCCGCTCCTCCTGAGTGCACCCGGAGTGCGGGACACTATGAGGAGGCCACCTCTACGATCCGTGTGAGAGGTGACACTCATCCACTGTGCAGACAAGGGGAACCAGCCGATTTCCCTACGCGTGGATACGATCAGTAGGCAGTACAGGGATGACGACAACGGAGGAGGTGCCCCATGGGAGTCATGAAGCGTTTCGAGCAGCGTCTCGAAGGCCTGGTCAACGGCACCTTCGCCAAGGTGTTCAAGTCCGAGGTGCAGCCGGTCGAGATCGCGGGAGCACTCCAGCGTGAGTGCGACAACAACGCCTCGATCTGGAACCGCGAGCGGACGGTCGTGCCCAACGACTTCATCGTCGAGCTCAGCACACCGGACTACGAACGGCTCAGCCCGTACTCCGGCCAGCTCGGCGACGAGCTGTCCGGCCTCGTACGCGACTACGCCAAGCAGCAGCGGTACACCTTCATGGGACCGATCAAGGTCCACCTGGAGAAGGCGGACGACCTCGACACCGGTCTCTACCGAGTACGCAGCAGGACCTTGGCGTCGAGTTCGTCACAGCAGGGCCAGCAGAGCCCCGCTTCCCACGCCCAGCCGAACCGGCCCGCCCCCCAGGGGCAGGGTGGTTACGGCTACCCGCCTGCTTCCGCCCCGCCCATGCCCGCGGCCCCGCCGCCGGGTGCCGGGCGCTCCGGAGGCCCCTCCAGCGACTGGCGTCCGCCGGCCGCGTCCGGCCCCGCGCCCGACGCCCAGGTGAGGCGCTGGATCGAGATCAACGGCACCCGCCATCAGATCTCCCGCCCGACGTTGGTGATGGGACGAAGCACCGACGCCGACGTGCGGATCGACGACCCCGGCGTATCGCGCCGGCACTGTGAGATCCGGACCGGAACGCCCTCGACGATCCAGGATCTCGGGTCTACCAACGGCATCGTGGTAGACGGGCAGCACACCACCCGCGCTACGCTCCGCGACGGCTCGCGGATCGTCGTGGGCAGCACCACCATCGTTTACCGGCAAGCCGAAGGGTGAAGCGGGGGCAATGTCAGAGCTGACCCTGACGGTCATGCGGCTAGGTTTCCTGGCTGTTCTGTGGCTATTCGTAATCGTGGCCGTACAGGTCATTCGCAGCGACCTGTTCGGTACGCGCGTCACGCAGCGCGGCTCACGCCGCACTGCCGCTGACACGCGCCCGCAGCAGGGGCGCCAACAGCAAGCAGCGCCGCCTCAGCAGCGCCAGCAGTCCGGGCGCCAGCGCCGTGGGGCTCCCACAAAGCTGGTCGTCTCCGAAGGCACGCTCACCGGCACCACCGTCGCCCTCCAGGGCCAGACCATCACCCTGGGCCGGGCACACGATTCAACGATCGTGCTGGATGACGACTACGCGTCCAGCAGGCATGCCAGGATCTATCCGGACCGTGACGGCCAGTGGATCGTCGAGGATCTCGGGTCCACCAACGGCACCTATCTCGACCGGACCCGGCTCACCACCCCGACACCTGTTCCGCTGGGCGCGCCGATCCGCATCGGCAAGACCGTCATCGAGCTGCGGAAGTAGTACGACAATGAGCGAGCGGAGCGAGCGAGCCGCGGCGGTCCTTACGACGGACCCGGCCCGGCTCCCGACCGGAGGGTGGGCAGTGTGGCTCGAGACCGGCTGTACCCCGAACCGACGGGCGAGGTGCGCATGAGCTTGTCCCTGCGCTTCGCCGCCGGATCGCACAAGGGCATGATCCGGGAAGGCAACGAGGACTCCGGCTACGCCGGTCCCCGCCTGCTCGCCATCGCCGACGGCATGGGCGGCCAGGCGGCCGGCGAGGTCGCCAGCTCCGAGGTGATCTCCACCCTCGTCCAGCTCGATGACGACGTCCCGGGCTCCGACATCCTCACCTCGCTCGGTACGGCGGTGCAGCGGGCCAACGACCAGCTGCGCGTCATGGTCGAGGAGGACCCTCAGCTGGAGGGCATGGGCACCACGCTCACCGCGCTGCTCTGGACCGGTCAGCGCCTCGGGCTCGTCCACGTCGGGGACTCCCGCGCCTACCTCCTGCGTGACGGCGTCCTGACGCAGATCACGCAGGACCACACCTGGGTGCAGCGTCTCGTCGACGAGGGCAGGATCACCGAGGAAGAAGCCACCACTCACCCGCAGCGCTCTCTGCTGATGCGGGCTCTGGGCAGCGGCGACCACGTGGAGCCCGATCTCTCCGTACGGGAGGTCCGCGCAGGTGACCGCTATCTGATCTGCTCGGACGGACTCTCGGGCGTCGTCTCCCACCAGACGATGGAGGAGACCCTGGCCAGCTACCAGGGCCCGCAGGAGACCATCCAGGACCTCATCCAGCTCGCGCTGCGCGGTGGTGGCCCGGACAACATCACCTGCATCGTCGCCGACGTCCTGGACGTCGACAGCAACGACACCCTGGCCGGGCAGCTCAACGACACCCCGGTCATCGTCGGCGCGGTCGCCGAGAACCAGGCCGCCCAAGCGAGCGACGGCCGGGCCATGGAGACGCCGGCGGGACGTGCTGCCGGCCTCGGCCGGTCCGTGCCGCCGCCGGCCGGCGGCTTCGGCCCCCCCGGCAGCGGCGACGACGTGGGATACGCCTCCGGTCCGGACGGCGCCTTCGACTCGTACTCCGACGAGGACTTCGTCAAGCCCCGCGGTCGCCGCAGGTGGCTGAAGCGGTCGTTCTACATCGTGCTCGCCCTGGCCGTGATCGGCGGTGGCGTCTACGGCGGATACCGCTGGACCCAGACCCAGTTCTACGTGGGCACGAAGGACGACAACGTCGCGCTGTACCGCGGGATCAGCCAGGATCTCGCCTGGGTGTCCCTCTCGAAGGTCGAGGAGGACACCAAGATCGAACTCAAGTACCTCCCGCCTTACTGGCGCAAGCAGGTCGAAGCGACCATCTCCCAGGGCAACCTCGCCGACGCCCGCAAGAAGATCAGCGAGCTCGATGCGCAGGCCTCCGCCTGCGAGAAGGACGCGCAGCGCCGCGCGGCCAAGGCGGACACCAACGCCGCCGCGGACAGCAACGCCGCCAAGGACCAGGGCGAGGCCGGCACCGCTTCCGACACCGCCACGACTCCCGCCAAGGGGACCAAGACCGCGACTCCCACTCCCGGCCCCAGCCTCTCGGAGGAAGAGAAGAAGCTGGCCCTGCAGTGCGGTAAGCAGTAAGCCGTAGGGGGCCTTCAGCACATGAGCGTTGTCACCAACACGACCACCATCGGCGCGATCGACGCGCCGAGCCGCCGCAACACCGAGTTGGCGCTGGTCGCCTTCGCCGTACTCATCTCGGTGTTCGCGTACGCCAACGTGGGCCTCGCCCTCAACGGCGAACTGCCCGCCGGCATGCTCGGCTACGGCCTGGGCCTCGCGCTGCTCGGCGGAGTGGCACATATCGCGGTGCGGAGATTCGCTCCGTACGCGGACCCGCTGCTCCTTCCGCTGGCGACCCTGCTGAACGGACTGGGACTGGCCCTCATCTGGCGGCTCGACCAGTCGGAACGGTTCCAGTCGATCAAGACGTTCGCCCCTGCCGCCTCAAAGCAGCTGATGTTCTCGGCGGTCGGCGTGGCCCTGATGGTCGTCGTCCTGATCGCCCTCAAGGACCACCGCATCCTGCAGCGCTACACCTACATCTCCATGCTGGTGGCGCTGGTCCTCCTGATCCTTCCGATGTTCTTCCCGGCTGTGAACGGCGCCAAGATCTGGATCAAGATCCCTGGCGTCGGAACAATCCAGCCCGGGGAGTTCGCGAAGATCATCATCGCGGTGTTCTTCGCCGGCTACCTCATGGTCAAACGCGATGCGCTGGCCCTGGCCAGCCGCCGCTTCATGGGTCTGTACCTGCCCCGCGGCCGTGACCTGGGCCCGATCCTCATGGTCTGGGCCTTCTCGATCCTGATCCTCGTCTTCGAGACCGACCTCGGATCCTCGCTGCTGTTCTTCGGCATGTTCGTCGTCATGCTGTACGTCGCCACCGAGCGCACCAGCTGGATCGTCTTCGGCCTTTTGATGTCCGGAGCCGGCGCTGTAGGCGTCGCGACGTTCGAGCCGCACGTGCAGGACCGCGTCACCGCCTGGCTCGACCCCTTCGCGGGCTGGGGCAAGGAGATGGCCAGCGAGCAGATGGCCAAGTCGCTCATGGCGTTCGGCTCCGGAGGCACCCTCGGCACCGGCCTGGGCCAGGGCAACTCCGACCTGATCGGCTTCGCCGCCAACTCCGACTTCATCCTCGCCACCGTCGGCGAGGAGCTCGGGCTGGCCGGCATGATGGCCGTCCTGCTCATCTACGGTCTGATCGTCGAGCGCGGCGTCCGTACGGCGCTGGCCGCCCGGGACCCCTTCGGCAAGCTCCTCGCGATCGGCCTCTCCGGCTCCTTCGCCATCCAGGTCTTCGTCGTCGCCGGCGGCGTCATGGGGCTCATCCCGCTGACGGGTATGACCATGCCGTTCATGGCGGCCGGCGGTTCGTCCGTCATCGCCAACTGGGCACTGATCGGCATCCTGATCAGGATCAGTGACACGGCCCGACGACCCGCCCCGGCTCCCGCACCGTCCCCGGACGCAGAGATGACCCAGGTGGTCCGACCATGAACAAGCCTCTGCGCCGGATCGCGATGTTCTGCGGGATCCTCGTTCTGGCCCTGCTGATCCGCACCAACTACGTCCAGTACGTGCGGGCCGACGAGCTCAACGCGAACGAGCACAACCGCCGCGTCCAGATCGAGCGCTACGCCCACGAGCGCGGCAACATCATCGTCGACGGCGAGCCCGTCACGGGCTCCGTCGAGACCACGGACGGCGACTTCAAGTACAAGCGCGTCTGGAAGGACGGCCCCATGTGGGCGCCCGTCACCGGCTACTCCTCCCAGGCCTTCGACTCCTCGCAGCTGGAGAGCATCGAGGACGGCATCCTCACCGGCAACAGCGACCAGCTGTTCTTCGACCGCACCCTGTCGATGTTCACCGGCGAGAAGAAGACCGGCGGCGACATCGTGACCACCCTCAACGGCGCCGCCCAGAAGGCCGCCTTCAAGGGACTGGGTGCCAAGAAGGGCGCCGTCGCCGCCATCGACCCCCGGACCGGCGCCGTCCTGGCACTGGCCAGCACTCCCTCGTACGACCCCTCGGTCTTCGCGGGGAACTCCATGAAGGACTCCGACGCCCGGCAGAAGCTCCTGGCCGACAAGGACAAGCCGATGCTGAACCGGGCCCTGCGGGAGACCTACCCGCCCGGCTCGACGTTCAAGGTCGTGACGGCCGCCGCGGCGCTGGAGAACGGCCTGTACTCGGACATCGACGAGGAGACGGACTCCCCGCTGCCCTGGCGGCTCCCCCTGTCGACCAACCTGCTGCAGAACGAGGGTGACATTCCCTGCGAGAACGCATCGCTCCGGGACGCCCTGCGCTACTCCTGCAACACCGTCTTCGGCAAGATGAGCAACGACCTCGGCAACGAGAAGATGATCGAGCAGTCCGACAAGTTCGGCTTCAACGAGGAAGTCTTCACGCCGGTCCGGGCCGACGCCAGCATCTACCCGAAGGACAACCAGCCGCAGAACGCCATGGCGGGCATCGGCCAGGCCTCCAACCGCGCCACTCCGCTCCAGATGGCCATGGTGGCTTCCGCGATCGCCAACGACGGCAAGCTCATGCAGCCGTACATGGTCGCCCAGCGCCAGGCGCCCAATCTGGACGTCATCTACACGCACGAGAAGGAGCAGCTCAGCCGGCCGCTCTCGGCGGAGAACGCCCAGAAGGTGCAGCAGATGATGGAGACCGTGGTCGAGGACGGCACGGGAACCAACGCGCAGATCGACGGCGTCACTGTCGGAGGTAAGACCGGTACCGCCCAGCACGGCCTCAACAACAGTGAGAAGCCGTACGCCTGGTTCATCTCGTACGCCAAGACCGACAGCGGCTCCCCGGTCGCCGTCGCCGTGGTGGTCGAGGACGGCAACGCCAACAGGGACGACATCTCCGGTGGCGGCCTGGCCGCCCCGATCGCCAAGAGCGTGATGAAGGCGGTACTCGACGGAAAGTAGTGACACCCTTCACAACTTCTGTCCACACCAGCACATTGGGATACCGGTCGGATATCGGCTGACGGGTGCGGGCCGATCACGCCGGGCGTGCCCGGTAGCGTATGCGCGAACAGCGCACCGCCGGACCACACACGGGTGCGGTCGGGACTGACGGAGAGGGCTGGATCAGTTATGGAAGAGCCGCGTCGCCTCGGCGGCCGGTACGAGCTGGGCTCGGTGCTCGGCCGTGGTGGCATGGCCGAGGTCTACCTCGCGCATGACACCCGGCTCGGCCGCACCGTCGCTGTGAAGACGCTGCGGGCCGACCTCGCCCGCGATCCGTCCTTCCAGGCACGGTTCCGCCGTGAAGCCCAGTCGGCCGCCTCGCTCAACCACCCCGCGATCGTCGCCGTCTACGACACCGGCGAGGACTACGTCGACGGGGTCTCCATCCCGTACATCGTGATGGAGTACGTCGACGGGTCGACCCTCAGGGAACTCCTGCACTCGGGCCGCAAGCTGCTGCCGGAGCGGACCCTCGAGATGACGGTCGGGATTCTCCAGGCCCTGGAGTACTCGCACCGCGCCCAGATCGTCCACCGAGACATCAAGCCGGCGAACGTCATGCTGACGCGCACCGGCCAGGTCAAGGTCATGGACTTCGGTATCGCCCGCGCCATGGGTGACTCGGGCATGACGATGACGCAGACCGCCGCGGTCATCGGCACCGCCCAGTACCTCTCCCCTGAGCAGGCCAAGGGCGAGCAGGTCGACGCGCGCTCCGACCTGTACTCCACCGGCTGCCTGCTCTACGAGCTGCTCGCGGTCCGCCCGCCGTTCGTGGGTGACTCGCCCGTCGCCGTCGCGTACCAGCACGTGCGGGAGGAGCCGCAGCCTCCGAGCAACTTCGACTCCGAGATCACGCCCGAGATGGACGCCATCGTCCTGAAGGCACTGACCAAGGACCCCGACTACCGCTATCAGTCGGCCGACGAGATGCGCGCCGACATCGAGGCCTGCCTCGACGGCCAGCCGGTCGCAGCCACGGCGGCCATGGGCGCGGCGGGCTACGGCGGCTACAACGCGTACAACAACGACCAGCCCACGACGGCACTGCGCGCGGCCGACTCGAACGGCGCCCAGACGTCGATGCTGCCCCCGGTCAACCCGGACGACGGCGGCTACGGCTACGACGACCGCCCCGGCCGCCGGCGTCAGAAGAAGAACAACACCTCGACGATCCTTCTGGTCGTCGCGGGCGTCCTGGTGCTCATCGGCGCGATCCTGATCGGACGTGCGGTCTTCACCGACACCGAGAGCGGCGGCGGCAAGTTCGACGTACCGAACATGATCGGCTCGACGGTCGACCAGGCGCAGAAACTCGCGGACAACTCCGAAGTCGTCCTGAAGGTCGGTTCCAAGGAGCCCTGCGAGGCGCAGGAGAAGGGCCAGATCTGCAGCCAGGAGCCCTCCGCGGACGCCCAGATGGAGAAGGGCGAGACCGTGACCGTCGTCGTCTCCACCGGCGCCCCCAAGGTCGAGGTCCCGGACGTCCTGGAGAAGTCCGAGGACAGTGCCCGCAAGAAGCTGGAGGACGAGGGCTTCACGGTCAAGGTCACGGCAGTGGAATCCGACGCGACCGCGGGCACAGTCACCAAGCAGGATCCCGAGGGCGGCTCGAAGGTCGAGAAGGACTCCGAGGTCACGATCACCGTGGCCAAGGAAGCGACCCAGAACGTGCCGGGTGTGGTCGGCAGGTCCTTCACGGACGCCGAAGCCCAGCTGAAGGGCGTCGGCTTCGAGAACGTCTCCAGGACGGACGTCGACTCGGATCAACCCGCCGACACCGTGGTCGAACAGACCCCGGCACCGAACAGCAAGCAGTCCAAGGACACCCAGATCGTCCTGAAGGTCTCCAAGGGCCCGGCCGAGCCGGAGCAGGTCACCGTCCCCGGTGACATCATCGGAAAGCGGTACCAGGAGGCGAAGGCCGCGCTCGAAGGCATGGGTCTCGTGGTCGCACTCGCGCCGAACTCGTCGGACAAGCCGAACGCCCTGGTGATGCAGGCCGACCCCGGGGCCAACTCCCAGGTCGCCAAGGGGAGCACGGTCACTCTCACCACTCTCGGCCCGGAGGGCAACATCTTCGGCGGCCGTGACGGCTCGGACGGCTGACCCGCGCGACACCGCAGAAAAAAAGGCGCAGGGCCCCAGTCACCTCAGCGGTGACCGGGGCCCTGCGCCTTTCCGTCATCCGTGTCCAGCCGTAGCAGGCCACCTTCGCCCTGTTGTGAGGCCCTGGCTGTCGACGGCTTCGGCTGCTGGCGATAATCGACCGATGAGCGCCATCGAACGCCCCATGCCGCCCCTGGACGCCGATGAGCGGATCACGCTCGAAAGCTGGCTCGACTTTCATCGCATCACGCTCGCCATGAAGTGTGAGGGCCTGGACGATGAGCAGGCTGCCGTCGCGTCCGTGCCACCGTCCGGCTTCACGTTGACCGGCCTCGTGCAGCACATGGCGGAGGTGGAGCGGAACTGGTTCCGCCGCGTGTTCGCCGGAGAACAGGCCCCGCCCATCTACGACCCGCAGGCAGACCCGGACGGCCCCGACGGCGGCTTCGACGTGGCTGCGAGTGCCACCCTGAGTGACGCCCTCGCCACCTGGCACGCCGAGATCGCCATCGCCCGCGAGCACTGCACCGACCGTGCTCCGACCGATACGGGCCGCTTCATGGAGCAGGACGTCAGCCTCCGCTGGATCTACATCCACATGATCGAGGAGTACGCCCGCCACAACGGCCACGCCGACCTGATCCGGGAACGCATCGATGGCACTACCGGCGTTTAGCGCCGATCAGGCAGCGGTGGCCGGCCCTGGCGACGACGTGCCGACCCGCCGGCGCTCCTTCGTGGTCAGGTGCGGGAAGAAGTCGGCACAGACGATCGCGATACGGATCTCGGGCGGATAGAGAGTTCGCAGGTGGCGGCAGAACCCATCTGCGCACGCCGCCAGGTCACCACCGAACCGGTTCCCCGGCGGATGATCCGAAGCAGCCGTCCCCTTCGTCATCGCCGATCTCGCGTACTCGTTCCACCTCCCGGCCGGAGTGACCGCCGGGCGCCGCCCGGCACTCCGGTGCAGTGCCGGGCGCCGCCCGGCACTGCACCGGAACGGCGCGTCACAGCAGGGCGAACGTTGCCTGATACGGCACTAGCGAAGCTCAGCCGGCTTCGTGCGGTCCCTGTCCACCTTCTCGGTCCGCACCAGCTCACCCCACACGATGTAGCGGTACTTCGACGTGTACACCGGGGTGCACGTGGTCAGCGTGATGTACCGGCCGGCCTTCTTCACGCCCGACTCCTCGGGGACCGGAGCGATCGCGTCGACGTTGAACTTCGACGTCTCAGGCAGTTCCGCGTAGACCTTGTAGACGTACCAGGTGTCCTTGGTCTCGAAGACGACCGCGTCGCCCTTCTTCACCTTGTCGATGTTGTGGAACTTGGCACCGTGTCCGTCCCGGTGCGCGGCGAGCGCGAAGTTGCCCTGCGCGTCCGAGGGGAGGGCCGACTTGACGGGGTCCGTGTAGTAGCCGGCGATACCGTTGTTGAGCGTCCCGGTGTCGGTGCCCTTCTTGACGAGCACCTCGCCGTTCTTCATGGCGGGGACGTGGAGGAAACCGATGCCGTCCCTGGTGTCCAGGGCTCCCGGGCCACCCGCCCAGCGGTCGCGGACGGTGTTGCCCTGCCTGTCCGACTCACGGTCGGCGAGCACGTTGGTCCACCACAGCGAGTAGACGACGAACAGGCCCAGCACCAGCCCCGCGGTGATGAGCAGTTCACCGAAGAGGCTCACCGCCGTCGCGACGGGATGACGGCTCCTGCGTCGCACCGGGGCAACCGGCTCGTCGGTGCGCTCATCGTGCTCGGTCCTCGCTGCCACCGCACCCGTCCCTGTCCTGATGATGGTTCAGCCGACGAGCGCGTCGGGCTTTCCCTCGCTGCGCGGCCGTTCGTCGACCATTTTGCCCCACACGATCATTCGGTACGTACTCGTGAACTCCGGGGTGCACGTGGTCAGCGTGATGTACCGGCCCGGGCCGGTGAAACCGGAACCGGGCGGGACCTCGTCGATCACCGCCACATTGGACGGTGACGTCTGCGGAAGGATGCTGGCCATCTCGTACGTGTAGTAGGCATCCTGCGTCTCGACGACGATCGGATCGCCCGGCTTCAGCTTGTTGACGTAGCGGAAGGGCTCGCCGTGGGTGTTGCGGTGCCCGGCCACCGCGAAGTTCCCCTGCTCCGCCGAAGGCATCGCGGTCTTCAGTTTGCCCTCGCCGTAGTGCCCGATCATGCCTCGGTCGAGGACCTTCTCCTTGCTGATGCCCTCGGCGATCGGCGCGACCACGTCCAGCTTGGGGATGTGCATGATGGCGAATCCCTGACCTGGCTCGAAGACACCGGGGCTGCGCTCTCCGTTCGCCCAGTCGTCCTGGATCTTGCTCGTCTCCCGGCCGGCGATCTGGTCGGCACGGACGTTGGTCCACCACAGCTGGTACGTGACGAACAGGAGCATCAACACGCCGAAGGTGATGAACACTTCACCGACGACCCGGCTGGCCACGACGGCGGGGCTGTCCTTTGCGGCACGGGCCGCACGCCGGGCCTCCAGACGTGACATCGGCACCGCCGGTCCCGCCGGCTCGGCCCCGCCTGTGCGCCGGGGCTCACCCCTCCGCCCTCCGCGTCCTCTGGCCGCCCGTCTGCGCTCGGCCCGGCCTCCTGTCGGAGCCGGTTCGGCGGCAGGATCGGAGGAGCCGGTTCCGGAAGGCTGCGCGGCACGCCGCGTATCGGCGGTCCGCAGTGCCACGGTCTCGTCGTGCGGCACCGGACCGACCTCATCGGCGTGCCGCACGGGGACCGGGTCAGGTGCCGTGGGAACCGGCGCGGGCCCGGGCACGGTCGACACCGGGGCGGGCGTGGCCGGACCGGGTGTCACCGCGGTCCCCTGAACGGTGTTCGCGGCGGGAGCCGACTCCGGCCCCTGGTGCCCGTACCAGTCCCTCTGGTACCCCTCCGGGTCGTACCACTCGCCCGGGGCCTCCACGGGCCCCTGAGCCGCCACCTGGGGCGTCTGCGACACCTCGCCGTCGGCTTCCTGCGGATGCTCCGCCCGGAACCAGGGCGAGGTGTGCTGCCCCGGCAGCGGATCGTTCAACGGATCCGCGAGCTGCTCCACCGCCGCCTCGAACGTGCCGTCGGGCTCGTACGCTCCCTGCGCGTACGAGCCGTCCTGCCCGGAGTGGGGGCGGAGTGAGGTCACGCGGCGGCCTTGCCCACCACCGGGGCGAGCCCCGCCGATCTCCCGACGGCGCCCTGGTCACCGCAGTGCTCGAGCCAGTTGGCGAGCATCAGGTGACCGTGCTCCGTGAGCACCGACTCCGGGTGGAACTGCACACCCTCCACGGCGTGTTCGCGGTGGCGGAGTCCCATGATGATGCCGTCGGCCGTACGTGCGGTGACCTCGAGCTCGGGCGGGACCGTCGTCGGCTCGGCGGCGAGCGAGTGGTAACGCGTCGCCGTGAACGGGGAGGGCAGACCGGCGAACACGCCCTTGCCCTCGTGCAGCACGGGGGAGGTCTTGCCGTGCAGCAGCTCCGGCGCCCTGTCCACGACACCGCCGTACGCCACGGCCATCGACTGCATCCCCAGACAGACGCCGAAGACCGGAACTCCGCTCCGCGCGCAGTGGTGCACCATCTCGATGCACACACCGGCCTGTTCGGGTGTGCCCGGTCCGGGCGACAGCAGGACCCCGTCGAAGCCGTCGTCGGCGTGTGCCGTGGTCACCGCGTCGTTCCGCACCACTTCACACTCGGCGCCGAGTTGATAGAGGTACTGGACGAGGTTGAACACAAAGCTGTCGTAGTTGTCGACGACGAGAATGCGTGCGCTCACTGACCGGCTCCCGCTCCGCTGGTGCTCTCGCCGTCCACCGTCACGTCACCGAACGGGAGCAGGGGCTCCGCCCAGGGGAAGACGTACTGGAAGAGCGCGTAGACAACGGCCAGGGCCAGCACGAGCGAGATGAAGCCCCGCACCCACACGTTGCCCGGCAGATGCCGCCAGATCCAGCCGTACATGCTGTCGCCTCCATTCGGTACGGCACCAGACTAAACGGCCGGGGCACAGACGTGTGTCAGCTGTGGAAAGCCGCCCGCCGGGTGGCTCTCACCGCCCTGCGCGTGCCCCACGAGGGCGCACGGCCCGGGGCATCGCGCGAGCTACTCCACAGGCTGTGCGTAGTGGAGGTCCACGGTGCCCGAATACCCCGGAAGCGTCAGCTCGTCGTCCTCTTCGACCTTCCATCCGAGCCCGTACGCCTTCACGTACAGCTGGTAGTTCTGGATCGCCGTGGAGTCGTCGAGCGCCTGCCTCAGCCGCCCCCGGTCGCCGACGGCGGTGACCTTGTACGGAGGGGAGTAGACGCGGCCCTGAAGGATCAGCGTGTTGCCCACGCAGCGCACCGCGCTCGTGGAGATCAGCCGCTGGTCCATGACCCGGATGCCGCGGGCACCGCCCTCCCAGAGGGCGTTGACGACGGCCTGCAGATCCTGCTGGTGGATGACCAGGTCGTTGGGCTGCGGCTCGGGGTATCCCGGGTTGGCCGTGGCGTTCGGCGGCGCGTCGTTCAGCGTGACGGAGAGCGCCTCACCGGTGACCTTCGTGGTGCCCGCGGCATCCTCCAGCGCGTCCAGCTCGGCGTCCTCGGCGCGGGTGCTCCCGTCGTCACGCCGGGCGAGGGTGTCGATGTCCGCGCGGACGGCGGCGGTCGATTCGTCCAGCTCCGCGTTGTTCTCGCTGCGCTGCTGAATGAGGTCGGAGAGCTTCAGCAGAGAGGAGTCGGTACGGATATCGGTCCCCTTGGCCGTGTTGGCACTGGTGACGAAGATCAGCCCGGCCAGCGCGAAAACGGCAGCGGTGAGGCCTTGGACCGGCCATCGGGACATGCGCCCGGCCTGGCCTCGGGGAGAGTCGGCAGAATTGCTCAACGTACCCTTATCTCCTTAGGCGCCACGGAAGCACTACGCTAACGGACGCCCCGGGGAGGCAGCATTCCCCCTCGCGCCCCGGCGCCAGCCACAGATCCCTGCGCGGTCACGCAGCGCATCGACAGGAGAGTCCCTCGTGCCGAAGTCACGTATCCGCAAGAAGGCAGACTTCACGCCTCCGCCGGCGAAGCAGTCGACGAGCATAAAGCTGACCAACCGCAGTTGGGTGGCGCCGGTGATGCTGGCGCTCTTCCTCATCGGCCTGGCCTGGATCGTGGTCTTCTACGTCACCGAAGGCGACCTGCCGATCGACGCCCTCGGCAACTGGAACATCGTGGTGGGCTTCGGCTTCATCGCCGGCGGCTTCGGCGTCTCCACGCAGTGGAAGTAGCTCTGCCCTGAAGTTACCCACAGAGTTATCCACAGGTAGGGGAAAAGGTCAGACGATCTGTGGATAACCTCTCTCGGAGTTGACGCCGGTGTGACTACACACTTACGCATCGCGAGAAGGTACGCCCCTTGTCCTGGCTGGTAAAACCCGGTTCAGCGACAAGGGGCACACCTGTTCCCCACGTCATGCACAAGATCCGGCACACTCTGTGGACAACCGGCCGCCTTGAGCGATGAAGTCCGCTCAGGTGAGCGCAGCCGTCCTGAGAATGACGGCCAGGACGACCACCACGAGGACCAGCGCACAGGCGCCGTACTGCACGAGATTCCGGTGCCCGCGCGGCGCGTGGACCATGGCGATCGCGATCAGCGCACCGGCGACCAACCCACCGACATGCGCCTGCCAGGCGATCGCACCCCAGGGGTTGAACGTGAAGATCAGGTTCACCACGAGGAGCGCGATCACCGGCCGCATGTCGTAGTTCATCCGGCGCATCAGCACGGCCGTGGCACCCAGCAGGCCGAAGACGGCGCCCGAGGCACCGAGCGAGCCCTGCGCGGGGTCGGCGATCCAGTAGGTGAGCGCACTGCCCGCCAAACCGGAGAGCAGATAGAGCGCCAGGTAGCGGCCCCGGCCCAGCGCAGCCTCCAAGGGCCCGCCGAGCCACCACAGCCCCAGCATGTTGAAAGCGATGTGCCACACCTCCTGGTGCAGGAACATCGATGTCACCAGCCGGTACCACTGGCCCTCCGCAACTCCTTCGGGACCGCCCGACGGATCGCCCGAGTAGGCACGGCCGAACAGCAGCAGGTCGTCGAGCAGCGGATACCCGGACTGCTTGGCGATCAGGACAGCGACGAAGACGGCGAGATTGATGCCGAGCAGGATCTTGGTGACCAGCCTGGGGTCGGCGGCGACACTGCCGCCCGCCAGGGTCCGCGGCCGGTTCACCGCCCGGTGGTGGCCCGTGCCGGAACCCTCACGGACGCATTCCGGGCAGTGGAAGCCCACCGAGGCCTCGATCATGCAGTCCGTGCAGATCGGCCGCTCGCACCGCGTGCAGCGGATACCCGTCTCCCTGCCCGGATGCCGGTAACACGTGAGCGAACCGTCCGCGGCCGCGGACCTTTCCTGCTCTTCCGGAGGCTGCTGGTCCATCGGTCACGGCCCTTCGGTCCTCGTCCGTGGAGGCAGCACACATGCGACCGCCCCGCTCGCCCGTTATGTAACAGTACGGACGAGCAGGGCGGTTGGTTCCCGTAGGACAGCGGGCTGCCGGGGACTGCGGGCTGTTCGCGGCAGCGGCAGCAGCCCGTCCGGTCCGGCGCCCGGCCGGGTGACCGGCCTCGGACGTCGACGGCCCGGAGCCCGGCCGCCGAGAGGGGCAGCGGGTCAGCGGGTCTCGAT
The DNA here is from genome assembly GCF_040630715.1 of Streptomyces sp. NPDC005752. Taxonomy (NCBI): domain Bacteria; kingdom Bacillati; phylum Actinomycetota; class Actinomycetes; order Kitasatosporales; family Streptomycetaceae; genus Streptomyces; species Streptomyces sp. NPDC005752. The sequence continues at coordinate 32,759 of NZ_JBEXYB010000046.1, read as the reverse complement.
GACGACCGACTCGATCACCACGTCCTGCAGAGGACGGTCGGTGCGCGGGTTGGCCGGGGCGCCGGCGATGGCGTCCACGACCTTCTTGCCCGCCTCGTCGACGACCTCGCCGAAGATCGTGTGCTTCCCGGTCAGCCAGGCGGTGGGCGACACGGTGACGAAGAACTGCGATCCGTTGGTGCCGGGGCCGGCGTTGGCCATGGCAAGCAGGTACGGCTTGTTGAACGCGAGGTCGGGGTGGAACTCATCAGCGAACTCGTATCCGGGGCCGCCCGTGCCGTTACCCAGCGGGTCGCCTCCCTGGATCATGAAACCCTCGATGACGCGGTGGAAGACGGTTCCGTCGTACAGCTTGCCCGTGGACTTCCTGCCGGTCTCGGGGTTGGTCCACTCACGCTCGCCCTTGGCGAGCTCCACGAAGTTCTTGACCGTCCTGGGCGCGTGGTTCGGCAGAAGCCGGATCTCGATGTCGCCCTGGTTGGTCCTCAAAGTGGCGTAAAGCTGCTCGGCCACGATCTGCCTTCCGTAAGTCTTCGCTGATGACCACCGATCCTTGCACGCAGCACCCCCTCCTCCGCCCGGCCATCGCCCGGTCACGTGCCGCGCTCACCTTGTTGCCCGCTTTCCTGCACCTTCCCCACACTTCCTTCGGGACAAATGCAGCCGGGTGACCGACGGCACGGAGCGCCCCGACACGAAGCGTGGCATCGTCGTCGACACGCTCCCCTTGCACAACATTGCCCGAGAATGACGTTCATGACCCGGATGCCCGTCCCGCATGGCACTCATGGCCTCAGCGGGCATGATTTCGAATTGGGTGGATAGGCGGAGTACCTACCCGCCACCAAGGAGGAGGATCCCGTGACCCGCATCGACAGCGTGCGCGCCGCAACCTACTCGGCGAAGGACAGCGCGCAGCACGCCGCGGAAGTGGTGGCGCCATACGCCGACACGGCCAAGGAACAGGCCGCGCACTACGCGCAGGAGGCCCGCGCACTGCTCGCGCCCAAGATGTCGAAGGCAGCCGCGCAGGCCCGCGTCCAGTACGGCGCGCATCTCGCCCCACGTATCGAACAGGCGCTGACCCATGTGCCTCCCAAGGTCGACGAGGCCGCGCACAAGGCCGCCACTCGGACTCGCAGCGCCGCCCGTACGGCGGCGGACTACACCGTGCCGCGTGTCGAGTACGCGGTGGCGGCGAGTCGGCCCGTCGCCGAGGAGGCCACGGCCCGCAGCACTGCCGCACTGGCTGCGCTCCGTGGCCAGGTGACGGCCAAGGAGATCCAGAAGCTCGTCAGAAAGCACGAACGGCGGGCCAAGGCCGGGCGAGCGGCCAAGGGGTTCCTCGTACTGGGCCTCGTGGCAGGTGGGGCCCTCGCCGCCTGGAAGTGGTGGGACAAGCAGGCCAACCCGGACTGGCTGGTCGAGCCGCCGGCACCCACCGAGGTGGGGGACGACCGTGCTCCCCTGACGTCGGTCGACGGCAGCGGCCGGGACGCGCTCGATCCGGAGGTCCGCGCCAAGCAGGACGAGGCCGAAGGCCAATCGGACCAGGCACAGGGCGACAACGACGGCCGCGCCTGAGAGAACCTTTGCCGTCCCGTTCCCGACGGGGACGGCAGGAAGGGGCGCCGGAAGACCTCACGGTCTCTCCGGCGCCCCTTCTCTGTTTCACGTGAAACAGAGAAGGGGCCCGCGGAAACACCGGCACCGTGGCCCGGCAGCCGCATCACCGCGTGTTTCGCTCGGACAGCGTGTCGAAAACGACCTCGGCCGCGCGGGCGATCAGTGCGTCATCGTGTTCGGCGTCCTTGCTGTCGCGGCGGGAGAGCACGGCGAGGGCAAGGGGAGCGGCGCCGGGCGGCCAGACAATCGCGATGTCGTTGCGGGTGCCGTAGCCGCCCGTGCCGGTCTTGTCCCCGACCTGCCAGCCGTCGGGGGTACCGGCGCGAATGGTGTGGTCGCCCGTCGTGTTGCGCTTGAGCCAATCGGTCAGCACGGCGCGCTTGTCCGCGGGAAGCGTGCTGCCGAGGACGTAGGCGCGAAGGTTGTCGACAAGGGCGCGCGGTGTGCTGGTGTCGCGGAGGTCACCGGGCACCGCGTCGCTGAGCGCGACCTCGTAGCGGTCGCAGCGGGTGACATCGTCACCGAGCCCGCGCAGGGCCTCCTGCAACCCTCGAGGGCCTCCGATCTCACGGAAGAGGAGGTTGGCCGCAGCGTTGTCGCTGTAGCGGACGGCAGCGTCGCACAGGTCGAGCAGGCTCAGTCCGGTGGCGACATGCCGCTCGGCGATCGGCGAGTTGCTGATGAGGTCGTCATGGCTGTAGCGCACGAGCCGGTCCAGCTGGCGGAGCGAGTTCTTGTCCAGCATGACGCCGGCGAGCAGCGCCTTGCACGTGGAGGCATAGGCGAAGCGTTCGTCGGGCCGGTGGGTGACGCTCCGGCCACTGCCGGTGTCGAGCGCGTAGACGCCGAGCCTCGCGTCGTACTGCCGCTCCAACGCCACGAACGCGCGCTCGGCACGGGACTCGGCAGGCGTCGGGCCGGAGGGCGTGGAAGTGGACGGCGGCGGGCCGGAGGAAGCCGGGGAGTTGCCGCACCCGGGGAGCAGGGTGGCGATCCCCGCCAGCGTGAGGAATGTGGCACGGCGGGAGACAGGGGTTCGGGTGCTCATGGAGGTGCGGGTTTTCCCTTCTGACGTCGACGTGCTGGCCCGGCCGCCCATATTCAGCGGGCCAGGTTGCTGAGAAACCGCTGGGCGACCGGACCGGCGTCGGCGCCACCGGAACCACCGTCCTCGAGGAGAACCGCCCAAGCGAGGTCGGAGTCACCCTGGAACCCGATCATCCAGGCGTGGGTACGAGGCGGTGTACCGCTGCCGAACTCGGCGGTCCCGGTCTTCGCGTGAGGTTGACCGGACAGGTTCTTGAGCGCGTGCGCGGACCCGGAGGTAACGGTGGCGCGCATCAGCTCACGAAGCTCACGGGCGACACCGGCATCCAGTTCCGACGGGGCCCGGTACCTCTCCTTCACAGCGTCCGGCACCAGCACGGGCTGTTTGAACGTCCCGCTTTTGACGGTGGCCGCGACAGACGCCATCACGAGCGGGGACGCCTGGACACGTGCCTGGCCGATGGTGGCGGCGGCTTTGTCGTTGTCGCTCGTCGTGACGGGGACGCTGCCGTCGTACGTGGTCGTGCCCACGTCCCATTTGCCTCCGATCCCGAAGGCCTGGGCGGTGTCACGCAGGTCGGTGTCGGAGAGCCGGTCCCGGACGTCGACGAAGTAGGTGTTGCAGGACTGCGTGAAGGCGTCGGCGAAGGTCGAGCCGGCCGGCAGCTCGAACTGCTTCTGGTTCTCGAAACGCTGTCCGTCGACCCGTGCGAACTTCGGGCAGGGCGCGGGGGTACCCGCGGTCATGCCACCTTTCAGGAGCGCCGCCGCGGTGACGACCTTGAAGACGGAGCCGGGCGGATAGCGTCCCTCGAGGGCTCGGTTGAATCCGCCGGGCCGATTGGCCGCGGCTAGAACGTGGCCGTTCCGCGGATCGATGGCGACGACGGCGGCGTGTACGTCGGCCCCCGTCAGAGCATCCGCAGCGGCCTTCTGGACACGGGGGTCGATGGTGGTGTGCACCGGTCGGGCCTCGGCGGCTGCTGTCTCGGCGAGATCCTTGACCGCGCGACCGCTCTGCCGGTCGGCGACCACCAGGGATCTGCTCGCCTTCCTGCCCCCGGACAGGACGTCGTCGTAGCGAGCCTCCAGGCCTGACGCGCCCTTGCCGCTGACCGGGTCGACGGTTCCGACGAGACTTTCCGCTCGGAGCGGGTCTCCCTCGGCGTCGAGGACCTGTGCCCTGCTGCCGGCGCTCTTGAGTGCGAGCGTCTGCCCCGACGACAGTTCCGGATGGATCATCGGAGAAGTGAACTCGACCTTCCACGTCCCCGAGGTTTCGCTCACCTGTGCGTGGGAGCGCCAGGTGACGGCGCCCGCACCCGGTATCTGCATGGTCACGCTGAAGGGAAAGCGCGCTTTCCCCTCCCCCTGTCTCCGGCCCTCACCGTCGTCGATGGTGGTCCTGGACGGCTTGAGGTTGGTCAGTACGGACGTCAGAAGCGATGCCGCCCCGTCAGGCGTGTCGGTGTAGCCGGCCGCAGTCCGCGCGTCGTGCTTCGCCCACGCGGCGAGGAACGCCGTCAACGGCTCCCGGGCCGCGGCGACTTCCGCGTCTTCCTCATTGCCGTCGCCGCCCACGAGGCCGAAGGCGGCATAGCCTCCTCCCGCCAGCAGGAGGAGGGCCACCGCGATGCCGAGCGGTCGCCGCACGCGTCGCGGCCGCGCCCGCGACGAGGTGGAACTGTTCCGGTTGTAGGTACGCGCCACAGTGTTCTCCGTTCCGGGCCGGGCCCGGTCAGCTCGCCGGAAGCGGTCCCCCGGCGTCATCTGGGGTGCATACGCTCGACGTGTACCTGGCTACGGCCTCACGAAGCCGACCCGGTTTCCCACCCCGTTGGGAGTCAAGCCCTCACGCCCTCCTCATGTCGAATACGCTCTCGGCATCACGCTGATTCGCAGGCTGTATCGCCGCACTACAGGAGGAAGAGTGCTGACGGAACGGCATCTGGAAATCTTTGTCGCGCTGGCGGAGGAGGAGCACTTCGGGACCGCAGCTCAGCGGGTGGGCATCACCCAGCCGCCGCTGTCGCAGGGCCTGCGTCGGCTGGAAGCCCTGCTCGGAGTCCGTCTGTTCGACCGCGAGAGGGGCGTCTCCCTCACCGTGGAGGGGACGCTGCTCCTTCCGCACGCCCGCAGAGCGCTGGCCGCACTCGCGGAACTGCGCGAGACCGGCGCCCGCGAGCACGCGGACGGCAGACGTCTGCGGCTCGGGCTGACTCCCGAGGTCCCGACGAACTTCGCAGCCGACGTGGCGGCCTCGCCGGTCCGCGCCGGCGGACACGCACGGATCGACGTCGTGACGGCGTCGTCCGCGGCGCTTCTCAAGGATCTCGTGGCCGGTCGGCTCGACATCGCCGTGATCCGCCATCCCTCCCTGCTGCACGGTCTTTCCGCAGGTCGGGTGATCCTGCTGCCGACCTGGATCCTCGCCCCCGCCGGGCGTAGCAACGCCGGGGACGCCCTCACGTCACGTCTGCCCATTGCCGTGCGGCCCCGCGCCGAAGCGCCTGCGGCCCACGACCTCCTCGTCGACACCCTGGCCGGCCGAGGCCGCAGGGTGGAGACCGTGACGGTGGCCGACGAACGCGCCGGACTCGCTCTGGTGGCGGCAGGCCAGGCGGTGCTGATCACGGCGGATTCCACACTGACGGCGACGGAGGTCGAGCGGCGGACGCCGACGGACCCCCCGCTCCCCCTGCGCCTCCGAGTGGCCTGGGACCCCCGGCGTCCCGGTTCGAATGAGACCGCTGAGACTGTGCGACTGATCGAGGACGCCCTGACCCGGATGGTGGCGAAGTGAACGAGAACAGGAACGGCGGAAGTGCGGAGCGGGTCATCCGGGGCATGTTCGACGACGCGGGTGTCCGAGGCTGGCTGCACGTGGCGGAACTGGACCGTCCGTCGGTCCGGGTGACCATCGATCCCGACGAACGTGTGCCCATGGCGTCGGTCTACAAGGTGCCTGTGATGGTCGCTTTCTGCCGCCTCGTGGACGCGGGGCTGATCGACCCGAGTCGCAGGCTGACGCTTACACCCGACGAGCGTGTGCCAGGACCGACCGGCATCTCGGTCCTGCGCGATCCCGTCACCATGTCGCTGCGCGACATGGTGGTACTGATGATGACGATCTCCGACAACACCTCGGCCGACGCCGTTCTCCGAGTCGTCGGCCCGGACGTGGTCGACGCCATGTGCAGGGACCTGGGCATGCCCGACACACACGTCCACGGGGGAGTCGTCACCACGTTCAGCCGGCTGGTCGCCGAAACGGGCGCCGCCTCCCTGGACGCCGCCCTGGCACACGTGGCGGACAACGACAGCGTCGTGCCCTCGGGGGTGTACGACCCGGCGTTCAAGGCCTCCACCACACCGGCGGACATGGCCCTGCTCCTGCGGGCGATCTGGACCGGACAGGCCGCGTCCGACGAGCACTGCGCCTTCATGCGCGACGTGATGCGCAGGCAGCCGTGGACGCACCGGCTCGCCTCAGGCTTCCCCTACGACGGCGTCACCGTCTACGGGAAGACCGGCAGCTTCGGTTCCATGCGCCACGAGGCGGGCGTCATCGAACTCGCGGACGGCAGCACCTACACCGCCGTGGTCTTCACCCAGGCCGCCAGGTCCGACGCCAAGCTGCCGCGCGCCGACGCGGTGATCGGCGCAGCGGCCCGGACCGCCGTGGAGGAACTGCGGAGTCGCCAGGACACCTGACCCCGGTTGAGGTCCCCCGGGACCGCACGGCCCGGAACCCGTAGGCGCGAATCCCACGTGGACACGAAAAAATGCCCTCCGCCCCGCATGCTGCGGTTCGGAGAGCACTGGAAGTGGAGCCTAGGAGATTCGAACTCCTGACATCTGCCTTGCAAAGGCAGCGCTCTACCAACTGAGCTAAGGCCCCGAAAAGCGGACACCTCGGGCATAACCATGCCTCGACGTCCGTCGCAGAACAGAGTACCGGGTGACCCCCCGAATCCTGCAAAAGGATTGGGGCTCCCGGCCCGCAACGGCTCTCCGTAAGATGCACGACAAGGTTCGCAGCAGCGAAGCCGCAGCGAAGGGGAGACGCAAATGGACGCAGCTCAGCAAGAGGCGACGGCTAGAGCGCGGGAGCTCCAGCGCAGCTGGTACGGAGAGCCGCTGGGGGCGCTCTTTCGCAGGCTGATAGATGACCTGGGCCTCAATCAGGCACGTCTCGCGGCGGTGCTCGGGCTGTCCGCCCCCATGCTCTCCCAACTGATGAGCGGCCAGCGGGCCAAGATCGGCAATCCGGCGGTCGTCCAGCGCGTCCAGGCACTCCAGGAGCTCGCCGGCCAGGTGGCGGACGGCAGTAGCAGCGCGGGAGAGGCCACCGACCGGATGGAAGAGATCAAGAAGTCACAGGGCGGCTCGGTGCTGACGAACAGCGGTCAGACCTCCACCACCGGTGGGGCCCCTACCGTGCGGCGCGTGGTCCGCGAGATCCAGTCGCTGTTGCGGTCGGTCTCGGCGGCCGGCGACATCATTGATGCGGCTGACTCCCTCGCCCCCGCCCACCCCGAGCTGGCAGAGTTCCTCCGGGTGTACGGAGCGGGACGCACCGCGGACGCGGTCGCGCACTACGAAGGTCACCAGAGCTAGGGCGAGTCCCAGGCCCCGGGGCTGCCCCGGGGCGGCAGAGCCGTGGCAGCATCCCGGCGGCCGGGGGCACGAACCGAAACGGGAACGGGAGCGGGCGCAGCGCAATGGGTGAGGTCTTCGCTGGTCGGTACGAGCTGGTCGATCCGATCGGACGCGGTGGGGTCGGCGCCGTCTGGCGCGCGTGGGACCACCGGCGCCGCCGGTATGTGGCGGCGAAGGTCCTGCAGCAGAGCGATGCGCACACGCTGCTGCGCTTCGTCCGTGAACAGGCCCTGCGGATCGAGCATCCGCATGTTCTCGCCCCGGCCAGCTGGGCCGCCGACGACGACAAGGTCCTGTTCACCATGGATCTGGTCAGCGGCGGTTCGCTGGCGCACGTCATCGGCGACTACGGCCCGCTGCCCCCGCGGTTCGTCTGTCTCCTTCTCGATCAGCTGCTCTCCGGGCTCTCCACGGTGCACGCCGAGGGGGTCGTGCACCGTGACATCAAACCGGCCAACATCCTGATGGAGGCCACCGGCGCGGGCCGGCCGCACCTGCGGCTCTCCGACTTCGGCATCTCGATGCGTAAGGGCGAGCCCCGGCTCACGGAGACCAACTACGTCGTGGGCACGCCCGGTTACTTCGCGCCCGAGCAGATGATGGGAGCCGAACCCGACTTCCCGGCGGACCTGTTCGCCGTCGGTCTCGTCGCGCTCTACCTGCTCCAGGGGAGGAAGCCGGACTCCAAGGCCTTGATCGAGCACTTCGCCGCGCACGGCATCCCGGGCGCCCCCCAGGGCGTCCCGGAGCCCTTGTGGCAGGTCCTCGCCGGCTTGCTGCAGCCGGATCCGCACGCACGTTTCCGTACAGCCACGGGTGCGCGCAAGGCGCTGACGGCCGCAGTCGAGATGCTGCCGGAAGCCGGCCCGGACGACGAGCCGGTGGAGGTGTTCGACCAGATCGGCCCTCTGCCCACGGGGTACGGCCCCGAGGGCCCCGTGGGCTCCGGCCCCGCGACACCCGGCAACGGGCCGCAGACGCCCGCACAACCCGTCGGCGGCGCGCCGTCCGCTCCGCAGCCACCCCAGCAGCCGTACGGGCCGCAGAGCGCGGCCCAGCAGCCGTACGCGGCGCAGCAGAGCGCGCCAGGACAACAGCCGCACGCGGCGCCCTCATCGATGTCGGAAACGGGCAGCTTCCACCTTGCTCCGCCCCCACAGCGTCCGGCGCCCCTGCCGAACCCCGCGCAGCCGCAACCGGTTCCGTCCCCCTACACCGCTGACGCCGCCCGGGCCGTCCCGGGCCCCGTGTCGTACGGGGCGGCACCCACCCGCCCGTACACCGCTCACGACGGGCAGGCTCCCCAGAACGTCGCGGCACCCGCCCGGCAGCCGTCCCGGGCGAGGCGGCCGGGGCCGCCCCCGAAGGTGGCGGTCCCGGTACTGGTGGTGGCGCTGATCTGCTTCGCGGTGGGGATCTGGGCACTCACCCAGTCCTGAGCGTCCTACCAGGCCTGCGGCGGGCCACCGAGGGGCGGCCGGCCGCCCGGCGGCGCGGTGGCGGGAACGGCTCGGCGCCTGGCCAGCAGGGTCCACGCCCCGAGCCCCAGGACCAGGACGGAACCCGTACCGATGCCCGCCGCGGCCACCGTCCTCATCGTGCCGCTCACACCGGCGTCGGGAGCGCTCAGGCCGCTCCTGGCCATGTCCCTGTCGTCGTCCGTGACTCCGAAGACCCCGGCGTCCCCCCGGTAGGGCGAGGCCTTGCTGTCGTTGGTGACGTTGATCTTGAGGGTCAGCCCGAGTGCCTCGTCGCCGTAATGCTCGGCGACCTCCGGCGAAAGCGTCACCGACAGGTAGTACCAGCCCGCGAAGCGCATGGCACTGATGTCCGCCGCCGGGTCGTAGCGGTTCTCGTAGGCCACCGGGGGCAGCGGGTCCAGGGCCACCGAACTGGGTGCCCCGGAGTACGACAGCGTCGCGTCGTCCACATGGCCGTGTGCCGGGTTGTGCAGCGCCAGCGCAAGGGCGTTGCCGAGGTACTCCGTCGACTTGCCGCTGTTGCTCAGCGCGGCCGTGGCGAAGATCTGCTGGCCCCAGTCCACGGGCACCCGGTAGAAGCGGGTCTGTCCCGGCGCGATGGCGTCCCCCCACTCACCGGGCTCCAGACCGGTGGCATCGTGGAAACCGCTGCCACCCGAACGCTTCTGCTTCCCGGTGGGCGGCGTGGGGGAGGCGGAGGGCCAGTTCTCCGGCGCCTCGGTCGGCAGCGTCTTCTTGTCCTCGGGCACCGGCTCGGCCTCGTAGCGCAGCTCCAGGTCCCAGGCCTCGGGGGACGAAGTCGCCTTGCTCTCACGCTCGATCAGGACGTTGTAGGTGTCGCCCGCCGAACAGGTGGTGCTGCCCTTCTCCACGGTCCGCCAGGCGTACGCGGCGATCGGATGCGGGAACTCGGCCGACCCGAAGTCCGCGTCCTCGGAGCTGCACCGGGTGTCGTCGAGGTCCCTGACGCTGATCGTGATGCCGTCCCCGTAGGCGACCTTTCCGCCCGTCTTCGGCACGGCCACGGCCGAGACGTACGCATCGGTCGTGTCGTCGAGTTCCAGACGGTAGTAGAGCTTCTGTCCGTTCCTGATGGAACTCCTGTAGACCGAACCGGCCTTCAGCTCCGCCGCGTCGGCGTTCGACTCCGCGCCCTGGACCCATGCCGCGGCAGGGTCGAAGGTGTACGCCGCGGAGCCGTCGGCCGCGTGCGCCTGGCCCGGCAGCGCCGCGACCGCGCACCCCGCCGCGATCGCCGCCAGCGCCACGCGGCCCCTGTTGCGCTGCCTGTTCACGCGCTTCCCCTCGTCGTCTGCGTGCCCGTCCTGCGCCGTCTGCGTACGAGCAGGATGCCGGCGGTCAGAACGGCTACGGCGCCCGCTCCTGCGGCCGCGATGCCGGTCCATCCTGCCCCGCCCGGACCACCGCTGTCTGCGGCCCCCTCCGTATCGCCGTCCTTGCCCGCCTCGGTACCGCTGGGCCCTTCCTCCAGTGCGGGGGCCCCGTGCTCGGGGCCCGACAGCTCTTCACCCAGGACCGCCACCCTCAGCACCACGCCGATACGCGGGTTCTCGGCGATCTCCGCCGCCTTGGCCCCCAGGGTCACCGCGATGTAGAAGTCGCCGCCCGCACGCACCGGCCGGACAGCGGAAGGGGACTCGTAGCGGTTGGTCCACGCGACCGGGACGGAGCCCATCCGCAGCGCCGCGGGCCGCCCGCTGTACTTCGTGACCGAACGGAACTCGCCCCCGCCGCCGACCGGACAGCGCGCCGGAGTGAACAGCTGCGTCCCCCCGTACGAGTAGGCGGCCAAGCCGTCCACCGTGGGCTCGTTGGCGAACTCCACGTCGTAGCGCACCTGCTGGCCCCACCCGGTCGGCACCTTGTACCAGAGGGTCTGCGACGGCAGGATCCTGTCCCGCCACACACCCCCGCCGAGTTCTGTGGCGTCGTTGAAACCCGTGCCGCCGCGCACATCATGTGGATCCCCCGTCGGCAGCGCGGCGTCCTTCCCACCCCTCCCGTACTCGGGCCGGGACTGCGCGGGGGTGACTTTGTCGGACAGCGGCGTCTCCACGCCGTACAGCAGCTCCAGGGGCCAGCGGGCGCTGTCGGAGCCCGCCTTGCTCTGTCGCTCGACCACCAGCCAGTAACGGCCCGCCTCGTCGCAGCTACGGTTCCCGCCCTCCGAACGGATACGGGACACGGCCGAGGTCAACGGAGCCGCACCCTCCTGCTGGAGGAAACGCGCGGTGTCCGACTCACAGGTGGTACCGCCGTCGCCGTACGCCAGACCCGTGCTCAGGGCGTCGAGGCTGTCCACTGCCGCACCCGGCTGCGGGACCGCGGTGGCCGCGAAGTCCGCCGCCGAGGCCGCGTCGAGATTCACGGCGTAGTACCGCTTCTCGCCGGGCCCGATGGTGTCCAGGTACTGCCCGGGGGCCATGGCGGGAGCCTTGGCCGCGGTGGCAGCTCCCTCGACCCTTTCGCCCTTCAACCGGTACCCGTCGACGGAGAGTTGCGCGGACCTCTGCAGCTGGCGGGCCAGTGCGTCCGCGTCCGGTGCGTCGTAGTAACGCCCGTTACCCGCCTCCGCGACGCACTCGAGCTGCTCCCGCGCCGCGCCCTCGACCTGGAAGCCCACGGTGTCGATACGCAGCCCGTCACCTTGCCTGCCGAGCCGCTCAGCGACCTCACAGGGGTTCGGCGTACCGCAGTTGGCCTCGCCGTCGGAGATCAGAAGGATCGTGCGCGTCCCGACGGCGCCGTCCGAGGGCGCGGGAAGGTCCTCGGCTGCCTTCCGCAGGGACAGCCCGATCGGGGTGTCCCCCCGCGGCTGCACGCCCGCGACCGCCTGTTTCATCGCTGCCCGGTCCAGCGAACCCACCGGACGCACGAGACGGGTGTCCGTGCAGCCCCGCGCCCGGTCGGCCCCGTACACCCGCAGACCCGTCGGATGCCCGTCCGGCAGCGCGTCGACCACGGTTCCCACGGCCGTACGGGCGGTCTCCATCCGGGTTCTGCCCGTGCCGTCGTCGTCACTCATGGAACCCGAGGAGTCGAGCACCATGACGAGGCTGCCGCCGCCCGGGGCGTCCCTACCGGCGGCCCCGGGCGCCGCCGGCACGGACGCCACTGCGGGCAACACCCCGGCCAGCAGCGCGAACAGCGCTCCGCCGACGCAGACCGCCGCCCTCGCCCTACGACTGCGTGTCCCCGCCCTCGACCCTGCGCTCACGCATCCCCCTCGGTCACCCGCAGATCACGAACACTTTGCTTCTGCAAGCTAATGATTTGCTTGGGTGAACTCAAGGGGGCGCACGTCACGGTCCGGCAACAACGGGCCCGGATAGCAGAAAGCCCCGACCGCTCGGCGGTCGGGGCTTCTAGCAGACTGTTCCGTCTCACACACCTGAACCTGCGGGCACGGAGTCGGTCGCCTCCGTCCACAGATCCTGCTCGGCGCGATCCGCCTGGATCTGGCGGTACACGAGGAGCCCGCCGATGGCGGCCAGTGCGACCAGGAGAAGCTTCTTCACCGCGCGACCTCGTCTTTCCTTGACGTAAGGGGACTTCTGGCGCCCGACTATACACACCGGCCGATACCGATCGGTGACCTGCCCGGAACCCTGCCGCCACCCGTTCCGCACCCCCGCCGGGACCTTCCGTCACCCCTGGAACAGCTCCCCCGAGCCGGTTGAACCATAAGAGTGGTGTTCATCAGAAGATCGGCGCACCGGGGGCGTCGGTCCCGGTTTCCACGGGCCAGATCCACATCATCGGAAAGGTAAGCAAACCGGACCACCTGAAAGCGAGGGGCCATGAGCACCTTCAGGGTCAAGAGCATCTGGACCGCCTTCATCACCGCCTTCTTCGCACTTCTCGCTTCGCTGGGCCTCGCCACCGCCCAGGCCTCGGCCGCGGAGCCGGCCGTCACGAGCCACGAGCACACGGGCGCCAATCCGGCAACCGCACCCTCCCCCTCCGTCCGATGGACCCTTCCGCGTGACAGGGCACTGCCACCGACGATGAAGCAGCGCATCCGCGCCGAGGCACACGGCTCCTCCCCGGCCACCCGCCAGCTGTCCGCAGACACCACGGACGCCGCTCAGGCCTCGAGCAGTTCCCGCACCGCTCACAGCGCCACACCTGCCGGGGACTCGGCCCCGCTGCCACCCTGAGGGCGTCGCGCACGCCACCCAGGCCCCTGGTCCGGTTCACACCGGCGGGGGCCTTTTCCGTGCGCTCCCCTGTCCGGGCGGACCCCACCGTTCCGTACCGGCGGACCGACGTGCATCGGCCCGTGGGGTCGGTGCAAGGCCCGGCCTCACGCCGATCGGTGCTCGCCTCGCCCCGATCCGGCGGCATCTCCCGGCTCGAGCCGGAAGTCAGCCGGATCAGCACGCCCATGGACGTCTGCACGCGCGCCGTCGGAGACAGCGAGCGGGAAGCGGTGGGCAGGCTCGCCGAACTCCTGGAAGATCCAGGCGCCGGCCGATCCTTCCAGCGGATGGTCAGCGGCTACGCCTGCCCCGCACCCAGATCACGCCGAAAGCCACCGCGGCGACCACGGTCAGAAAGATCGCCCCGAGGACCACTGTCACCCCGGCCGAGATCACCAGGATTCCCCACCACGGCGGATCGCCTTCCACAGTCCTCCCTCACGAAGCATGCGCACCACGCACGACGCTTAAGGCACAGGGGCTGGTTCCGTGACCGTCATTGATGTCAGCCGTACACGCCGAAGGCCCCCCACCGTTACCGGTGGGGGGCCTTCGTGCTGGTGGGGCTAACAGGATTTGAACCTGTGGCCTCATCCTTATCAGGGATGCGCTCTAACCAACTGAGCTATAGCCCCGCCGCGCTGCTGCGCTGACTTCTGAAGATTAGCGCACGTCGGGGCCAGTCCCAAAATCGATACCCGGCGTCCTACTCGTCCTCGGCGAGCGTGAGCTCCACGCCACCCACGAAGCCGGCCGACAGGTTGTAGATGAACGCGCCCAGCGTGGCCAGCGCAGTGGCCAGCACCACATCGATCACCGCGATGACCGAGGTGAAGATGAGTACACGGGGCAGCGAAAGGAACGACTGCAGATCGAAGCCGTTGCTCTCGTTGGAACCGGTGGCCTCACTGATCGTGCCGCCCACGGTGGAGAAGACCCCCATCGCGTCCATCACCATCCACAGGACAGCGGCCGCGACCACCGTGCAGATGCCGAGGGCGATGGAGAGCAGGAAGCTGACCTTCATCACCGACCACGGGTCGGCCTTCGCCACCCGCAGACGCGCCTTGCGGGTACGCGGAGTGGTCCGCGCCCCTGTACGGGGCAGCCGGGTCGCCTGCGTGCCGCCGACGCCCTGTACACCGCCCTGTGTGCCTCCGCCCTGCGTACCGCCCGCAGGCGACTGGTACGCCTGGGGCGGGTGGTAGGGCCCCGCCTGACCCGATGCGGGCTCCCGCTCGCCGGGCAACGGCCCGGTCGCGTACCCCTCGTACTGCGGCTGAGGTCCCCGAGTGTCCGTCACAGTGCCCCCTTGGGAGTCCGTGGCAGAGCCACGGACGCCGTTCGCGCCTGCTCCGGAAGCGGCCGAACCGGCGCCCGTGGCTCCACTCACGTTCTACTCCTCGTGCTCCCCGGCCGAGGGCGCCGTGCCCTCGGCTGTGCCCTCGACCACGGTCTCGGCATGGGCCTCGATCGTGGCGCCTTCGGCCTCATCGGTCCCGTCGACCTCTTCGGCCTCGCGACCGGCCTCGGCGTTGCGTGCGATACCGACGACGGCATCGCGCTTGCCCAGATTGATCAGTTGGACGCCCATGGTGTCACGGCCCGTCTCCCTGACTTCATTGACTCGCGTTCGGATCACGCCGCCGCCGAGCGTGATGGCGAGGATCTCGTCCGCCTCCTCCACCACCAGCGCGCCGACGAGGGACCCGCGGTCCTCGACGATCTTTGCCGCCTTGATGCCCAGACCGCCGCGGCCCTGGACGCGGTACTCGTCGACAGCGGTCCGCTTCGCGTACCCGCCGTCGGTGGCAGTGAACACGAACGTACCGGGCCGGACAACATTCATCGAGAGCAGTTCGTCTCCCGCCCGGAAACTCATGCCCTTCACACCGGAGGTGGCACGGCCCATGGGGCGCAGCGCGTCGTCCGTCGCGGTGAACCTGATCGACTGGGCCTTCCTGCTGATGAGCAGCAGATCGTCCTCGGCCGACACCAGCTCCGCACCGATCAGCTCGTCGTCCGCGCCGCTCTCCGTCTCCCGGAGGTTGATCGCGATGACGCCTCCGGAGCGAGGCGAGTCGTAGTCCTTGAGCGAGGTCTTCTTCACCAGACCGCCCTTGGTCGCCAGGACCAGGTAGGGCGCGGCCTCGTAGTCGCGGATCGCCAGGATCCGCGCGATCTGCTCGTCCGGCTGGAACGCCAGGAGGTTCGCGACATGCTGGCCACGCGCGTCCCGGCCGGCGTCCGGCAGCTCGTACGCCTTGGCCCGGTAGACCCGGCCCTTGTTGGTGAAGAACAGCAGCCAGTGGTGCGTCGTCGACACGAAGAAGTGGTCGACGATGTCGTCTTCCCTGAGCTTCGTGCCACGCACGCCCTTGCCGCCGCGCTTCTGCGAACGGTAGTCGTCCGTCTTGGTGCGCTTGACGTAGCCGCCACGGGAGATGGTGACGACGATGTCCTCCTCGGCGATGAGGTCCTCGATGGACATGTCACCGTCGAAGGGCACCAGCTTGGAGCGCCGGTCGTCGCCGAACTTGTCGACGATCGCGGCCAGTTCCTCGCTGACGATCTCCCGCTGCTTCGCGGGGGAGGCCAGGATCTCGTTGTACTCGTTGATCTTCGCCTGGAGCTCGTCGTGCTCTGCGGTGATCTTCTGGTGCTCAAGCGCGGCCAGGCGGCGCAGCTGCATCTCCAGGATCGCGTTCGCCTGGATCTCGTCGATCTCCAGCAGGCCCATCAGGCCCTCGCGCGCGATCTCGACCGTGTTGCTGCGGCGGATGAGCGCGATGACCTCTTCGATCGCGTTCAGCGCCTTGAGCAGGCCGCGCAGGATGTGCGCCCGCTCCTCGGCCTTGCGCAGCCGGAACTTCGTGCGCCGGACGATGACCTCGATCTGGTGCGTCACCCAGTGGCGGATAAACGCGTCGATCGACAGCGTGCGCGGCACCCCGTCGACGAGCGCCAGCATGTTCGCGCCGAAGTTCGACTGCAGATCGGTGTGCTTGTAGAGGTTGTTCAGCACGACCTTGGCAACCGCGTCACGCTTCAGCACGACGACCAGTCGCTGGCCCGTGCGCGAGGACGTCTCGTCCCGAACGTCCGCGATGCCGCCGACCTTGCCGTCCTTCACCAGGTCGGCGATCTTCTGCGCGAGGTTGTCAGGGTTCGTCTGGTACGGAAGTTCCGTGACGACCAGGCACTGACGGCCCTGGATCTCCTCGACCGCCACCACCGCGCGCATCGTGATGGAGCCACGTCCGGTGCGGTACGCCTCCTCGATGCCCTTACGGCCGACGACGAGCGCGCCCGTCGGGAAGTCCGGGCCCTTGATCCGCTCCAGCAGGGCGTCCAGGAGCTCCTCGGGCGAGGCCTGCGGGTTCTCCAGGTACCACTGCGCACCTGCGGCGACCTCGCGCAGGTTGTGCGGCGGAATGTTGGTGGCCATGCCCACCGCGATGCCCGCCGAGCCGTTGATCAGCAGGTTCGGGAAGCGGGCCGGCAGGACGACCGGCTCCTGGTTGCGGCCGTCGTAGTTGTCCTTGAAGTCGACGGTCTCCTCGTCGATGTCCCGGACCATCTCCATGGACAGCGGCATCATCTTGCACTCGGTGTACCGCATGGCGGCGGCCGGGTCGTTGCCCGGGGAACCGAAGTTGCCGTTGGAGTCCACGAGCGGCATGCGCATCGACCAGTGCTGCGCCAGTCGCACGAGCGCGTCGTAGATCGAGGAGTCGCCGTGCGGGTGGTACGTACCCATGACGTCACCGACGACGCGGGCGCACTTGTAGAAGCCCTTCTCGGGCCGGTAGCCACCGTCGTACATCGCGTACAGCACGCGGCGGTGGACGGGCTTCAGACCGTCCCGAACGTCGGGCAGCGCACGCGACACGATGACGGACATCGCGTAGTCGAGGTAGGAGCGCTGCATCTCCGTCTCGAGCCCGACGGGCTCGACACGCATGCCCACGCCCGGGACGGCGGGCTCCTCTTCGGGCATCACAGGGGTGTTCTCGTCGGCCATTGCTGGTCAAAGTCCTTTCGAGCTGCGGCTTGGAGGGTCCGTCTCCCAATCGCCGGACCCTCCTTCTTGTACGGCCGACTCAGATGTCGAGGAAGCGGACGTCCTTGGCGTTGCGCTGGATGAACGAGCGCCGCGCCTCGACGTCCTCGCCCATCAGCACGGAGAACAGGTCGTCGGCCTGAGCCGCGTCGTCCAGCGTGACCTGGCCCAGCACACGGTGGTCGATGTCCATCGTGGTGACGCGCAGCTCCTCGGCGTTCATCTCACCGAGACCCTTGAATCGCTGGATCGAGTCTTCCTTGATCCGCTTGCCGTTCTGCTTGCCGAGCGCCACCAGTGCGTCGCGCTCACGATCCGAGTACGCGTACTCGAAGTCGTCCCGGCCCCACTTGATCTTGTAGAGCGGCGGGCGCGAGAGGTAGACGTGCCCGGACTCGACCAGCGGACGCATGAAGCGGAACAGGAAGGTGAGCAGCAGGGTGTTGATGTGCTGGCCGTCGACGTCGGCGTCCGCCATCAGAATGATCTTGTGATAGCGGAGCTTCTCGATGTCGAAGTCCTCGTGGACCCCGGTACCGAAGGCCGAGATCAGCGCCTGGACCTCGGTGTTCTGCAGGATCTTGTCGATGCGGGCCTTCTCGACGTTCAGGATCTTGCCTCGGATCGGCAGGATGGCCTGGTACATCGGGTTACGGCCGGACTTCGCCGAACCACCGGCGGAGTCACCCTCGACGATGAAGATCTCGCACTTCGTCGGGTCGTTCGACTGGCAGTCGCTGAGCTTGCCGGGCAGCGAGGCGCTCTCCAGGAGCCCCTTGCGCCGGGTCAGGTCACGGGCCTTGCGCGCCGCGACCCGGGCCGTGGAGGCCGCGATGCCCTTGCGGATGATGTCGGCGGCCTCGTTGGGGTTCCGGTCGAACCAGTCCGTCAACTGCTCGTGGACGACCTTCTGGACGAAGGTCTTCGCCTCGGTGTTGCCCAGCTTGGTCTTCGTCTGACCCTCGAACTGCGGCTCGCCCAGCTTGACCGAGATGATCGCCGTGAGGCCCTCGCGGACGTCCTCACCCGTGAGGTTGTCGTCCTTCTCGCGCAGCAGCTTCTTGTCGCGCGCATAGCGGTTGACCAGCGAGGTCAGCGCCGCGCGGAAACCCTCCTCGTGCGTACCGCCCTCGTGCGTGTGGATCGCGTTGGCGAAGGAGTAGACACCCTCGGTGTACTGCGTGTTCCACTGCATGGCGATCTCGGCCGAGAGGAGTCGATCCTTGTCCTCGGCCTCGATGTCGATCACCGACTGGTGAATGAGGTCGCCCTTGCGGGAGTTGAGGTACTTGACGAAGTCGACGATGCCGTCCTCGTAGTGGTACGTGACCGTCCGGGTCGCCTCTTCCTCGGGGACGTCGACGGCCTCGGCGCTGTCCGCGCCGGCCGTGGCCTTCGCCGCCTCGCGCTCGTCGGTCAGCTTGAGGGTGAGTCCCTTGTTGAGGAACGCCATCTCCTGGAAGCGGCGCGAGAGGGTCTCGAAGGAGTACTCGGTGGTCTCGAAGACGTCTCCGTCGGCCCAGAAGGTGACGGTCGTCCCTGACTCCTCCGTGGCCTCGTGACGGGCCAGTGGAGCGGTCGGGACACCGAGTTTGTAGTCCTGGGTCCAGCGGTAGCCGTCCGTCTTGACCTCCACGGCGACCCGCGTGGACAGGGCATTGACGACGGACACGCCGACGCCGTGCAGACCACCGGATACGGCGTAGCCGCCGCCGCCGAACTTGCCGCCGGCGTGCAGCACGGTGAGGACGACCTCGACGGCCGGCTTGCCCTCGGACGGCACGATGCCGACCGGGATGCCGCGGCCGTTGTCCACGACGCGCACCCCGCCGTCCGCGAGGATCGTGACGTCGATGGTGTCCGCGTGCCCGGCCATGGCCTCGTCGACCGAGTTGTCGACAACCTCTTGCACGAGGTGGTGGAGACCGCGCTCACCGGTCGACCCGATGTACATACCGGGTCGCTTGCGGACCGCGTCCAGGCCTTCCAGCACGGTGATCGCGCTGGCGTCGTACGACGCGGTGACCTCGCCGGGCTCACCGGCTGTGGACGGGATGTTCTCGTTGGGGTTGCCGGAATCGGCCACGAAGCGCCCTTTCTGGCACAGCACAGGCCGTTCTCCGGCAGGCGGGAGCGGCTGCGTCGTTCGGCTTGTATCGACGACTCCCGCGAGGAAGCGGGATTGTCCATCAGTCTACCGGTAGCGCTGACATGAATGGGGGTTTGCCGGTGCCTGAGTACGCATGTGCCGCCCTGAATGAGCGGCTGACGACTCCCCATATTCAGGAAGGGGCCCCGGGAGGCTCACGAGGGCATTGCGCGCTTCGGGCTGTCAACCTCCCGCTACGGTGAGGGACGCCCCACGCTCTTCGGGCGACCTGAATCAGCACACAGCAGCACATACCGGAAACACCGGGCTGCGGATGAACCGGCACAGAAGCGGATCATCCACCCCTCGGGCCGTCTCGTCGCGGGCCGGGAACCAAAGGCTCCGGAAACCGAGATCCCAGCTCAGCCGTAGGTGTCGCCGGGCCCCTTGCTCCCCGGAGCACGGAGTGGGCCGAATCTGCGCTGCGGACCCCCCGGACCGAGCACTCTGATCATCCGCACGGTGCCCTGGCCCAGGTCCGTGTTCAGCCGGGCCACCAGCTGCGGCGCCAGCAGCCGGAGCTGCGTCGCCCACGCCGTCGAATCGCACTGCACGGTCAGAACCCGCTCGGCCGGATCCTCGTCGTAGCGCACCGGCACGCAGTGATTGGCGAGATCGCCCCCGACGATCTGCGGCCAGCGCCCCATCACGCCGCCGACTGCCGCCGGAGTCTCCCAGCCCCGCTCCGTGATGAGCCGGTTGATCGCCGATCCCAGAGCCAGCGGATCACGGCCGTCGGACCGGGCGCCGGACCGCAGGCCGCCGCCCCGCCTCGCCTGATTCTTCTGCTGCGCCGCCGCGCCCCGGGCACGGGCCTGCTCCTTCGCCGCGCGAAGGGCCACGCGCGCCAGATCGACGCCCGACACCTCGGGCTGCTTCGCCGTGCCCTGCGTGGGTTCGCCCTGCTCGTCCGGACCGCTCACAGCCGCTCCACCGCCCCCGCGGACACCGCGTACCGCGCCCCGGCCAGCACTCCCGGTACGTCGTCGTCCACAGCGGCAGTCACCAGTACCTGTTCCCCGGGTGCCACGAGCTCCGCCAGACGCTCACGACGGCGCGCGTCCAGCTCGGCGAACACGTCGTCGAGCACCAGCACCGGCTCGTTGCCCTCGGTGCGGAGCAGATCGTACGAGGCCAGCCGCAGCGCCAGGGCGTACGACCAGGACTCGCCGTGGCTCGCGTACCCCTTCGCCGGCATTCCGCGCAGTCCCAGCACCAGGTCGTCACGGTGCGGGCCGACCAGGGTCACACCACGCTCGATCTCCTGCTTGCGCGCCTCGGCCAGGGCCGCCATCACCTGCTCGTACAGCTCCTCGCGGGTTCGCGCGGGCTCCACGTCGGCGCCGACCGAGCTGCGGTACTCCAGCGTCACGGGTCCACCGCCAGGGGCTACGTCACCGTACGCCTTGTCCGCCAGCGGCTGCAGGGTCGCGATCAGGTCCAGCCGCTGGGCCAGCAGTTCCGCCCCCACCCGGCCCAGGTGCTGGTCCCAGACGTCGAGCGTGGACAGGTCCATCGACCTGCCTCCGTGCCTGCGGGCCATGGCCGCGGACTTCAGCAGGGTGTTGCGCTGCTTCAGCACCCGTTCGTAGTCGGAGCGGACTCCGGCCATCCGGGGGGAGCGGGCCGTGATCAGCTCGTCCAGAAAGCGCCGCCGCTCGCCGGGATCGCCCTTCACCAGGGCCAGGTCCTCGGGAGCGAAAAGCACCGTCCGAACTATCCCCAGGACGTCACGCGGTCTGACCTGCGAGGACCTGTTGATCCGTGCTCGATTGGCACGGCCCGGATTGAGTTCGAGCTCGATCAGCTGGGAGCGCTCGCCCTGGGTGACCGCGGCACGCACGACGGCGCGCTCCGCACCCATCCGGACCAGGGGCGCGTCGGAGGACACCCGGTGGCTGCCGAGCGTGGCGAGATAACCGACAGCCTCCACCAGGTTGGTCTTGCCCTGGCCGTTGGGCCCCACGAACGCGGTGACGCCCGGATCGAGAGGCACCTCGACCCGGGCGTACGAACGGAAGTCGGCCAGCGAGAGATGCGTGACGTGCATGGTCGCGGACCTTTCCGACTGCTCTGCTGTGTGCTGCTGCCGCCTGCTGCCGACGGCTACTTCTTGTTCTCCACCGCGTGGCCGCCGAACTGGTTGCGCAGCGCGGCGATCATCTTCATCTGCGGCGAGTCGTCCTGACGCGAGGCGAAGCGCGCGAACAGGGACGCGGTGATCGCGGGCAGCGGCACCGCGTTGTCGATGGCGGCCTCGACCGTCCACCGGCCCTCGCCGGAGTCCGCGGCGAAGCCACGGAGCTGGTCCAGGTGCTCGTCGTCGTCCAGCGCGTTGACCGCCAGGTCGAGCAGCCAGGAACGGATGACCGTGCCCTCCTGCCAGGAGCGGAAGACCTCGCGCACGTCCGTGACCGAGTCGACCTTCTCCAGGAGCTCCCAGCCCTCGGCGTAGGCCTGCATCATGGCGTACTCGATGCCGTTGTGGACCATCTTGGCGAAGTGGCCGGCACCGACCTTGCCCGCGTGGACGGAACCGAAGTCGCCCTCGGGCTTCAGTGCGTCGAAGACCGGCTGGACCTTGGCGACGTTCTCCTCCGTACCGCCGTACATCAGGGCGTAGCCGTTCTCCAGGCCCCAGACACCACCGGAGACGCCGCAGTCGACGAAGCCGATGTCCTTGATCCCCAGCTCGACGGCGTGCTTCTCGTCGTCGGTCCAGCGCGAGTTGCCGCCGTCCACGACGACGTCGCCCGGAGAGAGCAGGTCGGCCAGCTCGTCGATGGTCGACTGGGTCGCGGCACCGGCCGGGACCATCACCCACACGACGCGCGGGCCCTTGAGCTTGCCCACAAGCTCTTCGAGGCTGTGGACATCGGCGACGTCCGGGTTGCGGTCGTAACCGATGACCGTGTGCCCTGCGCGGCGGATGCGCTCGCGCATGTTGCCGCCCATCTTGCCGAGGCCGACGAGACCGAGCTCCATCAGAGATTCCTTAAGCGTTGTGCCGATTCGTACCCAGGACCGAGCCTACGCCCGGCCGGGACAGCACGGCGGGGTGCAGCACGGTGGGCCCGCTCTGCGCTGAGCCTGCCCGCCGGAGACTGCCATGACAGGAACGACCGCCGGATCAGCCGGAGAGGCGGACCGGCATGATCAGGTACTTGTACGCGTCGTTCGCCTCGGCGTCGACAGCCGGGCGGCCGCTGAGCAGCGCCGGCTTGGTCGACGTCGTGAAGGAGAGCTGGGCGACCGGGGAGTCGATCGCGCTGAGCCCGTCCAGCAGGAAGGTCGGGTTGAAGGCGATCGAGATGTCGTCGCCCTCCAGCACGGCGTCGACACGCTCCACAGCCTGTGCGTCGTCGCTGGAACCGGCCTCCAGGATCAGCACGCCCTGCTCGAAGCTGAGCCGCACCGGGGTGTTGCGCTCGGCGACGAGGGCCACACGCTTGACGGCCTCGACGAACGGGGCGGTCTCGATGACCGCCACCGAGTTGAACTCGGTGGGGAAGAGCGTCCGGTACTTCGGCAGATCGCCCTCGAGCAGCCGCGTGGTCGTACGCCGGCCCGCGCCCTCGAATCCGATCAGTCCTTCGCCGGCCCCCGACCCGGACAGCGCCAGCGTCACGGTGTCGCCGCTGGTCAGTGCCTTGGCGGTGTCCAGGAGCGTCTTGGCGGGCACCAGGGCCACGGCCGACGCATCGGGGTTCTCCGGCTTCCAGAGGAACTCACGGACCGCGAAGCGGTAGCGGTCGGTCGAGGCGAGGGTGACGGTGTCGCCCTCGATCTCGATCCGGACGCCGGTCAGGACGGGCAGGGTGTCGTCGCGGCCGGCCGCGATGGCGACCTGGGCCGCCGCGGAGGCGAAGATCTCACCGGGGACGGTGCCCGTGGCCGTCGGCATCTGCGGAAGTGCCGGGTACTCCTCCACAGGCAGGGTGTGGAGTGTGAACCGCGAGGAGCCGCAGACCACCGTGGCCCGCACACCGTCTGTGGAGATCTCCACCGGACGGTTCGGCAGGGCACGGCAGATGTCTGCGAGCAGTCGGCCGGAGACGAGCACCGTGCCGTCCTCCTCGATCTCCGCGTCCACCGAGACCTTGGCCGAGACCTCGTAGTCGAAGCTCGAGAAGCTGAGGGCGCCGTCCTCAGCCTTCAGCAGAAGGCCCGCAAGAACGGGCGCCGGCGGACGGGCCGGGAGGCTGCGGGCCACCCAGGCCACCGCCTCCGCGAGTACATCGCGCTCCACCCGGATCTTCACCGGAACCGCCTCCTGCTTTTGCTCGCTCGCCCTACTGGCCTTCGTCGGTTGACCGGGGCTCCCTGCCGAGGGGCTGGGGAACCACCGGGGTCCAGTCTGACGTACGGCACCGACACTCGTTGCTGCTCGGGGTCAAGTCGCGCCGAGAGGTTCGCCGAGGTCGCCGCTCGAGTTGTGCACAGGCCCCACTTCGAAGCGGATTCCTGGCTAACTCTGAGTGGTAGTAGTAGTAGGCCCTGTGGAAACCGTGGATAACGCCATTTTCGCAGCTCAGAGGCTGTTTTTTGTCCACCGACCCTGTGGGTGACACCGGTGGAAAACCAGGCGTTTCTGTGGACACACGAAAGTTCTGCACACCCGATGCACAGGGCGGGGTGACTTCTCCCCAGGGCTGTCCCCAGCTTTACCCACGTTCCCCACAGCCCAACCGGGCTTCCTCGTGTGACGCCTTTCACTCTCGGCAGTGAAAGCGGGTGTTGGGTTGCCGAACAGTGGACAGGGGTGTGGAGAAGCTGGGGACAACGAGGGCTCGCCTGTGGGCCGTCGGTGGACAACATCATCGAGGTCCTGTGGACGAAATTTCTGTCCACAGGCTGTGGATCACGGTTGACCACAAATCCCCAGGCTCCTGACCTGGCCTGATGGAGTATCGGCTGCAGGCCCTGTGGACGCAATCTGGACAACTTCCCAGTCCCCAGGCTGTGGACGCCGGATTTCCCGCTCTTCTGTGGAGAAGAGCCCCCTGCGGACCGTATTCGAACACTTCATAGGTGCGCAGCCGTCGCTCAGGCCGCGGGCCCGGGCATGAACGGGTCCTCGAAGCGGCCTTGGCGGCCTTCCCGGACCACCCGTGGTGGCGGCAGAAGCACTCTCGGAGCCCCACGGATGTCTTCTGACGACAGCCGCGAGGTCCCCTGGCACGCCAAAGGCGCCCCGGGAGGACGTCGTGCGGTCCTCGCGGGGCGCCCCTGGGTGCGCGGTGTGGCCGGGTGTTCCGGCCTGTCAGCCGTTCTTGATGCGGTTGGTGAGCTCGGTGACCTGGTTGTAGATCGAGCGCCGCTCCGCCATGAGGGCACGGATCTTCCGGTCGGCGTGCATCACCGTGGTGTGGTCGCGCCCGCCGAACTGGGCGCCGATCTTGGGCAGGGACAGATCCGTCAGTTCGCGGCACAGATACATCGCGATCTGGCGAGCGGTCACGAGGACTCGGCTGCGGGAGGACCCGCAGAGATCCTCCACGGTGAGACCGAAGTAGTCCGCGGTCGCCGCCATGATGGCCGGCGCGGTGATCTCCGGGGCCGAGTCCTCGCCGCCGGGGATCAGGTCCTTGAGCACGATCTCGGTCAGACCCAGATCCACCGGCTGGCGGTTCAGGCTCGCGAAGGCGGTCACGCGGATGAGAGCGCCCTCCAGCTCGCGGATGTTGCGCGAGATGCGGGACGCGATGAACTCCAGCACCTCCGGCGGGGCGTTGAGCTGCTCCTGCACGGCCTTCTTGCGCAGGATAGCGATACGCGTCTCCAGCTCCGGGGGCTGCACGTCTGTGGTGAGCCCCCACTCGAACCGGTTCCGCAGCCGGTCCTCGAGGGTCACCAGCTGCTTGGGAGGGCGGTCCGAGGACAGCACGATCTGCTTGTTGGCGTTGTGGAGCGTGTTGAAGGTGTGGAAGAACTCCTCCTGCGTCGACTCCTTGCTCGCCAGGAACTGGATGTCGTCGACCAGCAGGATGTCCACGTCCCGGTAGCGCTTGCGGAAGGTGTCGCCCTTGCCGTCGCGGATCGAGTTGATGAACTCGTTGGTGAACTCCTCGGAGCTCACGTAACGCACCCGGGTGCCCGGATAGAGGCTTCGCGCGTAATGCCCGATGGCGTGCAGCAAATGGGTCTTGCCGAGCCCCGACTCCCCATAGATGAAGAGGGGGTTGTACGCCTTCGCGGGGGCCTCGGCGACGGCGACCGCCGCCGCGTGTGCGAAGCGGTTGGACGCCCCGATCACGAACGTGTCGAAGAGGTACTTCGGGTTCAGCCGGGCGTGCGGCTCACCGGTTCCCGGCGGAGGCGCGGACTGCGTGCCCATGGGGCCGCCGGCCCGGCCGGTCCCGTGGCCGCCTTGGCGGTGCTGGGGAGGCTGGTCCTGCAGATCGTGGCGGTCCCGTTGCTGTTCGTAACCCTGGTGCTCCGGCGGCTGCGCGCGGTAGTCGTGCTGCGGCTGCTGGGGGCGGGGGCTCGCGTACGGATCACGGTCCTGGTACCCGCCGTGGCGGGGCTGCCAGGAGAGGTCCTCCTGGGTGCGCGGCCAGGCGCCGGGCTCGGGGCGGTGCTGCTGGTAGCCCGGGTACGCCGGTCGAGCGGTGGGCATGCCGTCGTCGGAGGGCCTGGAGCCGTAGTCGTCGTACCCGTCGCCGCGCGAGGGTTCGTCGTGCTGCGGACCCTGGTAGCGATGGGACTGCTGCCCTTGGTGGGGCTGGTGCATCGGGGGTGCGGGAGGAGCGGGTGGCTCCCCCGCGGAGTCGTCGACGGTGATCGCGATCCGGATCGGACGACCGCACACGCGGGTGAGCGTCTCGCTGATCAGCGGTGCGAGCCGACCCTCGAGGACCCGCTTGCCCCACTCGTTGGGTACGGCCAGCAGCGCTGTGTCAGCGACGAGCGCGAGGGGCTGGCAGCGCTCGATCCACTGCTTGTCCTTCGGCTCGATGCCCTGCTGGCCCTCCCCGAGGAGTTGTTCCAGCACTCGTGGCCACACTGCGGCAAGATCGGCAGGTACGTCAGCCACAAGGCACGCTCTCTCGCATGTCCCACGAATGTGTGCTTCTCGGGACGGGATGGGTCGGGTCGGGTGAGGCCCGGCAGGTGGGAAGGAAAGGAACCGGAGTTCAGCCACGGTAGTCAGGCGGACCCACACGGTTCAAGTCGTTGTCCACAGGCTGTGTACAGAAGCGGGTCGTGCGAAGCTGGTTTGACCGGATGGCGCAGCCGCGCGTACCGTGACCAGGTCGAGTTGTCGATGGCTGCTGCCGCCTGCCTCCGATGGGCAAAGATCACGATCAGTGATTGTGAAGCGGTGCACTAAGGCGTTTACGCGAGTTCCTCGTGGGCGCACGGTGACAGCCAGGCGATGTCCCGCCAACACACGAATCATTTCTGGAGCCCCCGAGTGAGCAAGCGCACCTTCCAGCCGAACAATCGTCGTCGCGCCAAGACCCATGGCTTCCGACTGCGTATGCGTACCCGTGCCGGCCGCGCGATTCTCGCGAACCGCCGTGGCAAGGGTCGCGCCAACCTGTCCGCCTGATCGCGGTCAGGTCATGACGTGCTGCCTACCGAGAATCGGCTGAGGCGGCGCGAGGACTTCGCGGCCGCTGTACGCCGGGGACGCCGGGCCGGACGCCCGCTACTCGTCGTTCATCTACGCAGCGGTGTTACGGACCCGCACGTGACAGGGGAGAGTACTCCCCCGCCACGTGCGGGTTTCGTTGTCAGCAAAGCAGTGGGTGGAGCGGTCGTTCGCACCTCGGTGAAGCGGAAGCTTCGCCATCTGGTCCGCGATCGGCTTGCTCAGCTGCCC
Source organism: Streptomyces sp. NPDC005752 (assembly GCF_040630715.1). Classification (NCBI taxonomy): domain Bacteria; kingdom Bacillati; phylum Actinomycetota; class Actinomycetes; order Kitasatosporales; family Streptomycetaceae; genus Streptomyces; species Streptomyces sp. NPDC005752. Next base: position 5,680 of record NZ_JBEXYB010000046.1, on the reverse strand, counting down.
CCCGGTAGCCTTGTTGTCGTACGAGCGCTGCCCGGATCGGGTGACGCCGACCATGCACAGCTGGCCCGAGACCTGGACGCCGCTCTACAGCGGCTGCTGGGAGGGGGCGCGCGATGAAGTACCCGCTGCTGGCTCTGATCAAGCTGTATCAGTGGACGATCAGCCCGCTCCTCGGGCCTGTCTGCCGTTACTACCCGTCGTGTTCCCACTATGGATATACGGCGATCGACCGGCACGGTGCGATCAAGGGAACAGCGCTGACCGCATGGCGCATCCTGCGTTGCAATCCGTGGTCACCCGGCGGCGTGGATTACGTACCGCCACGCAAACGTCCGCGTTGGCACGAAATGCTGCGCAACTGTGTGCGTGGCGGCAAGGGCGGGGACTCCGCCGCCGATGTGCCTTCCGGGGGGTCGGTCTCCGAACCCCTGAGCCCGGCCACAGAGACCTCGCCCAAAGCTCAAGGAGCCTGATTAGTGGACACGATTGCCAGTCTGTTCAGCTTTATCACCACGCCCGTTTCGTGGGTCATCGTTCAGTTCCACAAGCTGTACGGAGCGCTCTTCGGCGATGACACGGGGTGGGCCTGGGGCCTGTCCATCGTGTCCCTGGTGGTCCTGATCCGGATCTGCCTGATCCCGCTTTTCGTGAAGCAGATCAAGTCCACCCGGAACATGCAGGTGCTCCAGCCGAAGATGAAGGCGATCCAGGAGCGCTACAAGAACGACAAACAGCGTCAGTCCGAAGAGATGATGAAGCTGTACAAGGAGACGGGCACCAACCCGCTCTCCTCGTGCCTCCCCATCCTGGCGCAGTCCCCGTTCTTCTTCGCCCTGTACCACGTGCTCTCGGCCATCGCCTCGGGCAAGACGATCGGTGTCATCGACCAGCCTCTGCTGGACAGCGCTCGTCAGGCACACATCTTCGGTGCCCCGCTGGCCGCGAAGTTCATGGACAGCGAAGAGAAGGTCCAGGCGCTCGGCGCCTCGCTGACCGACGTCCGTGTCGTGACCGCGATCATGATCGTGATGATGTCCGCGTCCCAGTTCTTCACGCAGCGCCAGCTGATGACGAAGAACGTCGACCTGACGGTCAAGACCCCGTACATGCAGCAGCAGAAGATGCTGATGTACATCTTCCCGGTCATCTTCGCCGTCATGGGTATCAACTTCCCCGTCGGTGTCCTCGTGTACTGGCTGACCACGAACGTCTGGACCATGGGTCAGCAGATGTATGTGATCAACCAGAACCCGACGCCCGGCAGCAAGGCGCAGGACCAGTACCTGGGCCGTGTCCTCAAGAGCGTCACCTCGCACGGCGAGGTTCGTGGCAGGACGCGGCGTAACACCGTCAAGCGAATCGTTGCCAAGGGAACCGACCGCAACGACATCGAGCGCAAGTTCATCACCGGTCTGAGCAAGCTGGGTCTCGCGGCTCAGGAGGACGGGACCGTCGCGAAGAGCGAAGCCGCCGTCCTGGAGGCCGAGGGCGGTGCTGCGGCCAAGCGGCAGCAGCCCAAGCGCCAGACCAAGTCGAAGCGCCACACCGCTGCTACGCATCCCGGGACGTCGAAGGGTTCCGACTCCACCGGCTCGGAATCCAAGACCTCGCTGGAAAAGCAGGACGATACGCCGAAGCCGGCGGACAAGCCCGCCGCATCCGGCTCCTCACGCCAAGCCAAGTCCGGACAGCGCAAGGGCCCGCAGCGGCCCAAGCACCCGTCCAAGAAGTAAGAAGGAGTCCATCCGTGACGGAAGGCACCACCACCACGGCCGCTGAGGGCAGCGACACTCTGACCCGCCTCGAGCAGGAGGGGGAGATCGCGGCTGACTACCTCGAAGGCCTGCTCGACATCGCCGACCTCGACGGCGACATCGACATGGACGTGGAGGCGGACCGGGCCGCGGTCTCGATCATCAGCGAGTCGGCGCGTGACCTGCAGAAGCTCGTGGGACGCGACGGTGAGGTGCTGGAGGCGCTCCAGGAACTGACGCGTCTGGCAGTCAACCGTGAGACCGGTGACCGTAGCCGTCTGATGCTGGACATCGGCGGGTTCCGTGCCAAGAAGCGTGAGGTTCTCGCGGCTCTTGGGGCCAAGGCCGCCGACGAGGTCAAGAGCTCCGGCGAGCCGGTGAAGCTGGAGCCGATGACGCCCTTCGAGCGCAAGGTCGTGCACGACGCGATCGCGGCAGCGGGTCTGCGCAGTGAGTCCGAGGGCGAGGAGCCGCAGCGCTTCGTCGTCGTACTCCCGGCCTGACCTGATCCTTGTACTGTCGGCCCCGTCTGTTCGCAGGCGGGGCCGATCTTTGTCAGCCTGATAGTCAGCGTGCTAATGCGGTACGGAAGGACGGTCCCCGTGACGGAGGAAGCAGAGCTCCCTCAGGCGCCCCAGGAGGCGCAGGCGGTATTCGGTGAGTTCTTTCCGGAGGCTGTCAGGTATGCGGAGCTGCTCGCGGACGCGGGCGTCAAGCGTGGACTGATCGGTCCTCGCGAGGTGCCCCGCCTGTGGGAACGACACCTGCTGAACTGCGCGGTGCTCTCCGAGGTGGTTCCCGAAGGCGTGACCGTGTGCGATGTGGGGTCGGGGGCGGGGCTTCCCGGTATTCCCCTGGCGTTGGTACGGCCCGACTTGAAGATCACGTTGCTCGAGCCGCTGCTGCGGCGCACGAACTTTCTCCAGGAAGTCGTCGAACTGCTGGGACTGGACCATGTGACCGTCGTCCGCGGACGGGCCGAAGAGGTGCTCGGGACACTTCAGCCCGTTCATGTGGTGACAGCCCGAGCAGTTGCCCCGCTCGACCGGCTCGCCGGATGGGGGGTGCCTCTGCTCCGCCCGTACGGCGAGATGCTCGCTCTCAAGGGTGGCACCGCTGAGGAAGAGATTCAGGGAGCTCGTGCCGCCCTGAGCAAGCTCGGAGTGGTCGAAACTGAGGTGCTGCACGTCGGTGAGGGGCTGGTCGATCCTGCGTCCACTGTGGTGCGTGTGGTGGTCGGAGAGAGCCCGGGCGGTGTGAGGTTCGCCGCAAAGCGGGCGAAGGCCGCCAGGGTGGGCCGGGCGCGCAGGCGGCGATAGTCGTCGGCGATGTGAGGGCCTCGGCTGCCCTTTTGTCGCACAGAGGTGCAGTTGTGGGCGTCTAAGCCGATGCTCCTCACATGCAGCCATATGCGCCGCCTGCGGAGTGTCGGGAGCACCCTGCTGGGCTGCGAAGGCATCGTGTTTCACGTGAAACGTCGCTCTCTGCTGCAGGGAATCATCGGCCGCGGTCGTGTGGCTGCCACGCCGCGCGACCGCAAGCCCGTGCGGGCTACGAAGTTGCCCACAGAACCGGATTCATCCACAGAACAGTCGGCCTCGCTGGTTCGCGACCCCGAAAGCATGGCAGGCTCTGTTCATTGCGAGCCTGAAGTCGAGGAGAGTGAATCCTTGCGGTCCGACGCCAACATCGCGGGACCGATGACCGATCCGGTCCCCGGTCCCCGTACTGAGTCCATGGGGGATGGTGTTTCACGTGAAACACCACCACCGATGGACGACACACCTATCGGTCGTGCCGCTCAGCTGGCGGTTGAGGCCCTTGGCCGTGCCGGCGAGGGGTTGCCGCGACCAGACCGGACACGCGTCATGGTCGTGGCCAACCAGAAGGGCGGCGTGGGCAAGACGACGTCGACGGTGAATCTCGCCGCGTCGCTCGCACTGCATGGTGCACGCGTGCTGGTGGTGGACCTCGATCCGCAGGGGAACGCCTCCACGGCTCTGGGGATCGACCATCACGCAGAGGTCCCCTCGATCTACGACGTTCTGGTGGAGAGCATGCCGCTCTCCGAAGTGGTTCAGCCCGTCCCGGACGTCGAAGGTCTTTTCTGCGCGCCGGCGACCATCGATCTTGCCGGTGCGGAGATCGAGCTGGTGTCGCTGGTCGCGCGGGAGAGCCGGTTGCAGCGGGCCATCCAGGCATATGACCAGCCGCTGGACTACATCCTTATCGACTGCCCGCCTTCGCTCGGCCTGCTGACGGTCAACGCGCTTGTGGCCGGTGCAGAGGTGCTCATCCCGATTCAGTGTGAGTACTACGCACTGGAAGGCCTCGGTCAGCTGCTTCGGAACGTCGACCTGGTCCGGGGGCATCTGAATCCGGATCTTCACGTGTCGACGATCCTGCTCACCATGTACGACGGCAGGACCAGGCTCGCCTCACAGGTCGCCGAGGAGGTGCGCACTCACTTCGGTAAGGAGGTGTTGCGGACCAGCATTCCGCGGTCTGTGCGCATCTCGGAGGCGCCGAGCTACGGGCAGACCGTCCTGACGTACGATCCGGGCTCCAGTGGTTCCCTCTCCTACCTCGAGGCGGCGCGTGAGATCGCGCTGAGAGGCGTCGGAGTGCACTACGAGGGCCAGCACGCCCCCTCGAGCGAGGTTGCCCGTCCGGGCGTTCAGAACAGTCAGCAGAGTCATTCGGAGGGCATGCAGTGAGCGAGCGTCGTAGAGGGCTGGGGCGTGGACTCGGTGCACTGATCCCTGCAGCTCCGCAGGAGAAGCAGGTCCCGAGTCCAGCGTCCGGGACGAGTGCGGTGGGCGTATCACCCGTAATGACCGCCGAGCGTGGGGTGGCCGCGGCGAAGTTGGCAGCGCTCCCCTCCGGCGCTTCGGTGCCGGAGCCGAGTTCTCCATTGGGAGAGCGGGAGCACATTGCCGAGGAGACCGACTCTGTAGGGGCCTACTTCGCTGAGATTCCCCTCGCGTCGATCACGCCCAACCCCCGGCAGCCCCGTGAGGTCTTCGACGAAGATGCTCTGGCAGAGCTGGTCACCTCCATCAAGGAGGTAGGTCTCCTCCAGCCCGTCGTCGTGCGCAAGGTCGCCGAGGACCGTTACGAGCTCATCATGGGTGAGCGCCGCTGGAGGGCATGCGGCGAGGCCGGTCTGGATCGCATCCCGGCCATCGTCCGTGCGACGGACGACGAGAAGCTCCTTCTCGACGCGCTCCTGGAGAACCTTCACAGGGCGCAGCTGAATCCCCTGGAGGAGGCGGCGGCGTACGACCAGTTGCTGAAGGACTTCAAGTGCACCCACGATCAGCTCGCGGACCGGATCGGCCGGTCCCGCCCGCAGGTGTCGAACACGCTCCGTCTGCTGCGGCTCTCTCCGCCGGTACAGCGACGGGTCGCGGCAGGAGTCCTGTCGGCCGGGCATGCGAGGGCCTTGCTGTCGGTGGACGACTCCGATGAACAGGACCGGCTGGCTCACCGCATCGTGGCCGAAGGGCTGTCGGTACGTGCGGTCGAGGAGATTGTGAATCTGCTTGGATCCGAGCCCACGAGTTCCGCCAAGCCCAGGGGCCCTAGGGCCGGTGGCCGCGTCGCACCGGCTCTGACCGATCTCGCTTCGCGCCTTTCCGATCGATTCGAGACGCGGGTGAAGGTCGATCTCGGGCAGAAGAAGGGAAAGATCGTCGTCGAGTTCGCCTCGATGGAGGATCTGGACCGCATTCTCGGAAGCCTTGCTCCAGGTGAGGGACGCGTCCTGGAACGGCACAGCGAAGAGGACCAGGCTGACAGCGACGAAGCCTGAGCCAGCGAGACGGCAAAGGGCGGGACGAGTTCCGGAGCCGCGACCACGGACATGGGCCTCCGGCGCGTGTCCGGGCGCGGTGTGGGGGGAACGAAGTCTGCGTTACGCACGT
>NZ_JBEXYB010000045.1:0-55262 GCF_040630715.1 Streptomyces sp. NPDC005752 | reverse complement strand
GGGTCCCTATGCCGTCGGGGCAGCCGAGGAGTTCGGACAGGACATCGAAGGCGACCTTCCAGGCGAACTGATTCAGCAGGTCGGCTCTCGGCCTGTCGGCTCCGCGAGCGACGGTCAGTTGTGTCCGAAGCGCTTCTGGTGCTTGCGGGCGACATCGGCGGGGCTGCCCTGAGCCTGCGACTGCGGCTGGGTCTGCGACTCGTACGCCGAGGACTTGGCCTCGTCCGCGCCGCGCTCCGCTGCGGACGCGCGGTCGTGCTGGCTGCCCTGCTTGCGGTTCTTGTTCTTCGCCATCGTCATGCCTCCTGTGGGAGATCTGGGGGTCCAGAACCGCTGTCAGACTCACATATCACCGTATAGGCCGCATGTTGGATCATTACCGAGCGTAGTAGGCGCGGTATCATGCGCGGCTGCCGGATCCGCCACGCCGATGATCGAGTTCCGGACCTTAACCTCCCTGCCGTCGGGCAGACTCGAAGGAAACCCTGCGTAAGCAAACCCCGGGTCGGCGGACCTCCCCCCATGTCCGGTCCCGCTGCCCCACTCCCGAACCGGAAGAGGGTGGAACGCGTGGACCGTTGCGTCGTCCTGGTGGACGCCGGCTACTTGCTGGGCGCAGCCGCGAGTCTGCTGGCCGGAGAGCCCGCCCGTTCCCGCATCACCGTCGACCACGCGGCCCTGATCCAGGGCCTGCGCGAGCGCGCCGAGGCCGATACGGAACAGCCGCTGCTGCGCATCTACTGGTTCGACGGCGCCCCCGACCGCGTCCCCCAGCCCGAGCACCGCAGGCTGCGGGTCATGCCGCGCGTGACCGTGCGACTCGGAGCCCTCACCCGCAGTGACGGACGGTGGGCGCAGAAGGGCGTCGACGCCGCCATGCACGCCGAGCTGACCGAGCTGGCCAGGAACAGGGCCTGCTCCGACGTGGTGCTCGTGACCGGCGACGGCGATCTGCTGCCCGGTCTCATGTCCGCCAAGGAACACGGCGTCGCCGTCCACCTCTGGGCCGTCCAGGCCGCCGACGGCGACTACAACCAGTCCGAGGACCTGGTCGCCGAGGCCGACGAGCGGCGGGTGCTCGACCGGGCCTGGATCACCAAGGCCGTACGGGCAAAGGAGACCGGAGGAGTGTGCGCGCCGCCGCCCGTCCCACGCCCCGAGATCGCCGCGATCCTGTCCGCGCCGCTTCCCGAGGCCGCCCTCGCCGCGTCCGCCGAGCGGGCATCGGAGGCCCAGGCCGCCGCGGCCCGTGGCGGGGCCGACGCGCCGGACGGCGAGGCCGCCCCGCAGGCCCACCCCGCCCCCGGCCACAAGGGCGTCCCCACCCCCAAGGACCTGGCGAGCCTGCGCGCCCCCGGTCCGCAGGCGGCCCAGCACACCGTGCAGACGCCGGCCCCCAACGCGACACTGCGCTGGTCCTCCGACAAGGGCTGGCTCGAACGCGGCGGGCCCCTCGGCGAGCCCGCCGAGACCGCGTCCCTGCCGACCCTGGCCCAGCTCACCAGCGCCGAACAGCGCTGGGCCGACCGGGAGGAGGACATCACCACCGTCGGCGGTGACCCCTTCGAGGTCGGTCAGGTCTTCGCCCGGCGCTGGATGGAACGGCTGCCGGAGGCCGCCCACCTGCAGAAGCTGTCCACGATGTACCCCCGCGTCCCGCACCGCATCGACGGCGAACTGCTGCGATACGCGGCCCGCTTCGGGCTGCTCGCGCACAAGGACGACCAGATCGACGAGCACGACCGCTATGCCATCCGGGCGGGGTTCTGGCGCGAGATCGACGTACGGGCCGCCACCGAGCACGCTCCCGCCGGGGAGTGAGCAGGGCGGCGCTGCCCTGCCCCGGACGCAATACGGGGCATCCGACCCCGTAGTCTCATTCCTCGTGAGTACGGGCACAGCACAGGCTACGGGCGCGGCGCAGGCACAGTCCGTGTGCGCGGTGCGTGATCTGGTCAGGACCTACCCCGCCGTCCGCGGCCGACGCGGCCGCGCCGCCACTCCCGAGGTGCGCGCCACCGACGGGGTCTGCCTCGATGTCCGGCGCGGCGAGATCTTCGGACTGCTCGGGCCCAACGGTGCGGGCAAGTCCACGCTCGTGCGGCAGCTCACCGGACTGATGCGCCCCGACTCGGGGAGCGTGGAGGTGCTGGGACACGACCTCGTGCGCCATCCCGAGCGGGCCTCGCGGCTCATCGGATACCTCGGCCAGGAGTCCACCGCCCTCGACGAACTGACGGTGTCGCTCGCCGCGGAGACCACCGGCCGGCTCCGGGGCATGCCCGTACGGGAGGCGCGGTCCGCACGCGACGACGTACTGGAGGAGCTCGGGCTCACCACGCTCGCCGACCGCCCGCTGAACAAGCTGTCCGGCGGGCAGCGGCGGCTCGCCTGCTTCGCCGCCACGCTGGTCGGTGAGCGCCCCGTCCTGGTGCTGGACGAGCCGACGACCGGCATGGACCCCGTCGCCCGGCGCTCCGTCTGGTCAGCCGTCGACCGCAGGCGTGCCGAGCACGGGGCGACGGTGCTGCTCGTGACCCACAACGTCATCGAGGCCGAGACGGTCCTGGACCGGGTGGCAGTCATGGAACGCGGCAAGGTCATCGCCTGCGACACCCCGGCCGGGCTCAAGGAGCGGGTGGCCGGCGAGGTGCGGGTCGAGCTGATGTGGCGCGAGCGCGCACCGCTGGACGTCCCGGAGGTCGCCGCGCTGCGCGGGTCCGCGCAGGAGTCGGGACGCAAGTGGGTGCTGCGGCTCGGGCCCGACGAGGCGCGCGCCGCGGTGGCCGCGGTGACCGGCGGGGCGGCTTTCTCCTCGCTCGACGACTTCACGCTGGCCACGCCCAGCCTGGAGGACGTCTATCTGGCCCTCGGCGGGGACGCCGCGAGGGCCACCGAGGGACTGGTGAAGGCGTGATCAGGACGGTGAACGTGTCGGGATGCGTGTCGGGGTCGGACGGGAGCACTGCCAGGTGAGGAGCATCGTTCCCACGGAGTCCGCGAAGGTGACCGGGCCTGAGGCGCGGCCCTCCGCCGTACGGACCGGCCCGCCCGCCCGCACCGCTCCCGCGGCTCTCGCACCGCGGGCCGGACTGCTTCCGTCGCTGGCCGCCGTGTACCGGGCGCAGCTCTCGCGGGCGAGGGTCGCGCGGATTCCGCTGCTGTTCGTCGCGACCTTCCAGTCCGTCGGGATCATGGTGCTGATGCGCGGGGTCGTGGACGGCGGGGCCGAGGCACGGGCCGTCGTCGCCGGGTCCAGCGTGCTCGTCGTCGCGTTCGTCGCGCTCAACCTGCTCGCCCAGTACTTCGGCCGGCTCCGGGCGGGCGGCGGGCTCGACCACTACGCGACGCTGCCGGTGCCGCCCGCCGCGGTGGTGCTGGGGGCGGCCGGGGCGTACGCCTCGTTCACCGTGCCCGGCACGATCGTCACGGCGGTGGCGGGCAGCGCGCTGTTCGGGCTTCCGATGACCCATCTGTGGGTGCTCGTCGCGGTCATCCCGCTGTCCGGGGCCGCGCTCTCGGGTCTGGGTGCCGCGCTCGGCCTGCTGGCGCCGCGCCAGGAGCTGGCGACGCTGCTCGGGCAGTTGGGCATGTCGGCCGCGCTGCTGCTGGGAGTCCTGCCGGCCGAGCGGCTGCCCGGACCTGTCGGGTGGGCGCGGGATCTGCTCCCGTCGACGTACGGCGTCGAGGCGCTGGCCCGGTCCTTCGACGCCCACCCCGACTGGGCCGTCGTCGCCCTCGACCTCGCCGTGTGCGCGGCGGTCGGTGTCCTCTCGCTGGCCGTGGCCACGTGGGCGTACCGTCGTGCGGCGGTCCGGTGAGGCGGTGCACGGGTCGGCCTGGCACGATGGCACGGTGACCGCACCGTTGACGCCGCCGCACCAGCCCCAGCCGAACGACCCGTGGCAGGCCCCGCCGTCCGGGTCGCATGCCGTGCCCGGCGAGCAGCCGGGCGTGGACGAGCGGGGTACGGAGAACAGGCAGGCAGCCGTGATCGCCGCGGTGCTGACGGTGGCGGGTGCCGCGCTCGGGATGCTCTGGCTGTGGCTCGCGCCGAGGGTGCCGCTCGTCTCCGACGACACCGCCGTGTTCCTCAAGAACAGCGAGGGCGAGGAGGCCATCGGGGCCGACGGCACGTTCGTGCTGCTGGCACTCGCCTTCGGCCTCGTCTCGGCGGTCGCCGTCTTCCTCCTCCGCCGGCGTGGGGGCATCCCGCTGGTCGTCGGACTCGCCCTGGGCGGGTTGCTCGGCTCCCTCCTGGCATGGGGGGTCGGCATCTGGTTCGGGCCGACGTCCGACGTGGTGGCTCATGCCAAGGAGGTCGGCAAGGGGGTCACCTTCGACGCGCCGCTGGAGCTGCACGCGGTGGGGGCGGCGATCCTCGCCTGGCCCATCGCGGCGATGGCCGTCCACCTGGGGCTCACGGCCCTGTTCGGGCCTCGGGACCCCGAGCCCGAGTGGGGCGCCCTGTACGGGGCGCCGCCGGCCTGGCCGGCGAGCGGGACCGCGTCCGGGCCTGAGCCGGGTGCCGCCGAGGAGCGGGGGACCGCCGGCCGGCCGGAGGACGGGCCGGGACAGCCGTAGCGATATCCGGACGCCGGGCACCCCGGTGCCGCTCCGCCTCCGTGCCCCCGGGGGTTTCACTCCGGGCCGTTTCCGCCCCGAGGTCAGGGGCAGGGGACTGGGTGAGTACCTACGAAAGGACCGCCATGAGCGCCGGAGAGAAGACCAAGGCCAAGACCGAGCAGATCGTCGGCAAGGCCGTACGCAAGGTGGCCCACGCGGTCGGCAACGACACCACCGCGGCCAAGGGCGCGGCACTGGAGGCCCGGGGCAAGGGCCGGGCCACCAAGGAGAAGTCGAAGGGCGCCTTCAAGCACTGACCGGGAGCCGCCTGCGGGGGCACCCCCGCGGGCGCGGGTCAGCGTGGTGCCCGGGCGGCGCACCTCACACAGGTCGTGGCTGCCGGACGTACCTCCAGACGGTCCGGCGGGATCGGCTCACCGCACCTCTCGCAACGGCCGTACTCGCCCTGTTCCAGCCGCTCCAGGGCCCTGTCCACCTCGTCCAGGTGGTCGCGCGCCCGAGCCAGCAGCGAGGCGACGTGGGCCCGCTCGAAGGCGGTGCTCGACCCCTCCGGGTCGTGCTCGTCGTCGACCGCGACCAGGGTGTTCGCCTCGACGATCGCGTCGAAGTCACGGTGCAGGGCGGAGATCCGGGCGTCCGTGTCGAGGCGCTCCGCCTCCAGCCGCCGACGGACGGAGGCGTGGTCGCCGGAACCAGCGGAATCGTTCACTCGTATGACAACGGCCCCGCCCCAAGGCGCATTCCACACGTCCCCGGGCCGGCCGTCCCCGTGCGTCTCCCGTCAGCCCCGGGCGATCGGGGCCAGGGCAGCGTCGGTCAGGGCGGCCAGGTCCGTGGGGGAGAGCTCCACCTCGAGGCCCCGGCGGCCCGCCGAGACGCAGATCGTGACGTGCGAGCCGGCCGACGCGTCCAGTACCGTGCGCAGCCTCCTGCGCTGGCCCAGGGGGGAGATGCCGCCCCTGACGTAGCCGGTGGTGCGTTCCGCCGCCGCCGGATCCGCCATGGCGGCCCGCTTGCCGCCCACCGCGGATGCCAGCGCCTTCAGGTCCAGTGACCCCGCGACGGGGACGACGGCGACGACCAGCTCGCCGTCGACGTCGGCGACCAGCGTTTTGAACACCCGGTCGGACGACACCCCGAGCGCCTCCGCCGCCTCCTCCCCGTAGGACGGGGCCGAGGGGTCGTGGTCGTACGAGTGGACCGTGAAGGAGGTGCCGGCCCCGGTCAGGGCGACCGTGGCCGGGGTGCCGCCGGGCTGCTGCTTCCTGGACTTCTTCGCCACCGGGCAGGTCCTCGGGTCAGTTGGGGTAGGTGGGGTCGCGGGTCAGGTCGGTCGCCGGCAGCGACGGCAGGTGCCGGATGACCGCGGTCTCCTTGCGCAGCAGCGTCAGCTCCTCGCGCAGCCTGGTCGCCGTGTCCGGGGCCTGGAGCAGCCGCTGCTTCGACGGGACGTCGAGCACGGCGGCGGCGGCCACCAGGTAGGAGACCACGGACGGGTCGTCCGGGAGGTCCGCGCCGGTCGTCAGGGATCGCTCGCTCGCTCCGGCCAGCCGCTTCTGGTAGCTGCGGAAGGCACGCAGGACGCCCTCCGCGAGCGCCCCGGCCTCGTTCGTGGACGAGTCCCCGCCCTCGGCGGCCCCCGGATCCTCGGGCAGTTCCTCGACCTCGGCCGTGAGGAACGGACCGCTCGCGTCGACGGACAGCAGCCGTACCCGTGTGGTGCCGGTCGCCAGGACCTCGTAGCTGCCGTCGGCGCGCTCACGGATCTTCGCCGCGTCCGCGACGCAGCCGACCCGGTGGAAGGTCTGGATGGGGTCGGGCCCGAATCCGTCGGCAGGGGCCCGCTCCACGGGGGCCGCGGCGGCGATCGTGTCCGGCATCCCGACGGCGGTCGGGGCGGTCTCGCGGCCGTCGCGGATCGCGACCACCACGAAGCGGCGCGGTTCGTCCTCGTCGATCTCGATCAGCTCGCGCATCATGGCGCGATAACGCTCCTCGAAGACGTTGAGCGGCAGTACGAGGCCTGGGAACAGCACCGCGTTCAGCGGGAAGAGGGGCAGGCGAGCGGTGGTCACAGCGGCCAAGCCTAATGGCCGCGGAGCCCGCCGTGTTCCGGCCTCCCGCACAGAGGCGTGGAAGAGGCCACCCGGAGCCGGACATGGGCCCGCGCGTCGAGGAACCCCCCGAGCGCCTCCCCGGTCACGGACGCCCACGGGAACGAGGTCGCGTAGGGGCCGATCAGCCGGAACTGCTCCAGCGCCTCGGCCGCGCGGCCTCGTGCGACCAGGACGTAGGCGAGGAGGTTGCGGACCTCCGCGGGCCAGGGGTCACCGGCGGCGAACCCGGCCGAGAGCCTGATCGCGAGGTCGGCGGCGGCGTCGACCCGGTCCGCCTGTACGGAGTTCGCCCGCGCGGCGGCCCTCTCGTCCAGCAGGAGGGCGAACGCCGCACGTACGGGGAGTGCCTGCACCAGGGAGTCCCCGGCGGCGTCCTCGGCCGCCCGCTCGGCGAAGTCGAAGCACTCGCGGTGGGAACCGTGCCACTCGGCCGAGAGGTACCGCAGCGCGGCGACATGGCTGCCGTAGTGGTGCGGGCAGCGGCGCACGGCCTGCTCCCACAGCGACTCGAAGGCCGTGTGCGTGGCATGCGTGCCACGGGCGTGGTCGAGCGCGAGCCGCCACGGCACCGGATCCCGGGGGTCGGCCTCGGCCGCCGCCGTGATCAGCGGGCCCACCTCGAGCAGCAGCTCGGCGTGGGCGGGGGACTCCCACGCGCGGCGCATCGACAGCCCGGCCTTGACGAGCAGGGCGTCCGGGTCACGCGGGGCCGCGGAAAGCCAGCCGGTGAGCCAGTCGTCGCGGTTGCGTGCGAAGGCCACCAGCCTGGCCAGGGTGCGGTCGCGGGCCTCCCAGTCGGCGGCGTCCCGCGTGGTGGCGAGGAGTTTGGCCGCGGGGTCGTAGTCACCCAGGGCCGCCGCCACCAGCGCGGGGGAGAGCCGCTCGTCGGGGGCGTCGAGCATCACCGCGTCGTCCGCGGGCAGCCCGGCCGACAGCCCGGGGCCGTACCGGAGCGTGCGCGCGGAGCTCAGCAGTGCACGAAGGAATGCCATGGTGCAGACCATTGAAAAGCCCTGGTGGGAGCGACGCCAGAGGGGCCCTGTGAAGCTTCTGTGGCGAGTGGAAGGGTTGCCCTGGGAAAGGTCAAGAAGAAGCAAAGGAACCGCGCGTGGCTGGCGCGATTCCGACCTTCCGGTCGCCGGTCACCGTCCGCCCGGCCGAGCCTCGACCAGAGTTTCGACCGCCCTGTGGCAGGGATCCGGCCGCACGGCACGCCGTCTCCCGTCAGCCGCGCCGCAGCAGCCGGGACGCACCCGCCGCCACCGTCGTGGCCAGTATCCAACCCAGCAGCACGAGGACCGCGGCCGTCCACTGCCAGCCGCCCTCCAGCAGCCAGTAACCGTCCTGTCCGAGATCGATCACCGGCACCAGCAGATCCAGCGCGTACAGGGCCGGGTTCCACTGCGGATGCTCGTTCCCCTTGATCGACTCCGGGTCGTACCGTGAGAAGGCCACCGCCCCCGCCGCCCACAGCACCGCCATCCAGACCAGGGCCCGCCCCGGCCGGTAGCCGTACGCCACCGTCCAGTCCTGGAGGTAGCCCCAGATCCTTCCCGCGGGCGGCAGCGTCTCGCGCCGGCGCCGCTGCTTGGCCAGCAGCACCTCGCGGGCGTCCGCGTCCTCACCACAGCTGCGGAGCACCGTCGCGAGGCGCTCGTACGGCTCCGGGACGTACTCGGGGGTCGCGGCCAGTACCCACTCCAGGCGCCGGGACAGCGGGAAATGGCCGTACGGAACGAGGTTCTCGTAGACGAAGCCGCCCATCGCCAGGCCGCCCGGGCCCGGCCAGCTGGTCGACACGTCGATCAGCGTGACGACCTTCGCGCCGTTCAGCACGACCCTGCCCTCCTGCGGGCGCTCCGCGTTGAACCGGAGCTCGGGGGTGACGATCCGGCGCAGCGACAGCTCCTCACGGTCGGCGAGCACGAAGCGCGCCTTGTGCAGGTCCACCGCGTCCCCGAACCTCCCGTCGTCGAGCCGCACCGCGCCCCGGCACTCGAAGACCTGCGCCCGCGTCCCGCGCGCCGGACCGCCGCCGCGCGCGATGCCGAACGGCGGGGTGGTGCCCTGGTTCCCCGTGTCGACGCTCACCCACGCCTCCGTCATGTACAGCGTGCGCTCCACGCTCAGCTGCGGGGCGTTCAGCGCCCGGCGCCCGTCCGTCGCACGCAGCCGGCTGCCGCGCAGACTCAGCGAACCGCCGACCTTCGCCCCGCGCAGACTCAGCTCCCCGCGCGTCTCGATCATCTCGGCCTGCAGATCCTGCGCGACCGACATCCCGTCGCCCACGAAGGCGCGGCCGCGCCGGTCGGGGCCGATACGGATCTGGTTGATCAGCAGGTCCGTGCCGATCTGGGCGTCGGTCAGGCGGATGCCGCGGTCGATCCGGCACCGCGGCAGATGCAGGTCCCCCTCCGTGTGCAGCCTGGCCGCGTCGAGCCGCGGCACCGAGCAGCCCACCATCCGCAGCGTCGTGAAGTGGCACTCGGGCACCACCACCTCCTGCTCGAAGCGGCAGCCCGTCAGCTCCACGTAGGGCGAGACACGCCCGCCCGCCAGGTCCAGCTTCCCCGTGATGCGGACGCCCCTGAGCTTCAGCGCCGCCACCCGCCCCGGCCGCGCCGCCGGGCCGCTGAGCAGCAGCCGCGCCACCGTCCGGGCGCCGACACTCCGCTCCGGCCCCCAGCTGTGCGGGGCGAACGGATCATCACGCACCGGGTCGTGGGAGCGCAGGTCGTACGTCGTCCCGTTCCGGAACGACTGCCACATGCCCAGCTCCGCGGCGCTGAGCCCGTCGGGAATCTCACCGTCCAGCGATTCCGTCACTGCACCACCTCCGCCCGCACGGATCGCCCCGCGCCTCGTACAGTCGTTCTTCCCTCTGCGTGACCGTGTGAAAGCTAACGGTCAGCAGTGACAGCCGGGACATGTATCAGCCAGTGATACGGGCGACCGGACGCCGGAAACGGTCTGAGAGAATTGGGGATGTGATCTCTCGAATCGACCTGCGCGGCACCGCCCTCCCCGAGGGCGGCGGCCTGCGCGACCTGCTGCCCCGTGCCGAGTTCGACGTGGAAGCCGCCCTGGAGACGGTGCGGCCCATCTGCGAGGACGTACGCCATCGCGGCTCGGCGGCAGTGATCGAGTGGGGGGAGAAGTTCGACGGCGTACGCCTGGACTCGATCCGGGTCCCCGTCGGCGCGATCACCGAGGCGCTGGAGCAGCTCGACCCCGCCGTACGCGCCGCCCTCGAGGAGTCGATCCGCCGCGCCCGCCTCGTCCACCGCGAGCAGCGCCGCGCCACGCACACCACCCAGGTCGTCCCCGGCGGCACGGTCACCGAGAAGTGGGTGCCCGTCGAGCGCGTCGGGCTCTACGTGCCGGGCGGGCGTGCGGTCTACCCGTCCTCCGTCGTGATGAACGTCGTCCCCGCCCAGGAGGCGGGCGTCGAGGGCCTCGCCGTCTCCTCCCCGCCCCAGAAGGATTTCGGCGGCCTGCCGCACCCCACGATCCTCGCCGCCTGCGCCCTGCTCGGCGTGGACGAGGTGTACGCCGCCGGCGGCGCCCAGGCCGTCGCGATGTTCGCGTACGGCACCGAGGACTGCCTGCCCGTGAACCTCGTCACCGGCCCCGGCAACATCTACGTCGCCGCCGCCAAGCGCCTCCTCAAGGGCCGTATCGGCATCGACGCCGAGGCCGGCCCCACCGAGATCGCGATCCTCGCCGACGCGAGCGCCGACCCGGTGCACGTCGCCGCCGACCTGATCAGCCAGGCCGAGCACGACCCGATGGCCGCCGCCGTCCTCGTCACCGACTCCGAGGAGCTGGCCGTCGCCACCGAGGCCGAGCTGGCACCCCAGGTCGCCGCGACCAAGCACGTCACCGACCGGATCGAGCCCGCGCTGACCGGTCGCCAGTCCGCGATCGTCCTGGTCTCCTCGATCGAGGACGGCCTCAAGGTCGTCGACGCGTACGCCGCCGAGCACCTGGAGATCCAGACGGAGAACGCGGCCGCCGTCGCCGACCGGGTCCGCAACGCCGGCGCGGTCTTCGTCGGCCCCTGGTCGCCCGTCTCCCTCGGCGACTACTGCGCCGGCTCCAACCACGTCCTGCCCACCGGCGGCTGCGCCTGCCACTCCTCGGGCCTGTCCGTGCAGTCCTTCCTGCGCGGCATCCACATCGTCGACTACACCCGCGACGCGCTCGCCGAGGTCACCCACCACGTGGTGACCCTCGCCGAGGCGGAGGACCTCCCCGCCCACGGCGCCGCGCTCAAGGCCAGGTTCGGCTGGAAGGTTCCGCAAGCGTGACGAACAGCACCAACGCCTGGGACGCGCTCCCGATCCGCGACGAACTGCGCGGCCAGTCCCCGTACGGCGCGCCCCAGCTCGACGTACCGGTCCGGCTGAACACCAACGAGAACCCGTACCCGCTGCCCGACGCGCTCGTCGACCGCATCGCCGAGCGGGTCCGCGAGGCCGCCCGCGACCTGAACCGCTACCCCGACCGTGACGCCGTCGAGCTCCGCACCGAGCTCGCCCGCTACCTCACCCGCACCGCCGGGCACGAGGTCACCACCGCCAACGTCTGGGCGGCCAACGGCTCCAACGAGGTCCTCCAGCAGCTGCTGCAGACCTTCGGCGGACCCGGGCGCACCGCGATCGGGTTCGAGCCCTCGTACTCCATGCACGCCCTCATCTCCCGCGGCACCGGCACCGGCTGGATCTCCGGACCGCGCAACGAGGACTTCACCATCGACGTCGAGGCCGCCGAGCAGGCCATCGCCGAGCACCGGCCCGAGGTCGTCTTCATCACCTCGCCCAACAACCCCACCGGCACCGCCGTGGACGCCGACACCGTCGTCGCCCTGTACGACGCCGCCCAGGCCGCCCGGCCCTCGATGGTCGTCGTGGACGAGGCGTACGGCGAGTTCAGCCACCACGCCTCGCTGCTCCCGCTCATCGAGGGTCGCCCCCACCTGGTGCTCTCCCGCACCATGTCCAAGGCGTTCGGCGCCGCCGGCCTGCGCCTCGGATACCTCGCGGCGGCCCCGGCCGTCGTCGACGCGGTCCAGCTGGTACGCCTGCCGTACCACCTGTCCTCCGTCACCCAGGCCACCGCGCTCGCCGCCCTGGAGCACACCGATACGCTGCTCGGATACGTCGCGCAGCTCAAGAGCGAGCGCGACCGGCTGGTCGACGAACTGCGGGAGCTCGGCTTCGCCGTCACCGACTCGGACGCCAACTTCGTCCAGTTCGGCCGCTTCGCCGACAGCCACACCGCCTGGCAGCAGATCCTCGACCGGGGCGTCCTGGTCCGGGACAACGGCGTACCGGGGTGGCTGCGGGTCTCCGCGGGAACCCCGGCAGAGAACGACGCGTTCCTCGATGCGGTGCGCGAACTGAAGAAGGAGCACGACGCATGAGCCGCGTAGGCAGGGTGGAGCGGACCACCAAGGAGACCTCCGTACTCGTCGAGATCAACCTCGACGGCACCGGCAAGGTCGACGTCTCGACCGGGGTCGGCTTCTACGACCACATGCTCGACCAGCTCGGCCGCCACGGACTCTTCGACCTCACGGTCAAGACCGAGGGCGACCTGCACATCGACTCGCACCACACCATCGAGGACACCGCCCTCGCGCTCGGCGCGGCCTTCAAGCAGGCGCTCGGCGACAAGGTCGGCATCTACCGCTTCGGCAACTGCACCGTCCCGCTGGACGAGTCGCTCGCCCAGGTCACCGTCGACCTCTCCGGCCGCCCCTACCTGGTGCACACCGAGCCGGAGAAGATGGCGCCGATGATCGGCGAGTACGACACCACGATGACCCGGCACATCCTGGAGTCCTTCGTCGCCCAGGCGCAGATCGCCCTGCACGTCCACGTCCCGTACGGGCGCAACGCCCACCACATCGTGGAGTGCCAGTTCAAGGCGCTCGCCCGCGCCCTGCGGTACGCCAGCGAGCACGACCCGCGCGCGGCCGGCATCCTCCCGTCCACGAAGGGCGCCCTGTGACCGGCCTCAACACCGTTCTGATCCTCGTCGGCCTCTTCCTGGCCGGCGGGGTCTACTCCTTCTGGAAGCAGGGCATGCCCAAGGGCGTCGTCGTGCTCCTCGGGATCGGCTCCGTGATGTGCCTGGTGGCGGGCGTCATGCGGATCCAGGGACTCTGGAACTGAGGTAGCACTGTGAGCGACAAGAAGAAGATCGTCGTCTTCGACTACGGCTTCGGCAACGTACGGTCCGCCGAGCGGGCCCTCGCCCATGTCGGCGGGGACGTGGAGATCACCCGCGACTTCGACACCGCGATGAACGCCGAGGGGCTGCTCGTCCCCGGCGTCGGTGCCTTCTCCGCCTGCATGGCGGGCCTGAAGAAGGCGCGCGGCGAATGGATCATCGGCCGCAGGCTGTCCGGCGGCCGGCCCGTCATGGGCATCTGCGTCGGGATGCAGATCCTGTTCGAGCGCGGCATCGAGCACGGCGTCGAGACGGAGGGCCTCGACGAGTGGCCCGGCACCGTCGGGCCGCTGCAGGCCGACGTCGTGCCGCACATGGGCTGGAACACCGTCGAGCCCCCCGAGGACTCCCAGCTCTTCGCGGGCCTGGACGCCGAGGCGCGTTACTACTTCGTGCACTCCTACGCGGCGCACGACTGGTCCCTCGAAGTGACCAACGACAAGATCCGCGCCCCCAAGGTCACTTGGGCCACGCACGGAGAGCGGTTCGTGGCGGCCGTCGAGAACGGCGCGCTGTGGGCCACCCAGTTCCACCCCGAGAAGTCCGGCGATGCCGGCGCCCAGCTGCTGACCAACTGGATCGAGACGCTGTAATGCCGAAGCTTGAACTGCTCCCCGCCGTAGACGTACGCGACGGACAGGCCGTCCGCCTCGTGCACGGCGAATCCGGCTCCGAGACCTCCTACGGCTCCCCGCTCGAGGCGGCCCTCGCCTGGCAGAGCTCCGGCGCCGAGTGGCTGCACCTCGTGGACCTGGACGCCGCCTTCGGCACCGGCGACAACCGCGCGCTGATCGCCGAGGTGGCCGGCGCCATGGACATCAAGGTCGAGCTCTCCGGAGGCATCCGCGACGACGCCTCGCTCGCCGCCGCCCTCGCCACCGGCTGCCGCCGGGTCAACCTCGGCACCGCCGCCCTGGAGACCCCGGAGTGGGTCGCCAAGGTCATCGCCGAGCACGGCGACAAGATCGCAGTGGGCCTCGACGTCCGGGGCACGACGCTGCGCGGCCGCGGCTGGACCCGCGACGGCGGCGACCTCTACGAGACGCTCGCCCGCCTCGACTCCGAGGGCTGCGCCCGCTACGTCGTGACCGACATCGCCAAGGACGGCACGCTCCAGGGCCCCAACCTGGCCCTCCTGCGCGACGTCTGCGCCGCGACCGACAAGCCCGTCGTCGCCTCCGGCGGTGTCTCCTCGCTCGCGGACCTGCGCGCGATCTCCCTGCTCGTCCCGGAAGGCGTCGAGGGAGCCATCGTCGGCAAGGCCCTGTACGCGAAGGCGTTCACCCTCGAAGAGGCACTCAAGGCGGTCGCCGCATGACGGACTCCGTACGCCGTGTGTCGTCCGGCGCACCCTGGGAGGAGAAGTTCGGCTACTCCCGCGCCGTGGAGCTCCCCACCGGCCTCGTCCTGGTCTCCGGCTGCACGTCCGTGGTCGACGGCCAGATCGTGGCGGGCAGCCCGTACGAGCAGGCCGTCGCCTCCTTCCAGGTCGCCTTCGACGCCCTGAAGCAGGTCGGGCTCGGCCGCGAGGACGTCGTCCGCACCCGGATGTACATCACGCACGCCCGCGACGTCGACGAGGTGGGCCGCGCCCACAAGGAGCTCTTCGACGACGTCCGACCCGCCGCCTCCATGATCATCGTGGCCGGTCTCGTCGACCCCTCCCTGGTCGTCGAGGTCGAGGTCGAGGCCTACCGGGCAGGTGGGCGATGACCCTCGCCGTACGGGTCATCCCGTGCCTGGACGTCGACAAGGGCCGCGTCGTCAAGGGCGTCAACTTCCAGAACCTGCGCGACGCGGGCGACCCCGTCGAGATGGCCAAGCTGTACGACGCCGAGGGCGCCGACGAGCTGACCTTCCTCGACATCACCGCCTCCAGCGGTGACCGCGAGACGACGTACGACGTGGTGCGCCGCACCGCCGAGCAGGTCTTCATCCCGCTCACCGTCGGCGGCGGGGTCCGCACCCCCGACGACGTCGACAAGCTGCTGCGCGCCGGGGCCGACAAGGTCGGGGTCAACACCGCCGCCATCGCCCGCCCCGAGCTCATCCGTGAGATCGCCGAACGCTTCGGGCGCCAGGTGCTCGTGCTCTCCGTCGACGCCCGGCGCACCCCCAAGGGCACCTTCGAGGTGACGACCCACGGCGGCCGCAGGGGCACCGGCATCGACGCCGTGGAGTGGGCGCACCGTGCCGCCGAACTCGGCGCCGGCGAGATCCTGCTCAACTCGATGGACGCCGACGGCACGAAGGACGGCTACGACACCGAGATGATCAAGGCCGTACGGGCGCACGTCACCGTCCCCGTCATCGCCTCCGGCGGTGCGGGCCGGCTGGAGGATTTCGCGCCGGCCGTCGGTGCGGGCGCCGACGCCGTCCTCGCCGCGTCCGTCTTCCACTTCGGTGACCTGCGCATCTCCGAGGTCAAGGGTGCTCTGCGCGAGGCCGGACACCCCGTTCGCTGACCCCGGCCGGGGAGTGGCGCGGTCGCGAAGACCGGCGATCTCGCCGATGCCCCCACGGAGCGGGTGCCGCCAGAGTGGCGCCGTCAGCACATGACGGCGCCACTCGCGCGGTGCTCTCCCGAAGGCCCCCGGACGACGGGGCCCGCGGCTGCCGCGTTGTGGTTCGCCACAACCGAGAGGATCCCCCCTCGTGCAGCAGCATCTGCCCTCCGGCGACATCTCCCCCCGCCGCCACCGGACGTCCGAGAGCCGCTCCCGTACCGTCAGACTCGCCGTGGCGGCCGCAGCCGCCACGGCCGGTCTGGTCACCGCCCTGGTGCCGGGCGCGCAGGCCGCCGACAACCCGTACGAGCGTGGCCCCGCCCCGAGCAACTCGAGCATCGAGGCGAGCCGCGGCTCGTACGCCACGTCCCAGACGACGGTCTCCTCGCTGAGTGTCAGCGGCTTCGGCGGCGGCACGATCTACTACCCGACGTCCACCGCCGACGGAACGTTCGGCGCGGTCGTCATCGCGCCCGGCTTCACCGCCTACCAGTCGAGCATCGCCTGGCTGGGCCCGCGCCTGGCCTCGCAGGGTTTCGTGGTGTTCACCATCGACACCAACACGACCGCGGACCAGCCGGCCAGCCGTGGTGACCAGCTGCTGGCCGCGCTGGACTACCTCACCGAGAGGAGCTCGGCCCGCACGCGGGTCGACGCCTCGCGGCTGGGTGTGATGGGCCATTCCATGGGCGGTGGCGGCACGCTGGAGGCCGCGAAGGACCGCCCGTCGCTGAAGGCGGCGATCCCGCTGACCGGCTGGAACACGGACAAGACATGGCCGGAGGTGCGGACCCCTACACTCGTCGTCGGCGCCGACGGTGACACGGTCGCCTCCGTCGCCTCGCATTCGAAGCCGTTCTACAACTCACTGCCGAGCTCGCTGGACAAGGCGTATCTGGAGCTCCGGGGCGCCACCCACTTCACCCCGAACACCTCGAACACCACGATCGCGAAGTACAGCATCTCGTGGCTGAAGCGCTTCATCGACGACGACACCCGCTACGAGCAGTTCCTCTGCCCGATCCCGTCGGCCAGCCTGACGATCGCGGAGTACCGGGGCAACTGCCCGCACTGATCCCGGGGAGCGACCGGGGCCGGACCGCGCGTACCGCGGTCCGGCCCCTCCGTGCTGCCCGGCCCTCGGGGGTGACCGCCCCGCCGCTCAGGCCCGTGAGAGGAACGCGACGACGGCCTCGGCGAATCCGGGATCACGCACGACCGTCAGGTGGTCTCCCGGCAGCACGGTCAGTTCCGCCCCCGCGATCGCCGAGGCGAGCACCTCGGGCCGGGTCGCGAGGGGGTCGCTCCCGCCGGTGAGCACCAGCGTCGGGACCTTGATCCGGTCCAGCGGCAGCGCGTCCCGGTGCACGGCGCGTATCTGCGCCGCGAGTGCGAGCCGGTCGCCGCCCGCCGTGTCGGCCAGGACCCGGAAGGCCCGTGTCCGCGCGGGTGCGTCCGCCGCGTCGTCGGCCGTCAGCGCCGCCGACACCAGCTCGGGAGGCATCACCCGGGTGTCCAGTCCGCCCACCTCCACCGCGCCCGCACCGATCCCGCCGGCCACCAGCCGGCCGACCCGCGCGTCCTGCGCCGCCGCCAGGACCGCCACCACGGCGCCCATCGAGTAGCCCACCAGGTGCACCCGGTCCGCGCCGGTCCGGTCGATGAGCAGCCGTACGTCACGGGCCATCAGCGACTCGCCGTACAGGGCGTCGTCGTGCGGCCGGTCCGACGCGCCGTGGCCGCGCGCGTCCAGCGCGTACACCCGACGGCCCCGTGCCACGAGCGCCTCGACGACGCCGGGGCCCTCCCAGTTGAGCCGGGAGTCCGCGGCGAAGCCGTGCAGCAGCACCACCGGCGGCAGCGCGTCGTCCGGGTCCCGGGACCAGGACCGGTAGCGCAGGGTCAAACCGTCGTGTGTACGCAATTCATCAGTCATGCACCGACGTTACGGGCGGCCGCCGCCGAACGGGCCGGGACTGTGCCCCGGCACAGCGCGTACGCCGTTCCGTTGGGAGCCCGCACCGCTCCCGGGCGCCCGGGAACAGGGAGCGGACGCGAGCCTTCCGACGCTGTTTACGCGGAAGTAACGTGAGAGCGTGACCCCATCGACGACCGTGCACAGTCCGCTCCGGCTGTACGGCCGCAGCGGTGAACTGGCCATCCTGGAAACCCTGTTGGGTCGGCTACGGGGAGGAGGCGGCGGAGCGCTCGTGCTGACCTCGCCGCCCGGCCTCGGCCGCACCGCCCTGCTGCGGCAGACCGCCGCCCGCTACCTCCGGGGGCACGGCGGCCCCGTGCTGTACGCCTCCGCGGCCCCCACCGAACAGCGACTGCCCTACAGCGGGCTGCACGCCCTTCTCTGCTCCGCCCCGGGACCGCTGCCCGTCGCGCCCGACACGGTCCTGCGCTCCGGTATCACCCCGGGCGGACTGCTCGGGCTGCTGCGGGACCTGGGTGCCGAACAGCCCCTGCTCGTCTGCGTGGACGACGCCCACGCCTGGGACCCCGACTCACGCGCCGCACTCGGCTTCGCCGCCCGCCGGCTCGGGGCGGGCAGCCGGGTCGCGGTCGTGATCGGCGCGGCCGACGAGACCTCCTTCGCCGGCCTGCCCGCGCTGCGCCTGGGCCCGCTCGACGACGACGCGGCGACCGCGGTCCTGGACCGGCTCACCGGGGGCGCGGCCGGCGTCGACCCCGTCGTACGGGCCGAACTCCTGCGTGAGGCGGCCGGCAACCCACGGCTGCTGGCAGGTCTGGCCGGCCGTCTCACCCCCGGCCAGCTGGCCGGGCGCACCGCGCTCCCGTACCCGCTGCCCGGGGCCGAGAGCGTCCTGGACGCCCACGCCGAGCATCTGGACGGACTGTCCCCCGACACCCACACCCTGCTCCTGCTGGCCGCGGCCGCGGAGGAGCACGAGCCGGACGGGGCCGGTGCCGACGCGGCCCTGCTGCTGAGGGCGGGCGCCAGGGCAGGGCTGGCCACGGCCCACCTCGACCGGGTGCTCTTCGCACCCACGGGCACCGCCGGAGCACTTCAACGCGCGGGCAGCCGCGTGCACTTCAGCCATCCGCTGCTGCGCCGCGCGGTCCTGCACCGGGCGCCTCCCGGCCGCCGCCGGGCCGTGCACGAACTGCTCGCCGGACTGCTCACGGGGCCCGGCGCGGCCCCGCTGCCCGCGCTCGTCCAGCGGGCGTGCGCCGCTCCCGGGCCGGACGCCGCACTCGCCGGCCGGCTGGAGGCCGCGGCCACCGCCCCGCGCCCGCACGGGGAGCGGTCGGCCGCACTGGCCCGCGCCGCCGCGCTCTCCACCGACGACACCCTGCGCGCCGCGCGGTTCACCGCCGCCGCCGAACAGGCCCGGCTGGCGGGCGACACCGGCCGGGCCCGCGCCATGCTGGCCCGTGTCGGCCCCCATCCCGCCGGAGGCGCCGCGCCCTACGTACGCGGCATGCTCGCCCTGCGCGACGGACCCGTCGCCGACGCCCGCGAGGCGCTCCTGACCGCGGCGGAGATGCTCGCCCCGCACGACACGCGCCGCACCCTGGAG
The DNA here is from genome assembly GCF_040630715.1 of Streptomyces sp. NPDC005752. Lineage (NCBI taxonomy): Bacteria > Bacillati > Actinomycetota > Actinomycetes > Kitasatosporales > Streptomycetaceae > Streptomyces > Streptomyces sp. NPDC005752. The sequence goes on along the minus strand of NZ_JBEXYB010000045.1, from coordinate 36,266 downwards.
GCCCTGTTCGGCGCCGCGGAGGCGGCGTGGGACATGGGGGACGCCATCGCCTACCTGGACGCCATGAACCGCATCCCCGTCGCCGCGGCCGACCGGCCCACGGCGCAGTACCGCGCCGGCATGTGTGCCGTGCTGTCCGGGCACCCCGACCGCGGCCACGCCCTCCTGCGCCGCTGCCTCGACACGGCCGACCGCGCCGAGGCAGCGGGCGAGCTCCTGCGGGCGGGCGCCTCGGCCCTGGTGCTCGGCGAGGTCGACGCGGCCTGCCGGGCAGGCGCCCGCGCCCTCGCCGTCGTACGCACCCGGGGGCCCGAAGCCCTGCTGCCGCACGCCCTGGAGCAGCTCGCGTACGCGGAACTGCGTGCCGGGCAGCACGCCAGGGCCCGCGCCCACGCGTTGGAGGGGCTGCACGCGGCCCGCCGTACCGGGCAGCGGAACTCAGCCACGCATCTGCACGCCGTGCTCGCGCTCGCCGCCTCGGTCGAAGGGCCCGCCGAAGCCTGCGCAGCCCACGCCGACGCGACCCTCGCCGGGGCCGGACCCCACGGTCTGGCCCAGGCGGCCATGCTCGCCACCTGGGCGGTCGCCCGTGCCGATCTGGCGGCCGGCCGGCCCGGCGAGGCGGCGGCCCGGCTCGGTCCACTGGTCAGGCCGGGGCCGGGGACGGGCCACTTCGCCACCCGCATGCTCGCCGTGCCCTGCTACGTCGAGGCGATGGTGCACTCCGGCCGCACGGACGAAGGGTCAGGTGAACTGGCCGTGGCCTTGGAGGAGTTCACGCTGTGGACCGCTCGGACGGCCGACCCCCAGGTCCCCGCACAGCTGGCCCGCTGCCGCGCCCTGCTGGCGCCGCCCGAGGAGGCCTCGGCCCGGTACGAGGAGGCCCTCGCCCACCACGACCGCGCGGGCGGCGACTTCGAGCGCGCGCGAACCCGGCTGCTCCAGGGGCAGCTGCTGCGCCGCCTGCGCCGCACCCGCGAGGCACGCGGCCCGCTGCGTGACGCGCTGGTCGCGTTCGAACGCTGTTCCGCCCGCGTCTGGGCGGAGCGCGCGGGCGGGGAACTGCGGGCCGCCGGGGAGGCGGTGGACGTGCCGGACCTGGGAGGTCCAGGCCCGCTGGCCGGACTCACCCCGCAGCAGCAGCGGATCGCCCGCTGCGTCGCGGAGGGTGCCACCAACCGTGAGGTGGCGGTGCGGCTCTCGGTGAGCCCGCGGACCGTCGACCACCACCTCCGCAACGTCTTCGTCGCCCTCGGCGTCCGGTCCCGGACCGAGCTCGCACGGCTGCTGGACCGCGACGGCGGGCCGAGGTTGCAGGACCGTGATGAGAAGAACCGCGCAGACCTCTAGGTACCGACCGGGCGGTATGCCATTCTGCGGTCGTCAGGATCGATCGGTGTGCGCCCGCCCGACGCCGGGGCCGGGCACGCACCGGGGCCGGCCCACCGCAGCCGGCCGATTCCCGGTGGAGGCCGCCATGCCACAGGTCGTACGCACACGGATCAGGGCGCTGCACGGACCGCCCCCCGTAGCACCGTTGCCGCTCCGCGTCCGCTCCCTGGCCGACCGCGAGGCCGTGGCGGTGCTCCACCGGGCGGCCCGTGTGCTGCTGGAGTCGCTGCCGGAGCTCACGGACCGGCTGGTCGAGGCACTCAGGGAGCAGGAGCCCGCCTACCGCGCCGCGATGGAGACCGAACCGACCGAGATCTGGCAGGAGGTCCACCAGTCGCTGCGGCACAACGTCGCCTCCCTGATCCAGCCCCGGGAGTTCCAGGAGGCCGCCCACCGGACCTCCCGCTGGATCGGCGAGAGCCGCGCCGAGCAGGGCGTACCGCTCGACGCGGTCATGCACGCCTTCCGCATGGGCGGGGCGATGGTCTGGCAGGACCTGGTCGACGGCACGGCCCGGCGCCACCCCGAGGACACCCGGCTGCTCGTCCATGTCGCCGCGGACGTCTGGAACTTCGTCGACGAGCACTGCGGCGTGGTCGCCGAGGCCTACCGGCAGGCCGAACGGCGGCTCTCCTGGCGCCGCGAGAACCAGCAGCGCCTGATGACGGCGGCCCTGCTGGACGGCACCGCCCGGATCGCGGACCTGCCGGACGCCGCGGCGATGCTGGGACTCCCGGTGCAGGGGCGTTACGCCGTACTCGCGGTCGCCGGAGCCCGCCGCGCCCCGCACGACGCCGGGCGACCGCCGCTCGCCCTGGCCGAGGGGACCCCCGCGCTCTGGCACTCGGCGGGGGACGTGGAGTTCGCGGTCCTGCCGCTCGGCACCCTCCCGGCGTCGGCCGAGGCGGAGCCGGGGTGCGACGCGGGTGCGCCCGCACCCCTGCCGGGCCCCGCCGCCCCCTCCGACGGTGAACTCACGCTGCTCGCACACGGTCTGACAGCGCCTGTGGGAACCCGCGTCGGCGTCAGTTCCGTGGTCGACGGGCTGGCCTTCGTCGGTGACGCGCGGCGCCTCGCCGAGACGGCGCTGAAGACCTGCCCGGCCTCCGGAGGAACGGTCCTGCTCGACGAGCACCTGCCCGCCGCGCTGGTCGTGTCCTCGCCCGGCCTCGGGACCGCGCTCGCCGACCGGGTCCTCGGGCCGCTGGACCGGCTCGACCCGGCGGACCGGGACGTGCTCATCGAGACGCTGACCGCGTGGCTCGACTCGGACGGTTCGGCGCAGCGGGCGGGGGCGAAGCTGTACTGCCACCGCAACACCGTGCTGAACCGGCTGCGGCGGTTCGAGCAGTTGACGGGGCGCTGCCTGACGCGCCCGTCGGACGCGGTCGAGGTGTCTCTGGCGCTCGCGGCACGGCGGCTGCTGGCGGGCTGAGCGGGGCCGTCCGCGGCGGAGGTTGCGTGCCCGCGGGGAAGCAGTGCGGAGCCCCGCGTGCCCGCGGGGGTGCAGTGCGGAGCGCCGCCGCGGACGACCAGCCCTCCCCGAACCGGGGCCCGCCCGCTGTGCGGCGGCACAGTCCTGCGCCGTACGGGCTGTACCGCCGCCGCGCCCCGCACCGGCCCCCTGTGCCGGTCGCCCCCCGGCTGGTGCCATGGCGCGCATGTCCTCAGCTGCCCTTTGCAGACCCGTACCGGCGGAGCGGAACCGGTGAGCGGCGCGGTCGACGCCCGCTCCCTGGCCGTCGTCATCTTCCTCGGCTTCGTCGCCGTGTCCCTGCTGCTGTGCGGACTCGCCGCAGCCGACCAGGACGATCCCGAGCACTTCTACGCGGGCGGCGCCGCCCTCGGTCCCGTCGGCGCCGGACTGGCGATCGCCGGGGACTACGTCTCCGCCGCCACGCTGCTCTCCACCACCGGCTCCGTCGCGCTGGCCGGCTTCGACGGCCTGCTGTTCGCCCTGGCGACGGTCGCCTCGCTGGCCCTCGTGATGCGCCTCTTCGCCGAACGCCTGCGCCGCAGAGGCGTGTTCACCCTCGGCGACTTCCTCGCCAACCGTCTCGGCGACCAATCCGTACGCCGTGCGCTGGGCGTGGCCACCCTCGTCGTGCTGGCCCCGCTGCTGCTCGTGCAGCTCACCACCGCAGGGCGCGTCATGTCCGCCATGTTCGGGCTGCCCGACGGCGCGCTCACCGGCTGCACCGTGGCAAGCGGCGCGCTGATGGTCTGCTACTCGGCGTTCGGCGGGATGCGGGGCACCGGCTACATCCAGATCCTCAAGGTGGCCGTCGTCCTGGGCGCGGTCACCCTGCTCGCCGGACTCGTCCTCGCACGCTTCGACTGGTCCCCGTTCGCCCTCTTCGACGCCGCCCGGGCAGGCAGCGGGGCGGGCGTCGACTACGCGCGCCCCGGGATGCAGTTCGGCCACGGACTCGCCGGCGGGCTCGACCTCATCGGTTTCCAGATCACCCTCCTGCTCGGTGCCGCCTGCATGCCGCACATCATGATGCGGCTCCATCCGATCCGTGACGCCCGGACCGCCCGCCGGGCCGGTGTCTGGGCCGTGGGCCCCGTCGCCCTGCTGTGCGTCGGCATCGTCATCGTCGGACTCGGCGCCTCCGCCCTGGTGGGCCGGGAGCAGCTGCGGGCGGCCGACCCGGCGGGCGGCACCGCCCTGCTGATGGTGACGAGCGCCCTGGACCCCGGTGCGGCCGGGCCACGGGACAGCCCCCTGTTCGCGCTCGTGGCGTGCGCCGCGTTCGCCACCACGCTGGCCGCGGTCGCCGGAATCACCCTGGCCGCCGCCTCCTCCCTGGCCCGCGACTTCGCGGTTAAGCCGGGCGCGCAGGGCGAGGGAAGGGCGTCCGGCGGAGAGATCCGGCGAGCCCGCTGGGCCGTCGCCGGGATCGGCGCGCTCGCCGTCCTCCTCTCGGCGTACACGCACGACCGCAACCCCCAGGTGCTGCTCTCCCTCTCGTTCGCGGCCGCGGCATCGGTCCTGCCGCCCGTCCTGCTGTACGCCGTCCTCCGGCCGGGCTTCAACGCCCGCGGGGTGCGGTGGACCGTCTACGGCACGCTCCCGCTGATCGGCGCCCTGATGGTCCTGTCACCGGCCTTCTCCGGCACACCCGTCGCGCTCTTCCCGGAGTGGGACTTCGATGTGTTCCCGCTCCAGACCCCGGGCCTGGTCACCGTCCCGGCGGGATTCCTCCTCGGGCTGCTGGGGTCGGGCCGGGTCCCCGGCGCGGCGCCGGACGCACGGCACCGGGCCCTCTCGGTGCCACCGCGCGCCCGCGACGGCGGCTGAGCGGCCCGCCACGGGCGCGGCGCCCATGACCTGCCCTCCGTCACGAGGCGCGGCGGGCCCGCCCTACAGACCCAGCTCGGCCGTGTGCAGCCGGGCCAGTGCGTCCTTGTCGCCGTCCAGCTCCACCCGCGCCGCGTCCTGCCGCCCCGCGGCGAACAGCAGCAGCTCACCCGGCTCCCCGGTCACCGTCACCACCGGGGCGCCCTTGTGAGCCACCGCCGTCTGGCCGTCCGGACGCCTCAGTACCAGTCCCACCGGGGCCCGGCGGCCCAGCATCCGGGCCGTCTTCTCGGTGCGCGCCCACAGGACGTCGGCGAAGACCGGATCCAGGTCCCGCTGCGACCAGTCGGGCTGGGCCCGGCGCACATCCTCCGCGTGGATGTAGAACTCGACGGTGTTGGCCGCCTCGTCCAGCTGCTTCAGCCCGAAGGGTGACATCCGGGGCGGGCCCGTACGGATGAGCTGGATCAGTTCCTCGTACGGTCTGGCGGCGAACTCCGCCTGGACCCGCTCCAGCCGGTTCTTCAGGGCGCCCAGCAGAATCCCGCCCGCGGCGTCCGCACGGCGTTCACGCACCACGACATGGGCGGCCAGATCACGGGTCTTCCAGCCGTTGCACAGGGTCTGAGCCTCGGGACCCGCCGCTTCCAACAGGTCGGCGAGCAGAAGACGTTCACGCTTCGCATGGGTCGACATGCCCGCCAGCGTACGACCGCCACCCGCCGTCCGCCCAGTGGACGCACGGGCGGGCCGCCCCACCCGGCGCGGCACAATGGGGCCCATGACCAGCACGCCCGGCCCCACGCCCGTCAGCAACCTCGACCCGGCCGTCGCCGCCCGCCTCAAGCGCGGCCCCGACGGGCTGGTCCCGGCCATCGCCCAGCAGTACGACACAGGTGAGGTGCTCATGCTCGGCTGGATGGACGACGAGGCGCTGCACCGCACCCTCACCACGGGCCGCTGCACCTACTGGTCCCGCAGCCGCCAGGAGTACTGGGTCAAGGGCGACACCTCCGGCCACGTCCAGGAGGTCAGGTCGGTCGCGCTGGACTGCGACGCCGACACCGTCCTGGTGAAGGTCGACCAGACCGGTGCCGCCTGCCACACCGGCGACCGCACCTGCTTCGACAAGGACGTCCTCCCGCTCACCGCGCCCCGATAAGGTCAGCCGCCATGGATCTCGAGACCTTCCGCAAGCTCGCCGTCGACCGGCGTGTCATCCCCGTCAGCCGCCGGCTCCTCGCGGACGGCGACACCCCGGTCGGGCTCTACCGCAAGCTCGCGGCCGAACGCACCGGCACGTTCCTCCTCGAATCCGCGGAGAACGGCCGCACCTGGTCCCGCTACTCCTTCATCGGGGTACGCAGCGCCGCCACCCTGACCTCCCTCGACGGACAGGCCCACTGGCTCGGCACCCCACCCGTCGGCGTCCCCCTCGGCGGCGACCCGCTCCAGGCGCTGCGAGCCACCGTCGAGACCCTGCACACCCCCCGTGACCTGGTCGGGGACGACGGCCTGCCGCCGTTCACCGGCGGCATGGTCGGCTACCTCGGCTACGACGTCGTACGCCGCCTGGAGCGGATCACCGAGCACGGCGGCGACGACCTGAGGCTCCCCGAGCTCACGATGCTGCTCACCTCCGACCTCGCCGTGCTCGACCACGGGGACGGCACCGTCCTGCTGATCGCCAACGCGATCAACCACAACGACCTGGACACCGGGGTCGACGAGGCGTACGAGGACGCGGTCGCCCGGCTCGACGCCATGGAACGCGACCTGTCCCGGCCCGTGGAGAACACCCCCGCCGCACTGCCGCCCTCGGAACTCCCGCCCTACACGGCACTGTGGGGCGGCCAGGCGTTCATGGACGCCGTCGAGGACGTCAAGGAGCGCATCCGCGCCGGCGAGGCCTTCCAGGTCGTCCCCTCCCAGCGCTTCGAGACACCCTGCACGGCGAGCGCGCTGGACGTCTACCGGGTCCTGCGGGCCACCAACCCGTCGCCGTACATGTACCTCTTCCGCTTCGACGGCTTCGACGTCGTCGGCTCCAGCCCCGAGGCGCTCGTCAAGGTCGAGGACGGCCGGGCGATGGTCCACCCGATCGCCGGGACCAGGCACCGCGGCACCACACCGCAGGAGGACCAGGCCCTCGCCGACGAACTCCTCGCCGACCCCAAGGAACGCGCCGAGCACCTCATGCTCGTCGACCTCGGCCGCAACGACCTGGGGCGGGTCTGCGAACCCGGCAGCGTCGAGGTCGTCGACTTCATGTCGGTCGAGCGGTACTCGCACGTGATGCACATCGTGTCCACCGTCACCGGCCGCGTCGCCGAGGGCCGCAGCGCCTTCGACGTCCTCACCGCGTGCTTCCCCGCCGGCACCCTCTCCGGCGCCCCCAAGCCACGCGCCCTGCAGATCATCGAGGAGCTCGAACCCACCCGCCGGGGCCTGTACGGCGGCTGCGTCGGCTACCTCGACTTCGCCGGGGACTCCGACACCGCCATCGCGATCCGGACCGCCCTGCTCCGGGACGGCACCGCGTACGTCCAGGCCGGCGCGGGCATCGTCGCGGACTCCGACCCGGTCGCCGAGGACACGGAGTGCCGCAACAAGGCCGCCGCGGTCCTGCGCGCCGTACACACGGCGAACCGGCTCACGGCCGGCTGAGACCGACCCGTTCGTCGGCCGGTCCGAGCCGGTAGGGGATAGTGGAGTACGTGAGTGCTGTCCCCGTACCCCAGCCCCGTGCCCGAGCCGCCTCCGCGCCCGACAGCGCGGGAAGCCGCCGGAGCCTGGGCGCCGGCCTGCTCCTCGGCGCGGCCGGCGCCACCGTCGTCCTCCTCGCCTCGGGGCAGACCTGGGCCGAGGGCGAGGCGGCCGTCGGCGGCGGCACCCTGCCGCTCAGCGCCGACGGCCAGGACGTCACCGGCCTCCCGGCGGCCCTCGCCGTCGTCGGCCTGGCCGCCCTCGTCGCCGTCTTCGCCGTCCGAGGCGCAGGCCGGGCCGTCGTCGCCGGCCTGCTGGCCCTCAGCGGCCTCGGCGCGGGACTGAGCGCCTGGGCCGGTGCCTCGGACCGCTCGGCCCTGGACGAGCAGGCCGCGCAGACCACCGGCAACACCGCGGCCACCGTCGACGCCCTCAGCCACACCGCCTGGCCCTACGTCACCGCGGCCGGCGGTCTGCTGATCCTGCTCGCCGGAGTCCTGGCCCTGCGCTACGGCAGCCGCTGGCCCGCCATGTCGGGACGCTACGAACGCGACGGCACCCCCCGCCCCCGCAAGGCCGCCCGCACCGCCCCGGACCCCGACCGGCCCGAGGAACTGTGGAAGGCCCTGGACCGCGGCGAGGACCCGACGCGCGAGGCGTGACCCCCGCGCTCACGTCCTGCCCGCCGGTGCGGGACAATGGCGGAGAGCTTTCTGTAACAGCGACACCTTCGCGCAACACCAACGAGGAGCAACTCATGGCGGGCAGCAGCCACGGACACACCCCGGCCGCCTGGACCGGTGTCATCATCTCGTTCATCGGCTTCTGCATCGCGGGCCTCTTCATGGTCGCGGCGAACACGCTCGGCTTCTGGGCCGGTATCGCCGTGGTCGTCCTCGGCGGTGTCGTCGGCTTCGCCATGAAGATGGCCGGCCTGGGCATGCCGAAGGAGTCCGCCGAGATGGAGGCCGCCAGGGCGCGTGCCTCACAGGCCCAGGTCGCGGCCTGAGCCCTTCCGGCAGCCGCCGGTTCCACGACACGACGCGAGGCGCAGCCCGGACCGGGCTGCGCCTTTCCGCGTGAGCGGGGACAATCGGCCCGTGGACGCCTCACCCTCTCCCGCCGCCGCCCCCGAGCCGGCCCCCGTACCCGCCCCCGGGTACGCACCCGCCCCCGGGCCCATGCCCCCGCCCGCCCCGGTCCCCCTGTTCCGGCGGCTCGCCGGTCCCCTCGGGGTGATGGCAGCCGTCGCCGGGGCCTTCGCCTACGTGGCCACGGTCGACCCCAACGAACCCGGGCACTACCCGGTCTGCCCCATGCTCCGGTTCACCGGAGTGCTCTGCCCCGGCTGCGGCGGGCTGCGCAGCGCCCATGCCTTCGCCCACGGCGACCTCGCCACGGCCCTCGGCGCCAACGCCCTGGCCGTCATCGGCTACGGCGTCCTCGCCGTGGTCTGGCTGCTCTGGGTGGTCCGCGTGAGCCGGGGCCGGACGTTGCGGATCGGTATCGCACCCGCCTACTGGTGGGGGATCGGCGCGGTGCTGCTGGTGTTCTCGGTGGTCAGGAACCTGCCCTTCGGCTCCGCGCTGGCGCCGTGAATGACCAGGTAGTGGGACGTGAGAGCGCCGGATGCGGGCCCTGAGCCCTCCTGCGGATACCATCGAGATGGCTGATCCTGTACCCATCACCGCTTCGAAAGGGGGCCGCTCGCGTGAGTGTGCTCGACGAGATCATCGACGGCGTACGAGCCGACCTCGCGGAGCGGCAGGCGCGTGTCAGCCTCGACGAGCTCAAGGAACGCGCCGAGCGCGCTCCCCGGGCCAAGGACGGAGTCGCCGCCCTGCGGGGCGAGGGCGTCACCGTCATCTGCGAGGTCAAGCGCTCCAGCCCCTCCAAGGGGGCCCTGGCCGCCATCGCCGACCCGGCCGCGCTCGCCGCGGACTACGAGGCCGGCGGGGCATCCGTCATCTCGGTCCTCACCGAGGAGCGCCGCTTCGGCGGCTCGCTCGCCGACCTGGAGGCCGTCCGCGCCAAGGTCGACATCCCGGTCCTGCGCAAGGACTTCATCGTCACCTCGTACCAGCTGTGGGAGGCACGGGCCCACGGCGCCGACCTCGTCCTGCTGATCGTCGCCGCCCTCGACCAGGAGGCCCTGGTCTCGCTGATCGAGCGGGCCGAGTCGATCGGCCTGACGCCGCTCGTCGAGGCGCACGACGAGGAGGAGGCGGAGCGCGCCGTGGACGCCGGGGCGAAGATCATCGGTGTCAACGCGCGTAACCTCAAGGACCTCAAGGTCGACCGTTCCACCTTCGATCGCGTGGCCCCCGAGATCCCCGACCACATCGTCAAGGTCGCCGAGTCCGGCGTCCGCGGCCCGCACGACCTCATCGCCTACGCCAACGCGGGCGCGGACGCGGTGCTCGTCGGCGAGTCCCTGGTCACCGGCCGCGACCCCCGGGCCGCCGTCGCCGACCTGGTCGCCGCCGGCGCCCACCCCGCCCTCCGGCACGGACGGAGCTGACCCCACCCGTGCCCGCCGACCGTCCCGCCGCCCCCACCAGGCCGGGCCTGCGCCCCGCCGCGGCGAGTGCCCGGGACCCGCACGCGCCGTCGGCGCGCGGCTGCCGCCCACCCGTCTCCCTCCGCCACCCTCAGCCGAGGCGCTGCGCGCCGCCCTTCTGGCACCGCGGCTGTCGCGCCCCCGCCCGGCGTGTGCACGGCCGGCGCGTGCGGTACGTGATCGGCGACGAGCCCGGACAGGTCAACGGCATGCGATGGCCCACGGGGTCCGCGCCGTAGCGAGCCCCGGCCGTCGCCCCCGTCGTACAAGGGGATCCGCACGTCCCACCGCACCGACCACCCCGGCCGGCGCGGCGCTCCGCTCACGGCGCATACGGTGACATCACCCGTTGCGATTCAAGGAGCACGTCGCATGTCGTCCGACTTCTTCATCCCGGACCCCGAGGGTCTGATCCCCAGCGCCGAGGGCTACTTCGGCGCCTTCGGCGGCAAGTTCATCCCGGAGGCGCTGGTCGCCGCCGTGGACGAGGTCGCCGTCGAGTACGACAAGGCCAAGGCGGACCCTGCCTTCGCCGCCGAACTCAACGCGCTCATGGTCGACTACACCGGCCGGCCCAGCGCGCTGACCGAGGTCTCGCGCTTCGCCGGGCACGCCGGGGGCGCCCGCGTCTTCCTGAAGCGCGAGGACCTCAACCACACCGGCTCGCACAAGATCAACAACGTGCTCGGCCAGGCCCTCCTCACCAAGCGCATGGGCAAGACCCGCATCATCGCCGAGACGGGAGCCGGCCAGCACGGCGTCGCCACCGCGACCGCCTGCGCCCTCTTCGGCCTCGAGTGCACCATCTACATGGGCGAGATCGACACCGAGCGGCAGGCGCTGAACGTCGCGCGGATGCGGATGCTCGGCGCCGAGGTCGTCGCCGTGAAGTCCGGTTCGAGGACCCTCAAGGACGCCATCAACGAGGCCTTCCGCGACTGGGTCGCCAACGTGGACCGCACCCACTACCTCTTCGGCACGGTCGCCGGACCGCACCCGTTCCCGGCCATGGTCCGCGACTTCCACCGTGTCATCGGAGTCGAGGCCCGCCGCCAGATCCTGGAGCGGACCGGCCGGCTCCCGGACGCCGCGGTCGCCTGCGTCGGCGGCGGCTCCAACGCCATCGGCCTCTTCCACGCCTTCATCCCCGACGCCGGCGTCCGGCTGATCGGCTGCGAACCCGCCGGACACGGCGTGGAGACGGGCGAGCACGCGGCGACCCTGACCGCGGGCGAGCCCGGAATCCTGCACGGCTCGCGCAGCTACGTCCTCCAGGACGACGAGGGCCAGATCACCGAGCCGTACTCGATCTCGGCCGGGCTCGACTACCCGGGCATCGGCCCGGAACACGCCTACCTCAAGGACGTCGGCCGTGGCGAGTACCGCGCGGTCACCGACGACGACGCCATGCAGGCCCTGCGCCTCCTCTCCCGCACCGAGGGGATCATCCCGGCCATCGAGAGCGCGCACGCCCTCGCCGGGGCCCTGGAGGTCGGGCGGGAGCTCGGCGAGGAGGGTCTGATCCTGATCAACCTGTCCGGCCGCGGCGACAAGGACATGGACACGGCAGCCCGGTACTTCGGGCTGTACGACGGTGCCGACGCGGTCGTCGAGGCCGATGTGGCCGACGGAGAGGTGGAGGTCACCAAGTGAGCGGCAACCGAGGACTCCTCGAATCCACGCTGGCCGAGGCGGCGTCCGAGAACCGGGCGGCGCTCATCGCCTACCTGCCCGGTGGCTTCCCGACCGTCGACGGCGGCATCGAGGCGGTCAAGGCGGCCGTCGCGGGCGGCGCCGACGTCATCGAGGTGGGGCTCCCGCACAGCGACCCGGTGCTCGACGGGCCGGTCATCCAGACCGCCGACGACATCGCGCTGCGCGGCGGACTCAAGATCGCCGACATCATGCGGACGGTCCGCGAGACGCACGAGGCGACGGGCGCGCCGATCCTCGTCATGACGTACTGGAACCCGGTAGACCGGTACGGCGTGGAGCGCTTCACCGCCGAGCTCGCCGAGGCCGGCGGAGCCGGGTGCATCCTGCCCGACCTGCCCGTCCAGGAGTCGGCGCTGTGGAGGGAACACGCCGACAAGCACGGTCTCGCCACCGTCTTCGTCGTCGCCCCGAGCAGCAAGGACGCACGCCTCGCCACCATCACGGCCGCCGGCTCGGGCTTCGTCTACGCCGCCTCGCTGATGGGCGTCACCGGCACCCGCGAATCGGTCGGCCAGCAGGCCCAGGACCTGGTGCGGCGCACCCGCGCCACCACCGACCTGCCCGTCTGCGTGGGCATCGGCGTCTCCACGGCCGAGCACGCCCAGCAGGTCGCGGGCTTCGCCGACGGAGTGATCGTCGGCTCGGCCTTCGTCAAGCGGATGCTGGACGCCCCGGACGAGGCCGCCGGCCTCGCCGCCGTCCGCGCGCTGGCGGCCGAACTGGCCCTGGGCGTTCGAAAGCGCTGACAGCGGACGTCATCCGTAAGGGTGGACCTGGGACCGGGGAGGCGCTCACGTGCCTCCCCGGTTCGTTTGCGCGGTGTGAGCGAGAAGAACCGAGACCGAAGCAGAGCCGCACGTGACCGGCTAGTCCAGCAGCGTGAGCAGGACCGGGCGCGGGAGCGCCGCCGCCGCACGCTGATCGTCACGACCGCCGTGGTGGGGGTGCTGGCGCTGGCGGCCGTGATCGGCGTGATCGCCGCCAACGCCGGGAAGAACGGCAAGGACAGCGAGGCCGGGCCCGCCGTCACCCCGTCCGGGGCGATGGGGGAGGACGGACTCACCCTCCAGGTCGGGGCGGACGACGCGCCGTCCACGCTCACGATCTGGGAGGACTTCCGCTGCCCCGTCTGCGCCCAGTTCGAGAACGCCTTCCGCGACACGATCACGGAGCTCGCGGACAGCGGTCAGCTCAAGGTGCAGTACCACCTGGCCACGATCATCGACGGCAACGTCGGCGGCACCGGGTCGGTGCGCGCGGCCAACGCCGCCGCCTGTGCCCAGGACGACGGCAAGTTCGCCCCCTACCACGACGTCCTCTTCCGCAACCAGCCCGCGGAGACCGACGACGCCTTCGGCGAGAACAGCAAGCTGATCGAGCTGGCCGGCGGCGTGAAGGGCCTGGACACCCCCGCCTTCCGCAGCTGTGTGGAGGACGGCACGCACGACAGCTGGGTCGCGAAGTCCAACAAGGCGTTCGCCGAGGGCGGGTTCGAGGGCACGCCGGCGGCCCTGCTCAACGGCGAGTCGGTGTTCCCGAAGAAGGGGGACGAGCAGATCTCCGTGGCCAACCTCAAGAAGTGGGTGGCCGAGGCCAACAAGGGCAAGAAGCCCGGCACGGTCAAAGCGACACCCTCCCCCTGAGGACGCTCCGCCGCACCCCGTTACCCAGAAGTTGCCGGACGGCTTGCCGCGCGTCCCGTCCGGCAGGGTAGCGTCGACCCCGTCATGAACCTTGCCTTCATTCCCAGCCCGTCGACCGGCGTGATCGAGCTCGGCCCGATCCCGCTCCGCGGCTACGCGTTCTGCATCATCATCGGTGTCTTCGTCGCCGTCTGGTTCGGCAACAAGCGCTGGATCGCCAGAGGCGGCAAAGCCGGCACCGTCGCCGACATCGCCGTCTGGGCCGTGCCCTTCGGCCTGGTCGGCGGCAGGCTCTACCACGTCATCACCGACTACCAGCTGTACTTCAGCGACGGTCAGGACTGGGTGGACGCCTTCAAGATCTGGGAGGGCGGCCTCGGTATCTGGGGTGCGGTCGCGCTCGGCGCGGTCGGTGCCTGGATCGGCTGCCGCCGACGTGGCATCCCGCTCCCGGCCTGGGCCGACGCCCTGGCCCCCGGTCTCGCCTTCGCCCAGGCGATCGGCCGTTGGGGCAACTGGTTCAACCAGGAGCTCTACGGCAAGCCGACGGAGGTCCCCTGGGCACTGGAGATCAGTGAGGGGACGAACCGGGTCGCGGGCACCTACCACCCGACGTTCCTCTACGAGTCCCTGTGGTGCGTCGGCGCCGCGCTCCTCGTCATCTGGGCCGACCGGCGCTTCAAGCTCGGACACGGCCGGGCCTTCGCGCTGTACGTCGCCGCGTACTGCGCGGGCCGCGGATGGATCGAGTACATGCGCGTCGACGAGGCACACCACGTGCTGGGCCTCCGCCTCAACGTGTGGACCGCGATCATCGTGTTCGTGCTCGCGGTGACCTACATCGTGATCTCCGCGAAGATCCGCCCGGGCCGCGAGGAGATCGTCGAGCCCGACCTCTCGGGGGACGCCGCCGAGGTGGCCCCCTCCGAAGGCACCACCGAGGACGACGCCGTGTCAAAGGACCCGTCCTCCGACCACGACCCGGACGCCCCCGCGTCCGGCGCCGAGGAGACCGAGGGCGACGGCGCGCCCCCGCAGAAGGCCGACCGGAGCTGACGCCCACGACGACCGGAGGGGCCGCCGGACCACACAGGTCCGGCGGCCCCTCCGTGCGTCCCCGGAATCCGGCCGCGGTCGGTGACCCGGGACGGCCCGGGCCGCCCTGCGCCGGGCGCCGGGCTCCGGGCCCCGGATCAGCGCCGTCGCGCCAGGGCGAGCACGCGCTCCGCGGTCGCCACCACCGCCGCGTCGACGAACCTCCCGTCCGGCAGGGCCTGCGCCCCCGCCTCGGTCCGGGACGCCTCCAGGATCTGCTCCGCCGCCTCGACCTCGCATGACGTCGGCCGGAACGCCCGCTCGATCACCGGAAGCTGCCGGGGGTGGATGGCCGCCCGGCCGAGCAGGCCGAGATCCCTCCCGTGCGCGCACGACGAACGCAGACCGGACAGATCCCGGACATCGGGATACACCGACATCACGGGCGGATCGAGCCCGGCCGCACGGGCGGCGATCACCACACGGCTGCGCGGCCAGTCGAGACCGGCGTCGTCCCGCACCCCCAGATCCGCGCGGAGATCCGCCTCGCCCAGCGCGACACCCCGTACGTCGTGATGCGACCCGGCGATCGAGTACGCGTGCTCGATCGCCAGCGCCGACTCCAGCAGCGGATACAGCGGCACACCGGGCGCCAGAGCCGCGACGTGCTGCACGGACGCCGCATGGGTGATCTTGGGGAGCCGTATCCCGGACAGACCGGGCAGCCCCGCCAGCGCCTTCACATCGTCCTCGCCGTGGACCCGGACGTGGACCGGAACCGCCCTCGCGTCCACCGTGACCTGCTCCGAGAGGAGCTCCGCCGTCGCCGTCCGCGCGTACTCCTTCCGGGCCGGGGCGACCGCGTCCTCCAGATCGACGATCACCACGTCCGCACCGGAGCCGAGCGCCTTGCGGACCACCCCGGGCCGGTCCCCGGGAACGTACAGCCAGGTCAGCGCCACCGCCGGGCTGCTCACAGCGCCCCCTCCTCCCGCAACGCCGAGATCGCCGGCGCGGAGAGCCCGAGCTCCGCGAGGATCTCCTCCGTGTCCGCTCCGTGCGGCCGGCCGGCCCAGCGGATCGCCCCCGGCGTCTCCGAGAGCCGGAACAGCACGTTCTGCATCCGCAGCGGTCCCAGTTCGGGGTCGTCGACCTCGGTGATCGTGCCCAGCGCCCGGTACTGGGGATCCTCCATCACATCCCGTACGTCGTGGATGGGGGCGATCGCCGCCTCGGCCTTCTCGAACGCGTCCACCGCCTCGTCCCTGGTGCGCCGGGCGATCCAGTGCCCCACCGCCTCGTCGAGTTCGTCCGCGTGCTCTGCGCGCGTGCTCCCCGCGGAGAACCACGGCTCCTCGATCAACTCCGGGCGCCCCACCAGACGCATCACGCGCTCCGCGACCGACTGGGCGGAGGTGGAGACCGCGACCCAGTGGCCGTCGGCTGTGCGGTAGGTGTTGCGCGGGGCGTTGTTCCGGGAGCGGTTGCCGGTCCGCGGCTGGACGTAGCCGAGCTGGTCGTACCAGAGCGGCTGCGGCCCCAGCACGGTCAGGATCGGCTCGATGATCGCCATGTCCACCACCTGACCGGCCCCGGTGCGGTCACGTCCGGCCAGCGCCGTCATCACCGCGTACGCCGTGGTGAGCGCCGCGATCGAATCGGCGAGCCCGAACGGCGGCAGCGTCGGCGGCCCGTCCGGCTCCCCGGTGACGGCGGCGAAGCCGCTCATCGCCTCCGCGAGCGTGCCGAAGCCCGGCCGGTGGGCGTACGGGCCCGTCTGCCCGAAGCCCGTGACCCTGGCCAGCACCAGCCGCGGGTTGACCGCACGCAGCTCCTCCCAGCCCAGCCCCCAGCGTTCCAGGGTGCCCGGCCGGAAGTTCTCGACGACCACGTCGGTGTCCGCCGCCAGCCGCAGCAGCACATCACGGCCGCCCGGGGCGGACAGGTCGAGGGTCAGCGTGCGCTTGTTGCGGCCGAGCAGCTTCCACCACAGGCCGATCCCGTCCTTCGCGGGGCCGTGCCCCCGCGAAGGATCGGGTTTCCGAGGGTGCTCGACCTTGATGACCTCGGCCCCGAAATCGCCGAGCAGGGTGGCCGCGAGGGGCCCGGCGAAGAGCGTGGCGAGGTCCAGGACCCGCAGGCCGGCGAGCGGCGGTGTCGTGGCTGTCCCAGGAGCGGTCATGCCGCATCGATCTCGCTTCGGTAGGGCATCGACGTCGACGCTCCGGGTTTCTGCACACAGAGCGCCGCGGCCGATGACGCCCAGGCGACCGCCTCGGCGACGGACCGGCCCTCGCCGAGTGCCACGGCGAGGGCGCCCACGAAGGTGTCCCCGGCGCCGGTCGTGTCGACCGCCAGGACCTCGGGTGCCGCGAAGAGGACCGGCTCGGTGTCCCGGGCCGCGTAGAGGCAGCCCTTCCGGCCGAGCGTGATCACGACCTCGGGGACCTGCCGGAGCAGGATCGCCGACGCGGCGTGCGGATCCTCGTAGCCGGTGAGAGCGGCCGCCTCGTGCTCGTTGGGGATCAGCAGGTCGACGGCGTCCAGGAGGCCGGAGGGCAGCAGCTGCACGGGGGAGGGGGTGAGAATCGTCCTCACCCCGTGGGCCCTCGCGGTCCGCGCCGCCTCGGTCACGGCGGCCAGCGGCAGTTCCAGCTGCAGGAGCAGCAGCCCGGCCGCCGCGACCGCCGCCTTCTCGCCCGGCCCCAGCGTGGTCACCGTGCCGTTCGCGCCGGGGATCACCACGATCGCGTTCGACCCCTCGTCGTCGACGACGATGTGGGCGGTGCCGCTGGGTCCCGCGACGGTGTGCAGCAGATCCGTGTCCACGCCGGCGTGCTCCAGGTTCGTCCGGAGCGCCGAACCGTACTCGTCGGTCCCGACCGCGCCGATCATCACCACGTCGCCCCCGGCGCGGGCCGCGGCGACCGCCTGGTTGGCCCCCTTGCCGCCGGGGACGGTCCGGAACTCGCGTCCGGTCACGGTCTCCCCGCGACCGGGTGCCCGGGGGACGTAGGCGACCAGGTCCATGTTGGTGCTGCCGAGCACCGCGATCGCTGTCATGGGCGGCGTACCTCCTGATAGGTCAGTTCCGCGAGGGTGTCGAAGCCGATGGAGCCGAAGCCGGGTACGGAGGTGGCCAGGCGGTTCTTGAGCGGGGCCGTCCAGTGGCCGGGCAGTGCGGCGGCCCGCCCGGCCAGCAGCCCGGCGAGCGAGCCCGCCGTAGCGCCGTTGGAGTCGGTGTCCCAGCCGCCGGACACCGCGCAGCCGATGGAGCGGCCGAAGTCCCCGTCCGCGTGGGTGAGGGCCGCGGCGAGCAGTGCCGCGTTGGGCAGGACGTGCACCCAGTGGTGGGTGGATCCGTAGGTGTCGTGGAGATGGTCGACGACGGTGTCGAAGTCCTGTTCGGCGTGCGCCGCCCGGATGCCGAGCCGGACCGCGTGCGCGTACCTGGACCGGGGCGGCACCACACGGAGCCCGGCGGCCAGACAGCCGTGCACATCCGTCTCGCCGCCCGCGGCCTCGGCGAGGGCGGCGGCGGTGAACATCGCCCCGTACACCCCGTTGGCCGTGTGGGTGAGGACCGCGTCGCGGTGGGCCTGCTCCGCCGCGGCCCCCGGGTCGCCGGGGTGGGTCCAGCCGTGCACGTCGGCCCGGATCTGGGCGCCGATCCACTCCCGGAACGGGTTGCGGTGACGTGCGGTGTCCGGCGGTTCGATGCCGTCGAGCAGATTGCGGTACGCGATGCGCTCCGCGGTGAAGAGCCTTCCCGCGGGCAGCTCGTCGAGCCACAGCCGGGCGAGGTCGGACGTGCTGAACCCGCGTCCGTGTCTCTGCAGCAACAGCACGGTCAGCAAGGGGTGGTTGAGGTCGTCGTCCTCCGGCATCCCGTCGATGTTCTCGGCGAGGGAGGTGGGCGCCGAGCGCCGGTTCCACGGGTGGGCGGCGGCCAGTTCGGCGGGCAGCCCCCGCGCGGTGAACCAGGTGGTGAGCGGCCAGTTGCCGGTGGCCCGGGCCAGGGCGCGGATGCCGTCCAGCGGCAGCTTCTCCACCGGTTTGCCCAGCAGGCAGCCGGCGGCACGGCCCAGCCAGGCCGCGTGCAGCCGGTCGTGCCCGAGCGACACGGGACGGGTGCGCGGGGCGGGCCAGCGCGGACAGGCGGCCCGGATCCGGCCCAGGCCGGTCGGCTCGTCACCGGCCAACGGGGACTCCCGTGCGGCCAGTTCGTCCAGGAGCTGCTCGGCGAGCGCACGCAGCCCGCGTGGTGCGGCGGGCTCCGACGCACCCGCGCGCTCCGGGGCGGGGGCACCACCCGCCGCGTACCAGCGCCGGGCGACGTCCTCCGCGTCCCGGCCGTCCTGCGCGGCCTGACGCAGCTCATGGCCCACCAGGTCCTCCGGCTGGACCCAGGTCAGGCGTACGGTCACCGGCCGTCGCCCGCCAGTACGGCGAACGCCGCCTCGTGTGACCGGCGCCGTGCCGTGTCCCGTACGAAGATCTCGCGGGCGACCTCCGTCAGGGCCCGGGCCGGGGCGTGCAGGTCGAGGCGGCTGGCCTCGGCGACCGTCTTCACCCAGGCCCCGGGAATCGCCTGCTCGCCGTGGAGCGCGCCCGCGAGCGCACCGCTCATCGTGGCGATCGAGTCGCAGTCACGGCCGTAGTTGACCGAGCCGAGCACCGTGTGGTGGTAGTCGCCGCCGCCGACGAGGAGCATGCCCAGTGCGACCGGCAGCTCCTCGACGGAGTGCAGCCGGGAGGGCCGCCGCGCGCCCAGCGAAGGGTCGCGGTAGTGGGGACCGACCGTGTCGAAGGGGGCGACCGCCGCGCGCAGCGGCACCAGTGCTGACTCGAAGTCCGTGTGGCGGGAGGCCGCTTCGCACACCGACTCGATCGCCGACCGGGTGCCGTCCTTGGCCAGGGCAAGAGCGGCCTCGACGACGGAGACGGGGGTCGCCCCCGGGGCGCACGCGGCGGCGACGGCGGCGGCCAGGACCCCGGCCGCCTCCCGCCCGTACGAGGACTGGTGCGCACCCGCGACGTCCAGCGCCTCCGCGTACGCGGCCTCCGGATGGGCGGCGTTCACCAGACCGACCGGGGCCATGTACATCGCCGCCCCGCAGTTGACGATGTTCCCCGAACCCGCCTCACGCGGATCGGCGTGCCCGTAGTGCAGCCGCGTGACGATCCACTTCTCGGCCAGGAAGATCCGCTGCAGGGGGAGCGCCTCGGCCTCCAGCTCCGGGATCCAGCGGGGCCGTGACATCAGGTCCGGCACGAGGTGGTCGGCGACCGCGTACGCGTCGAGGTGGCCGCGCACCGTCTCGTACACCCGGATCAGCGCATGGGTCATCAAGGTGTCGTCGGTGACGTGTCCGTCACCCTTGTGGTACGGGGCGATGGGCCGTGCGGTGCGCCAGTCGTCGCCGTGCCAGGGCCCGACGACGCCGGTCACCCGGCCGCCGTGACGCTCCACGATCTGGGCGGGTGTCCAGCCCTCGACGGGACCGCCGAGCGCGTCTCCCACGGCCGCGCCGACGAGCGCTCCGGTGATGCGTTCATCCAGGGTGAGCGTCGTGGTGGTGGCCGTACCGACCGCGCGAGGCTCGGTTGCTTTGTGTGTCATGCCGGAATTGTCCACCCGGGGTGACCGGTTCCGTGGCTGCCAGCAGCCCGGCGAGTTCGATCAGGTCCGTGCCGGCGAGCCGGGGCAGCGCGCACCCGGCCAGTGTCCGGCAGGCCTCCCGCCAGCCCGCGGGCACGGACGCCGTCCCGCCCAGCGCCCCGGTCAGGGCTCCGGCGAGCGCGGGTGCCGAATCGGCGACCCGGGACAGGCAGGCGGCCGCGGGGACGGCCTGCGCGAAATCGCCCCGGGCCGCCGCCGTCAGGGCGAGGGCGACCGGCACGGTCTCGGCTGCGGCGATCCCGTAGCTGTAGACGTGGTCCACGATCTGATGCTCGAGTACGGGGACGAGCGCGAAGGCGCCCGCCGCCTCGTCGGCGAACTCCCGGGCCAGCCGCACGGCGTGGACGGCGTTGCGGGCGATCTCGGTCCCCTCGGGAAGCTGGTCGAGCGCGGCGTTCACCACCGTGCCGACGTCCGCGCCGGCGAGTGCCTCGGCGATCGCCGCGGCGACGGCCCGCGCGCCGTGCACGCCGTCCCCGTCCTGGGTGTACCGGGCGTCGAACTCGGCGAGCCCGGCCGCCGCCGCCGGGTCGCCGGGGTGCACGACCGCGAGCACGGCGGCCCGCACACAGGCCGCGTCGTCGAAGTAGTGCGGATTGTCGTGACCGGTCGCGGGCGGGCGCAGCCCGGCGGCCAGATTGCCCAGCCCGGCCCGCACGGAGATCCGGGCCCGGAGCGGAAGGACGGCCGACTCGACCTCGGGGGCCCGGGCGCTCGCGGCGGCGACCTTGGCCGCCAGCGCGTTCCACGACCGGTCGATCGCGTCCCGCATCCGGTGGCCGGGGGAGAGGCCCGGAGCGTGGTCCGCCGCGGCGGCCAGCACGGTCCTGGCGGCGAACGCGGCCCACTCGGCGTCGTCGGACGGGCCGAGCCGCAGCGGTTCCGGCGGCTGGTTGAGGGCGATGGGCACGGGCAGCGTCGTCGTCGCGTTCTGCTCCGCGAACGTGTCCAGCTCCCGGGTGAGCCGCCTCGTCCACTCCGGCATCCGGGCGGCCCGGTGCCTCGCTGCCGGCCACCCGGCGGCGTCACCGGCGGCCAGTCCGAGCAGCAGCCCCTCGATCCGGGCCTGCCGTCCCGGTGCGCCGGGCCCCTTCGCGCCGACCGCGGCCGCCGGTGCCGCGGTGATCCGGATCGCGACGTGCGGGGCGGACTCCGCCACCTCGGCCGTGCCCCGCGGAGTGCGGGGGGCCGCGGTCACCGGGAGCCCTGCCGCGTAGCGGCGGCCGGTGCCGCCGGCCCGGTGCGCACGGGGGTCTGCCACCCGGCGCCCGAGAGCCGTGGGCCGCCGGACACCCCCTGCCGCGGGGAGAGGGGCGCGACCGCGGACTCCCGGCGCGCGGAGGGCTCCTGCTCCGGGGTGGCCCGGACCCCCGGCGGGTCCTCCCCGTCGTCCGGGGTCAGGAGTTCCGCGATGTCCAGGACGTGGTAACCCCGCATCGACGGCAGGCAACTGCCCCGCACCGGGCCGATCGCCGCCGCCCAGTCCCGGGGGATGGCCGACGCCCCGTGCAGGGCACCGGCCAGCGCGCCCGCCACCGCGGCCGTCGTGTCGGCGTCCCGGCCCATGTTCACGGCCGTGAGCACCGCCGTCGGGAAGTCTCCGCGCGCCGCGGTGAGGGCCCCGAAGGCCAGGCCCACCGCCTCCGGCGCCAGATCCGTCCACGGGTAGCCACCGATCACCACCGCGGAACGCACCGCGCGCTCCCCGGCCAGCCGGTCCGGGTACGAGCGCTGCGCGGCCGAGACCGCGCGGCGCAGCGAGCGGGCCGTCCAGGAGTCCATCGGTACGACCGAGAGCGCGGCGGCGATCACGGAGGCGAGCCCCGCCCCCACCATCGCGGCGGCCACCCCCGCCGCGACCGCCTGTCCGCCGTAGATGCCCTCCCCGTCGTGACTGACCTGCCCGTCCACCGCCACCAGCCGGGCGGCCTCCGCGGGCCGGCCCGCCGCGAATACCCCGAACGGCGCCGCCCGCATCGCGAGACCGTCGCTCCAGGCGTGCCGGTGCTGGGCCGAGATCGGGGCGGCGAGACCGCGCCGCAGATTCTCCAGCGTGCCGCGCTCACTGAATCCGGCACCCCGGAACGGGCCCTCGTCCAGATCGGCGATCCAGTGGTGCCAGGCCCGCTCGACGTGCGAGACGGTGAGCGCCGAACCGTGCCTGGCCAGCAGGAGCCCCGAGAAGATCGCGTACTCGGTGTCATCGGTCCCGGCCGGATCGTCGCTGACGAAGCCCTCGATGCGGCCCCAGCGGCGGCGGATCTCGGAGGGGCGCATGTTCTCCGCCGGGGCGCCGAGCGCGTCCCCCACCGCGAGCCCCAGCAGGGCCCCCCGAGCCCGGTCGGCCGTGCCCGCCGCCGGAGTGTCCGCCATGAGCTCCATCGTGAAGACCTTTCCCTCGCACCCGGAACGACCGGATACGCGAGGTTTCCCCGATCACACCGAAGAGAGGCTCGTATTTCGTACAAATCGTCCGCCCGAGTGACGCCCTCGCGGCAGGTAAGTTCGGCCTTCCTTGCTGGCGGGAGGCGTTTTTCGTGCGTACTTTCGACGGTGCGGAGCGGAAGCATCAGATCGGGGACCGCTCCGGGAGAAGGGGAGAGCTGTGTCCATCATCGAGACCGACGCCGTACTGCACGAGGCCCATCGGGACAACCACACCCACCGTGACGTCAACGGCGGCTGGCTGCGGCCCGCGGTGTTCGGCGCCATGGACGGTCTCGTCTCGAACCTCGCCCTGATGACGGGCGTCGCCGGGGGAGCGGTCTCCCAGCAGACCATCGTCATCACGGGACTCGCGGGGCTCGCGGCCGGTGCGTTCTCGATGGCCGCGGGCGAATACACCTCGGTCGCCTCGCAGCGGGAGCTCGTCGAGGCGGAGCTCGCCGTCGAGCGGCGTGAGCTGCGCAAACACCCCAAGGACGAGATGCGGGAGCTCGCCGCCCTCTACGAGTCCCGCGGGGTCGAGCCCGCGCTCGCCCAGGAGGTCGCGCGGCAGCTGTCCCGCGACCCGGAACAGGCGCTCGAGATACACGCCCGCGAGGAGCTCGGCATCGACCCGGGCGACCTGCCCTCGCCGCTCGTCGCCGCTCTGTCCTCCTTCGGCGCCTTCGCGCTCGGCGCCCTGCTCCCCGTGCTGCCCTACCTGCTCGGCGCCGACCGGCTGTGGCCCGCCGTGCTGCTCGCCCTCGTCGGCCTGTTCGGCTGCGGCGCGGTCGTGGCCAGGGTGACGGCACGCACCTGGTGGTTCAGCGGACTGCGCCAGCTCGTGCTCGGCGGGGCGGCCGCCGCGGTCACGTACGGACTCGGCACGCTGCTCGGAGTGGCGGCCGGCTGACCGGACCGGGGCCCGGAGGCCCCGAAGGGGGCGGGACCTCGCGGACGGTTCCGGTGTTCCGCCGGCGTTCCGCCGGTGTGACGTACGTCTTGACGCACGTCACTGGGCGGATGGGGTGCGCCCACCGTAAAATGAGACGCTATGCAGTGCTACACATAAGTAGCCGTTACTCGGCGGTTTCGATTCGATGACCGCCGGGCAAGAGCCGTAGACACTCGCGGGCAACGACGCCCGCTCTCTGCGGTCTCCCCGGACAGTGATCCACAACGATCCTTCCGACCGTGACCCACCCGCACCACGGCTCCGTGGTGTCCGCATGTTGGAACAGTCTTTCCGCTTTTTGAGAAGCGTTCCATCATGTAACCTGCACGAAATTTCGCAGAGGGCCAGCGTCGTCCCTCGGCACAGCACATGCCACGACGACGACGGGAGAGCCAATGCGTTCCGACGCCTGGTCGCCCATGGACGGTCGCCCCGCCCAGCAGGGGATGTACGACCCCCGTAACGAGCACGACGCCTGTGGCGTCGGGTTCGTGGCCACTCTGACCGGTGTGGCCAGCCATGAGCTGGTCGAGCAGGCGCTGACCGTACTGCGCAACCTCGAACACCGCGGCGCCACAGGATCCGAGCCCGACTCGGGTGACGGCGCCGGCATTCTCCTTCAGGTCCCGGACGCCTTCCTCCGCGACGAGACCGGGTTCGACCTCCCCGAGGCCGGCTCCTACGCCGTCGGCATCGCCTTCCTGCCCGCGGACGACGCCACCGGGTCCGTCAAGCAGATCGAGAAGATCGCCGCCGAAGAGGGCCTCGACGTCCTCGGCTGGCGCCAGGTCCCGGTCACCCCGGACATCCTCGGCAACGGCGCCCGCGCCGTCATGCCCGAGTTCCGCCAGATCGTCGTGTCCGACGGCGTCAGCACCGGCATCGCGCTGGACCGCAAGGCCTTCGTCCTGCGCAAGCGTGCCGAGCGCGAGGCCGGGGTGTACTTCCCCTCGCTCTCCGCCCGCACGATCGTCTACAAGGGCATGCTCACCACCGGGCAGCTGGAGCCGTTCTTCCCGGACCTCTCCGACCGCCGCTTCGCCACCACGGTCGCGCTGGTCCACTCCCGCTTCTCCACCAACACCTTCCCCAGCTGGCCGCTTGCCCACCCGTACCGCTTCGTCGCGCACAACGGCGAGATCAACACGGTCAAGGGCAACCGCAACTGGATGAAGGCCCGTGAGTCCCAGCTCGCCTCCAGCCTCTTCGGAGAAGCGCAGCTCGACCGGATCTTCCCCGTCTGCACCCCGGACGCCTCCGACTCCGCCTCCTTCGACGAGGTCCTGGAGCTGCTCCACCTCGGCGGCCGCTCGCTGCCGCACTCGGTGCTGATGATGGTCCCCGAGGCGTGGGAGAACCACGCCTCCATGGACCCGGCCCGCCGCGCCTTCTACCAGTACCACTCCACGATGATGGAGCCCTGGGACGGCCCGGCCTGCGTCACCTTCACCGACGGCACCCAGGTCGGCGCGGTCCTCGACCGCAACGGTCTGCGCCCCGGCCGCTACTGGGTCACCGACGACGGCCTCGTCGTCCTCTCCTCCGAGGTCGGCGTCCTGGACATCGACCCCGCCAAGGTCGTCCGCAAGGGCCGCCTCCAGCCCGGCAAGATGTTCCTCGTCGACACCGCCGAGCACCGCATCATCGAGGACGACGAGATCAAGGCCTCCCTGGCCGCCGAGAACCCGTACGAGGAGTGGCTGGAAACCGGCGAGATCGAGCTCGAGGACCTCCCCGAGCGCGAGCACATCGTCCACACCCACGCCTCGGTCACCCGCCGCCAGCAGACCTTCGGCTACACCGAGGAAGAGCTCCGCGTCCTCCTCGCCCCGATGGCCCGCACCGCCGGCGAACCCCTCGGCTCCATGGGCACCGACTCGCCGATCGCCGCGCTCTCCGAGCGCCCCCGGCTGCTCTTCGACTACTTCACCCAGCTGTTCGCCCAGGTCACCAACCCGCCGCTGGACGCCATCCGCGAGGAGCTCGTCACCTCGCTGCGCTCCACGCTCGGCCCCCAGGGCAACATCCTGGAGCCGTCCGCCGCCGCGTGCCGAGCGGTGACGCTGCCCTTCCCGGTGATCGACAACGACGAGCTGGCCAAGCTCATCCACATCAACGCCGACGGCGACATGCCGGGCATGAGGGCCGCGACCCTCTCCGGCCTCTACCGCGTCAGCGGCGGCGGCCAGGCCCTCGCCGCCCGCATCGAACAGGTCACCTCCGAGGTCGACGCGGCCATAGAGGACGGCGCCCGCCTCATCGTCCTGTCCGACCGGCACTCCGACGCCGAGCACGCGCCGATCCCCTCGCTGCTGCTCACCTCCGCCGTCCACCACCACCTCAT
This sequence comes from Streptomyces sp. NPDC005752, assembly GCF_040630715.1. Lineage (NCBI taxonomy): Bacteria > Bacillati > Actinomycetota > Actinomycetes > Kitasatosporales > Streptomycetaceae > Streptomyces > Streptomyces sp. NPDC005752. Next base: position 10,504 of record NZ_JBEXYB010000045.1, on the reverse strand, counting down.
CCGCACCAAGCAGCGCACCCAGGTGGGCCTGCTGGTCGAGGCCGGAGACGTCCGCGAGGTCCACCACGTCGCGCTGCTCATCGGCTACGGCGCCGCCGCGGTCAACCCGTACCTCGCGATGGAGTCCGTCGAGGACCTCGTCCGCGCCGGCACGTTCATCGAGGGCACCGAGCCCGAACTGGCCATCCGCAACCTGATCTACGCCCTCGGCAAGGGCGTCCTCAAGGTCATGTCGAAGATGGGCATCTCGACCGTCGCCTCCTACCGCGGCGCCCAGGTCTTCGAGGCCGTCGGCCTCGACGAGGCCTTCGTCGCCCAGTACTTCAACGGCACCGCCACCAAGATCGGCGGCGCCGGACTCGACGTCGTCGCCAAGGAGGTTGCCGCCCGGCACACCAAGGCGTACCCCGCCTCCGGCATCTCCGCCTCGCACCGCGCGCTGGAGATCGGCGGCGAGTACCAGTGGCGCCGCGAGGGCGAGCCCCACCTCTTCGACCCCGAGACGGTCTTCCGCCTTCAGCACGCCACCCGCAACCGCCGGTACGACATCTTCAAGAAGTACACCGGCCGGGTCAACGAGCAGTCCGAGCGCCTCATGACGCTCCGCGGACTGTTCGGCTTCAAGAGCGGCCGCGAGCCGATCTCCCTCGACGAGGTCGAGTCCGCCGCCGACATCGTCAAGCGCTTCTCCACCGGCGCCATGTCGTACGGCTCCATCTCCCAGGAGGCGCACGAGACCCTCGCCATCGCCATGAACCAGCTGGGCGGCAAGTCCAACACCGGCGAGGGCGGCGAGGACTCCGAGCGTCTCTACGACCCGGCGCGCCGCTCGTCCATCAAGCAGGTCGCCTCCGGCCGCTTCGGTGTCACCAGCGAGTACCTGGTCAACGCGGACGACATCCAGATCAAGATGGCGCAGGGCGCCAAGCCCGGCGAAGGCGGCCAGCTGCCCGGCCACAAGGTCTACCCGTGGGTGGCCAAGACCCGGCACTCCACCCCGGGTGTCGGCCTGATCTCGCCCCCGCCGCACCACGACATCTACTCCATCGAGGACCTGGCTCAGCTGATCCACGACCTCAAGAACGCCAACCCGGCGGCCCGCGTCCACGTGAAGCTGGTCTCCGAGGTCGGCGTCGGAACGGTCGCCGCGGGTGTCTCCAAGGCCCACGCCGACGTCGTCCTCATCTCCGGACACGACGGTGGCACCGGCGCCTCGCCGCTCACCTCGCTCAAGCACGCGGGCGGCCCCTGGGAGCTCGGCCTCGCCGAGACCCAGCAGACCCTGCTGCTCAACGGCCTGCGCGACCGCATCGTCGTCCAGACCGACGGCCAGCTCAAGACCGGCCGCGACGTCGTCATCGCCGCGCTGCTCGGCGCCGAGGAGTTCGGTTTCGCGACCGCGCCGCTCGTCGTCTCCGGCTGCGTCATGATGCGCGTCTGCCACCTCGACACCTGTCCGGTCGGCATCGCCACCCAGAACCCCGTCCTGCGGAGCCGGTTCTCCGGCAAGGCCGAGCACATCGTCAACTTCTTCGAGTTCATCGCCGAAGAGGTCCGCGAGATCCTCGCCGAGCTCGGCTTCCGCACGATCGAGGAGGCCGTCGGCCACGCCGAACTCCTCGACACCGACCGGGCCGTCAACCACTGGAAGGCCCAGGGCCTCGACCTCGAGCCCCTCTTCTACGTGCCCGAACTGCCCGAGGGCGCCGTACGCCACCGCGTCAACGAGCAGGACCACGGACTGACCAAGGCCCTCGACAACGAGCTGATCAAGCTCGCCGCCGACGCCCTGGGCGCCGACAGCGCCGAGGCCGCCCAGCCGGTCCGCGCGCAGATCGCGATCCGCAACATCAACCGGACCGTCGGCACCATGCTCGGCCACGAGGTGACCAGGAAGTTCGGCGGTGCGGGCCTGCCCGACGACACCATCGACATCACCTTCACCGGGTCCGCGGGCCAGTCCTTCGGCGCCTTCGTACCGCGTGGTGTGACGCTGCGCCTGGAGGGCGACGCCAACGACTACGTCGGCAAGGGCCTCTCCGGCGGCCGCGTCATCGTCCGCCCGGACCGTGGAGCCGACCACCTCGCCGAGTACTCCACCATCGCCGGCAACACCATCGGTTACGGTGCGACCGGCGGCGAGCTGTTCCTCCGCGGCCGGACCGGCGAACGCTTCTGCGTCCGCAACTCCGGTGCCACGGTCGTCTCGGAAGGCGTGGGCGACCACGGCTGCGAGTACATGACCGGCGGACACGCGGTCGTCCTCGGCGAGACCGGACGTAACTTCGCCGCAGGCATGTCCGGCGGCATCGCGTACGTCATCGACCTCGACCTCGACAACGTCAACACCGGCAACGTCGGCGCCGTCGAACTCCTCGACGACACCGACAGGCAGTGGCTGCACGACGTCGTGCGCCGCCACCGGGAGGAGACCGGATCCACGGTCGCCGAGAAGCTGCTGGCCGACTGGGACACCTCGGTCGCCCGCTTCAGCAAGATCATCCCGTCCACCTACAAGGCAGTGCTCGCCGCCAAGGACGCCGCTGAGCTCGCCGGTCTCTCCGAGCAGGAGACCACCGAGAAGATGATGGAGGCGGCGACCAATGGCTGACCCCAAGGGCTTCCTGACCACGGGACGCGAGGTCGCCCGGACCCGCCCCGTCGGCGAGCGCGTCAAGGACTGGAACGAGGTCTACGTTCCGGGATCACTGCTCCCGATCATCAGCAAGCAGGCCGGCCGCTGCATGGACTGCGGCATCCCGTTCTGCCACAACGGCTGTCCGCTCGGAAACCTCATCCCCGAGTGGAACGACTACGCCTACCGCGAGGACTGGTCGGCGGCGTCCGAGCGCCTGCACGCCACGAACAACTTCCCGGAGTTCACGGGCCGCCTGTGCCCCGCCCCGTGCGAGTCGGCGTGCGTCCTCGGCATCAACCAGCCGGCCGTCACCATCAAGAACGTCGAAGTCAGCATCATCGACAAGGCGTGGGACAGCGGCGACGTCACCCCGCAGCCGCCCGAGCGCCTCTCCGGCAAGACCGTCGCCGTCGTCGGCTCGGGCCCGGCCGGTCTCGCGGCGGCCCAGCAGCTGACCCGGGCCGGTCACACCGTCGCCGTCTTCGAGCGCGCGGACCGCATCGGAGGACTCCTCCGGTACGGCATCCCCGAGTTCAAGATGGAGAAGTCGCACATCAACCGCCGCATCGAGCAGATGCGCGCGGAAGGCACCAAGTTCCGCACGGAGGTGGAGATCGGCAAGGACATCGACGCCGCCAAGCTCCGCCGCCGGTACGACGCCGTCGTCATCGCGGCCGGTGCCACCGTCTCCCGCGACCTGCCCGTCCCGGGCCGGGACCTCAAGGGCGTGCACTTCGCGATGGAGTACCTCCCGCTCGCCAACAAGGTGCAGGAGGGCGACCTGACCGTCTCCCCGATCACCGCCGAGGGCAAGCACGTCGTCGTCATCGGCGGCGGCGACACCGGCGCCGACTGCGTCGGCACCGCCCACCGCCAGGGCGCGGCCTCCGTCACCCAGCTGGAGATCATGCCGCAGCCGGGCGAGGAGCGTAACGCCAACCAGCCCTGGCCGACCTTCCCCATGCTCTACAAGGTCACCTCCGCGCACGAGGAGGGCGGCGAGCGGATCTACTCCGTCTCCACCACCCACTTCGAGGGCGACGAGGACGGCAACGTCCAGTCCCTGCACCTCATCGAGGTGGAGTTCAAGGACGGCAAGCTGGAGCAGAAGGCCGGCACCGAGCGCGTCATCCCGGCCCAGCTCGTCACCCTGGCCATGGGATTCACCGGCACCGACCAGGCCAACGGCCTCGTCCAGCAGTTCGGCGTGGACCTCGACGAGCGCGGCAACGTCGCACGCGACGAGAACTACGCGACCAACGTCGACGGCGTCTACGTCGCCGGTGACGCGGGCCGAGGCCAGTCCCTCATCGTCTGGGCCATCGCCGAGGGCCGCTCCGCCGCGCGCGGCGTGGACCGCTTCCTGACAGGGACCAGCGCCCTGCACGCCCCGATCCGCCCGACGGACCGTTCCCTGATGGTCTGATCGCGGCAACACAGACGTCCCGTACAACGGCGTACGGAACTGAACGCGGCGCCCGCCCCCGTCCCCGACCGGACAAGGGCGGGCGCCGCGGCGTGTCCAGGACCTCGCGGACACCGGCCGGCACCGGAACTCAGCCGACCAGCGCCAGCGCCGACACGGCGGCCAGGGTGCCCGTGACCGACAGCACCAGACCGGTCCCCACGAAACGGCGCATCTCGATCCTCGTCCCGTGCAAGCGGCACCGCTCGAACCACAACAGCGTCGCCAGGGACGCCCACGGGGTCACGAGCGGCCCCACGTTCACCCCGATCAGCAGCGCCAGCAACTGCTCGTGGTTACCCACCGGGATGACCGCCTCGCCCGCCAGATACGCCGGAAGGTTGTTCAGGACGTTCGACAGCCCCGCCCCCACCGCCGCCGACCGCAGCATCCCCGGAAAGCCGTTGTCCGAGCCCAGCAGGGACTCCAGCAACGTGTGCAGCCCGTGCGCGCTGACGGTCTCCACCACCAGGAACATCCCCGGGACGAGCACCAGCAGCCGCCACGGCACCAGCGACAGCCGCAACTCCTCCCTGCGCCGTACGGCGAACGCCACCACGACGACCACCATCGCGGTCAGCGACGCCGACCAGAGGGGCACGTCCGCGACCATGATCGCCAGCAGGAAGCCCGCACAGGCCACCGAACAGATCCGCAGCAGGACGGGATCCGCGGCCACCGTGGGACCCGGCGGGGTGTACCGGTCCGCGCCGCGACGGCCACGCCGCCAGTAGAAGACCCACAGACACACCGCGGTCATCGCGATCGCCGCGAGCTGAGGCAGCGACATCACCGCGGCGAGACCCGACGGCGAGAGCGCGACCCGGTCCGCCGCCAGCAGATTCGTCAGATTCGAGACCGGCAGCAGCAGACTCGCGGTGTTCGCGAGCCACACCGTCGTCATCGCCAGAGGCAACGCCGCGATCCCGACCCGGGAGGCCAGCGACAGCATGACCGGGGTGAGGAGCACCGCCGTCGTGTCCAGGTTCAGCGTGATCGTGGTGAGCGAGGCGAACAGCACACACAGCCCGAAGAGCAGCGGATAACGTCCCCGCCCCGCCCGCGCCACCCAGGCCGACACCACGTCGAAGACCTGAGCCCGGCCCGTCAGTTCGGCCATCACGATCACCGTGCCCAGGAACACCACCAGCGGCCCGGTGCGCCGCATCTCGTCCGCGGCCGCGTCCGAGGGGAGCAGCCCGGTCGCCACCGCGAGCACCCCCAGGACCAGCAGGCCACCCGCGAGCCAGTCCAGCGGATGCAGCCGCCGGACACCACGGCGAATCCCCGCTCCGAACCCTTCACCCGGCCCGTCCACGGGCCCCTCGCCCCCGGAGCCCGCGGTCTCCGGCCGCTCTGCGGAGGAATCTCTCACCATGGGACGATGATCCCAGAAAGTGGACTCGGTTCGTCCGCGGGCGAGTGCGCCGTCACGCCCCGGTCAGAGCGGCCGTCCGCACGGCGACCACCACGGCCAGCAGCGCGACCAGCACCACCCCGCCCGCCAGCTGCGCCGCCGACGTCCGCAGCCTGGCCGGCGCGTACGCCAGCCCGTAGGTCACCAGACCGCCGGTCAGCAGACCACCGAGGTGCCCCTCCCACGAGGTGAACACGGCGGAGACGACCATCCACAGCAGAAACCCCGCCATGAAACGGTTGACCGCCCGCATGTCCCGGCCCAGACGCCGGTTGATGACGTAGAAGGAGGCCGCCAGACCGAAGACCGCACCCGAGGCGCCGACCGCCGTCGTCTCCGGCGAGACCAGGTAGACCAGCACCGAACCACCCACCGCGGACAACAGGTACAGCGCCAGATAACGGGCCCGTCCGAGCTGCCCCTCCACGACCCGGCCCAGATTCCACAGCGCGAGCATGTTGAACACCAGGTGCATCACGCCGAACGACGCGTCCGGCGGCAGATGCAGGAAGGCCCCCGTCAGCAGCCGGTACCACTCGCCGTCGGCCACCCCCGTCAGCTCGAGCCCGGGATAGGTCTGGCCCTTGTAGTAGTACTGCCCGCCCGACGGATCGACCAGCACCGCCCCGAGCATCCCGAACCGGTCCACCGTCTCGGACCGGACCACCTCGACGACGTACGCGACGATGTTCAGCGCCATCAGCACGTACGTCACGACCGGCGTCGCGGCACTCGGCACCGCCCCGCCGAACAGCGAACGGGCCTGACGGACCGAGCGCTGTCCCTCCTTCACACACTCCACGCAGTGGTGCCCGACCGACGCCTCACGCATGCAGTCGGGGCAGATGTACCGGTCGCAGCGCGTGCACCGCACATACGTCTCGTACGACGGGTGGCGGTAACACGTGGTGGCGGCGGCCTCCATGGCCGGCTCCTTCATTCGTGGGCGGGGGCTCGTGCACGGGCAGGAGGACCCCATGAGGCGAGGGCGCTCAAGATAGCGAACGCGGGTGAGGAGCGGGACACCTGGGTGCGCCGGCGTTGCCCTACGCTCGGAACTCCCGTAGCCGCCGCGGCACGAGCCCCGCCCGATCGGAGAGCCACATGACCGGTACGCACGACGCCGCAGGTCCGGCCATCAGCCTGCACAAGATACGGGAACAGGCACCGGCGATCGCCGGCCACTACGAGAGCGCCCGGATCTCCCTGGAGAAGCACGGGATGAGCGGCGGACGCGCCGCGGTCTACCTGGTGCTCGACCACTCCGGCTCGATGAGGGAGTACTACAAGGACGGCAGCGTCCAGGCGCTCGCCGACCGGGTCCTCGGTCTCTCGGCCCATCTGGACGACGACGGACGGGTGCCCGTCGTCTTCTTCTCCACGGACGTCGACGCCGTCACCGACCTCACCCTCGGCAACCACCACGGCCGCATCGACGCGATCGTGGCCGGTCTCGGACACATGGGGAAGACCAGCTACCACCTGGCCATGGACGCCGTCATCGACCACTACCTCGACAGCGGCTCCACCGCGCCCGCCCTCGTCGTCTTCCAGACGGACGGCGGGCCGATCAGCAAGCACGCGGCGGAACGCTACCTCTGCAAGGCGGCGAAACTCCCGCTGTTCTGGCAGTTCATCGGCTTCGGCAACAAGCGGAGCTCACAATTCGACTTCCTGCGCCGGCTCGACGAGCTCGCCGTCCCGGCCAAACGCCCCCTCGACAACGCGGGCTTCTTCCACGCCGGCCCCGACCCCCGCACCCTCCCGGACTCGGAGCTCTACGACCGGCTCGTCGCCGAATTCCCGCACTGGCTGGCGGCCGCCCGCGCCCAGGGGCTCGTCGGCCGACCCGCGCACCGGGCGCACGGCGAACGCGACACGGTGGCGTCCGATCCGGTGACGTAGGACCCATCACGACAGAAGATGTCCTGATGACGCGGTTCGATGGCGCCCATGACATCGAACGTGACACCGAGTTCCTGGCAGGACTTCCGCGCGGCGGAACCCGCCTTCGCCGACACCGTGCGCACCAGGTTCCAGCAGTACAAGCACCACGTCCTCGCCACCCTGCGCGCGGACGGCTCCCCCCGCGTCACCGGCCTGGAGACCGAGTTCCGGATGGACGCGCTGTGGTTCGGGATGATGCCGAACTCCCGCAAGGCACTGGACCTGCGGCGCGACCCGCGCTTCGCCATCCACGCCAACCCGGGGCCGGACGCGGAGATGGCCGACGGGGACATCCGCATCTCCGGACGGGCGGTGGAGATCACCGACGCCGCCGTACTGGCCCGCTTCATCGAGGAGGTCACCCCGCCACAGCCCTTCCTCCTCTTCCGCGCCGACCCCGCCGAGGTGGTCCGCACCGGACTCGACGGTGACGACCTCGTCGTACAGGTCTGGCGCCCCGGCCACCCCCTGCGCACCCTGCGCAGAGGGACCGACGAGAGCCCCGTCCGCGAGTCGTGACACCCCGCCCGGCGGCCACGTGGTGCCGGGGGACTCGCGCTCCTGCCGGACGGCCTCACCCTCCATCGCCCGACGCACCGGCCGGGGCGGCACCGGGCCGGTGCGGAACCGACCGGTGCGGAGGCGCCCGTTCGCCGCGGGCGGCACTCTTCCGGCGTAACCCCCGGCCACCGGTCCGGCTGCCGGGAGCGCCCGGCCCGCATGCGTGGCGGTACGGCGATCAGGTGAATCCGCCGTCCCCCACGAGGGACGTCCCGCCCCCTGCCGCACCGCCCGCCGGACTCCGCCGCCCCGTCGAAGCCGGGGCGCGCACCCCTTGGGAGAACAGCGCGCGAAGCGTCGGTGAACGATTCGGGGAGCCGCGACGAACGCTCCCCGCAGCCGACCCGGCCGGCAGATTCTCCGGCGCGCGGGAGCGGACTGATCTGCCGCCCGCCGACAGAACGTGCTACGGTTGCCGAGTTGCAGTTTTGGTACCCATGAACATTATGTGCGCCTGACGGGAACCCTCCTCAGGCGCTTTATTGTTTTCCGGCTTTCTCCGGATGGGGCTCAATGCGGCGACTTGGAATTCGTGAAGTGCGGATTTCCGGCACTGCACCTCTTTTAGGAGAATGACATGGCTACTGGAACCGTGAAGTGGTTCAACTCGGAAAAGGGCTTCGGCTTCATCGAGCAGGACGGCGGCGGCGCCGACGTCTTCGCCCACTACTCCAACATCGCCACCCAGGGCTTCCGTGAGCTCCAGGAGGGCCAGAAGGTCTCCTTCGACGTCACGCAGGGCCAGAAGGGCCCGCAGGCGGAGAACATCGTCCCGGCCTAATTGCCGGACGCGTACCTCGCAACCGGGGCCCGCACCGTGAAGGTGCGGGCCCCGGTTTGTGCTGTTTCCGACTCGACCATTCCCGGTGCGGCTCCGCCGCCGGGACACCTGCTCTGTGCATGCATCCTGGGGCGCACACCAAGCAGTCCGCAGCAGTCGGCAGTAATCCCAGGAATCCCCCAGGAGGGCAATTCCGTATGACCCGCTCCGAACGCCAGGACCGACCGACCCGCAACCGCCCGATAAAGGGGCGCGGCACGGACCGGACACAGGCGAACAACCGAGGATCCGGCAAGGCACCGGCCCGTCGCAGGACCGCGCCCGCCCAGGGCGGCGAGTTCGCCCTGCCGGAGACCCTGACCCCCGCACTGCCCGCCGTCGACGCCTTCGCCGACCTGGACATGCCCGCCGCGCTGCTGAAGACCCTCGCCGCACAGGACGTGACCGACCCCTTCCCCATCCAGGGCGCCACCCTGCCGAACTCGCTGGCCGGCCGGGACATCCTCGGCCGTGGCCGCACCGGCTCGGGCAAGACCCTGGCCTTCGGCCTGGCGCTGCTCGCCCGCACCGCGGGACGCCGCTGTGAGCCGCACGCCCCGCTGGCACTCGTGCTCGTCCCCACCCGAGAGCTCGCCCAGCAGGTCACCGACGCGCTGACCCCGTACGCCACCGCTGTGAACCTCCGCGTCGCCACCGTCGTCGGCGGCATGTCGATCAGCCGGCAGTCCGGAGCGCTCCGCCGAGGCGCCGAAGTCCTCGTCGCCACGCCGGGCCGGCTCAAGGACCTCATCGAACGGGGCGACTGCCGGCTCGACCAGGTGTCGATCACCGTCCTCGACGAGGCCGACCAGATGGCCGACATGGGCTTCATGCCGCAGGTCGTCGCGCTGCTCAAGCAGGTCGAGCCGGGCGGGCAGCGGATGCTCTTCTCCGCGACCCTCGACAAGAACATCGACCGGCTGGTCAAGATGTTCCTCACCGACCCCGTCGTGCACTCGGTCGACCCGTCGGCCGGTGCCGTCACCACCATGGAGCACCACGTGCTGCACGTGGTGGACGAGACGGACAAGAAGGCTGTCGCCACCCGGATCGCCGCCCGTGAAGGCCGCGTGATCATGTTCGTGGACACCAAGCGTGCTGCCGACCGTTTCGCCAAGCGGCTCCTCGCCAGCGGCGTACGGGCGGCCGCCCTGCACGGCGGCCGGTCCCAGCCGCAGCGCAACCGGACCCTGGACCAGTTCAAGAACGGCCAGGTCACCGCACTCGTCGCGACGAACGTGGCGGCCCGTGGCATCCACATCGACGACCTCGACCTGGTCGTCAACGTGGACCCGCCGACCGACCACAAGGACTACCTCCACCGCGGCGGGCGCACCGCGCGTGCCGGCGAGTCCGGCAGCGTCGTCACGCTCGTGCTGCCCGACGAGAAGCGGGACATGACCCGGCTGATGCAGGACGCGGGCATCGCGCCGCGCACCACCCGCATCAAGTCCAGCGACGAGGAACTCAGCCGCATCACGGGTGCCCGCGAGCCGTCCGGCGTCGCGATCGTCATCGAGGTACCGCAGCCGACGCAGCCCAAGCCGCGCACGCGCGGCGGCCAGGGCTCAGGCTCCGCGGCCGGCGGATCCTTCCGCTCGGGCAGCCGCGGCCGCGGCCGCCGCGGCGGAACGGGCGCGGGCTCGGGCGCCGCAG
>NZ_JBEXYB010000044.1:0-58367 GCF_040630715.1 Streptomyces sp. NPDC005752 | reverse complement strand
CGCCTGGCTCCACACCTACAATCACCACCGCGGACACACCGCACTCAAGGGCCAACCACCCGCCAGCCGCGTCCCCAACCTCACAGGGCAGAACAGCTAGCCCTGGCCTGCCAGTTCAAGGAGGCCCCCGAGCGCCCGTCATCCTCACGGTGCACGAGCTCAAGCCCTTCGCGCGATCGCAGCCGAGCTGATGACGCTGTCCGCCGAGCGCCAGGCCGGATCGGAAGGGGGATATCCCCCATCGCGGGCCGTGACCAGTCTGATGGCGACCTGCCGGGCGCGGTGTGACGGTTCTCGATCGGCGCTCTGGTCGCTTCCTGGGACCAACTGGCGAGCCGGTCCACCATTCCCTCGGCGGGCCGACTACCAAGATCCACCTCGCTGCGGACAGCCCCTGCCGCCCGCTTGCGTTCGTCGACACACCCAGGCAGGCCAGTGACGCACGCACCCGCATTCCCCACGATCGAGGGTTGCATCAACAGACACAAGCAGTGGCGCGTCCTGGCCGTCGATTGGCGCCGTGTCAGGTCCTGCGACTGCCCGGTGTCAGTCATCGACGTCTCCCTCTTCAGGACGCGCACAGAGCGGCGTACGCCTCGCCGCGTGCCTCGAGGCGGTTGGTCGATGTTCACGGGCGGACGAAGAACGGGCATGTCGAGCGGACCGGCCCCGGCGGAGGCGCGGAGACGGTAATTTCGAAGCATGAGTTCCATGATCGAGCCCGTCGCCGGCACCCAGCGGAGTGCCGGCCGCCTTCTAGCGGTCAGTGATCTCCACGTGGGGATCGCCGACAACCGCCCCCTCACCGACCGGTTGCACCCGTCCTCGGACGAGGACTGGCTCATCGTGGCAGGGGACGTGGCGGAGCAGCCGGAAGAGATCGAACGTGCGCTTGAACTGCTCGCGGGGAGATTCGCCCACGTGGTGTGGACCCCCGGGAACCACGAGTTGTGGACCGTGGACACGGACCCGGTGCGGCTGCGTGGCCAGGCAAGGTACGAGCACCTCGTCCAGGTGTGCAGAGAACTGGGCGTGACCACGCCCGAGGATCCCTATCCCCGGTGGCAGGGTGCGGACGGCCCCGTCGCCGTTGCGCCCGTGTTCCTGCTGTACGACTACACCTTCAGGGTCCCCGGAACGGCGACCAAGGAGGAGTCACTGGCCCGCGCCCACGAGGCAGGTGTCGTCTGCACCGACGAATACCTGCTGCACCCCGACCCCTACCCGACCCGGGACGACTGGTGCAGGGCACGGGTGGCCCTCACCGAGAAGCGTCTGGCCGAGCACGACCCGGATGTCCCCCTCGTGATCGCCGGGCACTGGCCTCTGCTGCGGGAACCCACCTCCGTGATGTGGTACCCGGAGTTCGCCCAGTGGTGCGGCACGGAACTCACCGCCGACTGGCACCGCCGTTTCAATGTCGCCGCCGTCGTCTACGGTCACCTCCACATCCCCCGCACGACCTGGCATGACGGTGTGCGGTTCGAGGAGGTCTCGATCGGCTACCCCCGGGAGTGGCGCAAGCGTGGCCACCCGCGAGGGCTGCTGCGGCAGATCCTCCCCTACGAGGAGCGGCCCGCGGCGGCGGGAACCGCTGCCCCGTAACGGCGCGAGGCCGAGTCGGCCCGGGGAGCGGTGCCACGACTTCCGCTCCCCGGGTCCTGACTGCCGTCCGTCACTCCTCGTGCTCCTACTTCTTGGCGTGCTCGGTTCCGAGCGCGCCGGTCATCGCGTCGTTCATCCGCAGATGCGTGGCCGCCTCCGCGTCCCGGCCCTGACGTTCCAGGGTGCGTCCGAGCATCAGTCGCGCGTATTCCTCGACGGGGTTGCGCTCCAGCACCTCACGCAGTTCGGCCTCCGCCTTGGCCAGCCGGGCCGAGTGGTAGTAGGCGCGAGCCAGCAGCAGTCGCGGCGCCACCAGGTCCGGAGCCTCCTGCACCAGGCCGCCGAGGATCCGGGCTGCGGTCAGGTACTCCTTCGCCTCGAAGAACAGCTGCGCGCGGTCCCAGCGGTCGGCGGGCGTACCGAACTCGTAGTAGATGTCTTCCACTTCTCCTCCTCGGCCGTGATGCCTTCGGACGCGTCAACACGATGAAGTAGTTAAACATTCCACTAAATTTTCGGCGTGGGACCGGCGCTCCACGGCCGTACCGGAATAGGTTGTGCGCCATGAGCAATCTCGATCGCCAGGCCTCACTCTCCGTCTGCGGAGGACGCGGCTTCGTCGTCGCCGAACCGGTACGTGAACTCCTCGCCCCGCGCCGCGTCCAACTGGGAGAGTCCACCGAGGTACGCCGGCTGCTGCCGAACCTGGGGCGGCGCATGGTCGGTGCCTGGGCCTTCGTGGATCACTACGGCCCTGACGACATCGCCGACGAGCCCGGCATGCAGGTGCCACCGCACCCGCACATGGGCCTGCAGACGGTCAGCTGGCTGCACGACGGGGAGGTCCTGCATCGCGACAGCCTGGGCAGTCTCCAGCAGATCCGGCCGCGGGAACTGGGCCTCATGACGTCAGGAAGGGCCATCAGCCACTCCGAGGAGAGTCCGAAGCCGCACGCCAGGTTTCTGCACGGCGCCCAGCTCTGGGTGGCACTGCCCGACGCGGACCGGCATGTGGAGCCGCACTTCCAGCACCACACCGCGCTGCCCGCCGTCACGGCACCGGGCCTCACCGCCACCGTGATCCTGGGCGAACTCGACGGAGCCGCATCGCCGGGCAAGGCGTACACGCCGATCGTCGGAGCGGACCTGGCCCTGACCGCCGGCGCCGAAGCCCGGTTGCCGCTGGACCCCGACTTCGAGTACGCGGTGCTCTCGATGTCCGGCGAAGCCGAGGTCGACGGTGTTCCGGTCCTGGCAGGGTCGATGCTCTACCTGGGCTGCGGCCGCACCGAACTGCCGCTGCGTGCCGCATCCGACGCCGGACTGATGCTTCTCGGTGGCGAGCCGTTCGAGGAGGAGATCGTCATGTGGTGGAACTTCATCGCCAGATCCCACGACGATATCAGCAGGGCACGCGAGGACTGGGTGAAGGGGGTGAGGTTTGGTGATGTGAACGGGTATGCGGGGGCGCGGCTCTCCGCCCCGGAGCTACCGCCGGGGCCCTTGAAGCCGCGGGGTCGTACTCGCTGAGCAGGGCTTTGTAGTGATCCAGAGGTCTGCGGAAGTGGGGGCGCGGACCGCACCCGACTGTTAAGTGTGACTTGCTGCTGCAAGTTTGCTCTGCGATACGGTCCGGGGCTGGCTGTCAGGCGCAAGTGTCGCCGTGTGTGCGCAGGTCTAGTCGGACCAATGCTGACCCAATGCTGACCCTACTGACGCGTGGTCAGCTGACCGCGATTCGTCCAGGCGTGCTCCCGACCCCACACCGACCAGTCCTGGAGCGGCAGACTTGCTGGGGCAATGAGTTGTGGCCGCCCGGCTCCCTGCGCTCTGCCAGGGAGTCAGGCCGGAACCAGGTCTAGAGCGATGTTTCGTTTGAAGGGATCCCACAATTGACGTGGCTGTGGCGGAGGGGACGTCGGCGCGAGAACCGCGCGCTCGTTCGCACCGTCCAACCGCCGTCCTGGGGGCGGTTGCCTCCCTACTTCGTCAGCAACTGCTGTCACATCTGGGGCTCTGGCTCAACTTCTGTGATCTGGGCGGCGCGTCGGCTTCTGGGTGGAGCCGTTTGCGGCGTTTCGTAGGTCAGGCCGGTGGATCAGACTCCCGAAGCAGGCACTCGCTCTTCGAACCGCGCGAGTTGAGCCAGAATCCACACTCATGAACAAAGCCCGACCCCGTCTGTCGAATACACGGCCTGAAGCTGGCGGAGGAGGCGTCTACCGTTTGTCCCGCCGGCGTGGAGACCGAGGGGTGCCGCTGGTTCGAATCGAGCTGACCAGGCGGTCGCACCTCCGCCGGTTTGGCCCGGGGGCAAGGTGGGATGGTGGCCCAGGGGACCTTACCGCGTATGGCCGTCGCCGTGTCCGTAGGGGCGCAGGACTACCTGGTCCAGCCCTCATCGCGGGCGTCGAAGTGCTCGTAGGCGGTGAGGGCTTCGTCCAGGCCGAGTTCCTGGGAGACGGTGAAGCTTGAGTTCGCAGGGGCGGATGAGGGAGGGCCTCAGGCGGGAATGAGGCCGTGGGGGTCGATGACGAACTTTTCGGACACTCCCGTGTCGAAGGTCGCGTAGGCGTCGGGGGCGTCGTCGAGGCTGATCACCTTCGTGTTGAGCATGGCGCTCAAGTAGGGCATGCGGTCCCACAGGATCGCCATCATCAGCTCGCGGTTGTAGTGCATGATCGGTGCCTGCCCGGCGGCTATCCGCGGCGATTTGATCCAAGCCTTGCCGAAGTCGATCGGATACGTTCCCTCTTGCTCGGCCTTCGACTTCGCGAGCGGGTCGGGGCCGTAGACGCCGATGACTCCGGTGGCTCCGCCCGCGCGGGTGGCGTCGATTACCTGGTTGAGGGCGTGGGCCGGGTCCATGTCCTCGGCCTCGCGGCCAATGCCGTGTGCCTCGGTGCCGACGTAGTCGACTGCGCAGTCGACCATGGGTTCGCCCAGGATGGCCTCGATCTGGTCGGTGAGCGCTGCGTCCTGGCTCAGATCGATCGTCTCGCAGCCGTTCTTCTTCATCAGCTCCAGGCGGTCCTGGTGGTAGTCGCCGACGATGATGCAGGACGCCCCGAGGAGGCGCGCCGCTGCTGCGCCGCAGCGGCCGACCGGGCCGGCACCGGCGAGGTACACGGTCGAGCCCGGCTTGGCACCGGCCTCCATGAGACCGTGGAAGGCGGTGGGCAGGATGTCCGAGAGCAGCGCCAGGTCACGGATCTTCGCCATGGCTTGGTCCCTGTCCGGGAAACGCAGGAGTTGGAAGTCGGCGTACGGGACGAACAGGTACTCGGCCTGGCCGCCGGTCCAGTCGCCCAGGTTGAAGCCGTACGCCGCGCAGGCCACCTTGGGGTTTGTGGTCTCGCAGACGTCGGTCCGGCGTGCCCTGCAGTTGCGGCATCGGCCGCAGGCGACGTTGAACGGGACGGAGACGAGGTCGCCCTCACTGAGGAACTCGACGTCGGGGCCGACCTCGATGACCTCCCCGGTCATCTCGTGCCCCATTGCCATGCCCTGGGGCACCGGGAAGGACCCGCGGTAGATGTGCAGGTCGCTCCCGCAGATGTTGGTGGCGACGATCCTGAGGATGACTCCGTGCGGGGCCTTCTTCCCGTTCGGCATCTGAAGCTTCGGGAAGTCCAGGGACTCGACGCGCATGTCCTTCGGGTTCTGGAAGGTGACGGCGCGGTTGCTGCTCGCCATGACGATCTCCTCTGCTGATCCACGGGGGACTCGGCCGTGGGAGTGCCGGATGTCATTTCGGTGGCTTGTGACTCCTCCCGATCAGGCGGGTTGAAGTGCGGCGGCGAAGCGTTCGATGATCGCCTTGCAGAAGGCAGGGAGGTCCTGCGGGCTCCGGCTGGAAATCAGCTGGCGGTCGATCACGACCTCCTCGTCGACGACCTCGGCGCCGGCATTGCGCAGGTCAGTACGAATGCTGGGCCAAGAGGTGAGGCGGCGACCGCGCAGCACGCCAGCCTCCGCCAGAATCCAAGGTCCGTGGCAGATGGTGGCAACGGGCTTCCCCGTCTCCACGAACTCCCTCACGAAGGCGACGGCGTCGGGGTCGGTGCGCAGCTGGTCGGGGTTCATGGTGCCGCCGGGCAGCAAGAGTGCCTCGTAGTCGCCCACGCGGGCATCAGCGACCCTCTTATCCACGGTAAAGGTTCCGGCCGGGTCGATGTCCATCTGGCGCGCGTTGATCTCGCCGGTGTGGAGGGAGAGGAGTTCGGCTTGCGCTCCAGCGCCCAGCAGTGCGCCGAGAGGCTCTTCGAGTTCGACGCGCTCAACGCCGTCCGTGGCCAGGATTGCGACCTTCCTGCCGTGCAGTTCGTTGGTCATGGTGCGTGCTTCCTTCCGGTGGTCGGCGGGGGATCGGTTCGGGTCCGTGCTGCCGCCGCTCAGCTGTCGTCGAGGTGGAGGAGGGCCTTGGTCCATCCGTCCTCGCGCTGGCCGAAGTGCTGGTAGGCCGCTTGGTCCAGCGACAGCTCCTAGGAGACGATCCAGGACGGCTTGACCTTGTCCTGCTCGATCAACCCGCACAGCTGCCGACGTTGGCCTGGTCCGTCCCATGGTCGGGTGGGCGCATCACCGTGGACGGGGTGCCGCACATAACGACATCACCACTTACACTGTCCCACTCCCGCAAGACATGTCAAAGGGTCAAATTTCTAGGCATGGCCGGTGACGCGCCGGAAACTTGGCAGGCGCTGAGGTATGCCCGGCCCACGCCAAACCACAACCGGTCACTTGGCCGTCGGACCGTCGTCGCGCATCGGAAGGCGATGCCCACGGGTGCGTAATTCGAAGTCGTCCTACCGGGGCGTGCCCGACGGGTACACAGCCGCCGGACGTGCCTCCCAGCTGGGCCTGCGCACCGCCGCTGTCGAGGTCAGGTATCGGGGCAGCGTCTGCCTCAACGTCGCCTGCATCCCGTTCAGAGCTTTGTGCGCAACGCCGACGGCCGGCGGGACCCGCACGGAGCGAGAGGGCCGGTGGGGTCACTCCCAGACGACGACGTTGCGCTTGCGCCTGACCGGCGCCGTGCCCGCAGTGGAGGCGAACAGCTCCGGTGGATGGGCTCGGATGATGCGCTCGACGTCCTTGAAGACCGCACGCAGGCGAGTGCGCACGGTGCTCCGGGCGAGGTCGAGGCGGCCCCTTGGCGGACACCAAGGGACCACGCCCGGTCGTGGCCGCTGGGCCGCAGCAGCCCACGGTGGAACACATGACGCTGTCGTGCACCCAGCGCCCCTATGCCACCAGCCAGGATCTGCGGGCCTTCTTCTACTGTCGCCGCCGGGCGTCTGCTCACTTCGGCGGAGTACCGATGACGATCGTCTGCGGTCTGGCTTATGGCCACTGGGCTGCTCTACGCCGCCCCGCGGCTAGCACGTGCTCTACGCGGGCCGCTTCTCCACGACGACATCGAGCTGCTCGATCGTGGGCTCCTCGAAGAGCTCACCCGTGTTCTCACCGAGCGCTTTCGCGACCTCACCCGCCAGATGCGCTTGGCGCCCGTCGTCGTCGGGAAAGGCATCGAAGATCCCGAACGATGAGGGCCCGAACTGGATTCCGAACCACCTGACGGTCTTGGGTTCCCCCTCGACGATCGACAGCCCCTGGTTCAAGAAGTCGCGGACGTCGTCCTCCCTGCCGGGCAGTGCTTCGAGGCGTACCAGAAGCGCTTTCTTGACCTGCGTTGCCATCTTGGGTCCCCTCTTCCTTTGCTCGGTTCGCGCTGTCGATGATCAGAACGCCGCTACGGTCGCCTCGGCGAACGTCTGACACTGCTCGCCGCTCCCCGCATCACTCCTAGCGCTTGAGGCTTTGGCCGACGGGGCCGATAGGGATGCCGCTAACCAAGATCATCATCAAGCCCTGGTTTGAGACCTGGACGCCGTAGAAGCTCCTCACCGGACTTCGAAGACACGCGCTGTGAAGGCCTTGATAGCCGCCGTGGAACCGTTTGATCTGTCTACCGTCACCTGGAGTCGCCTCACGCGCAAACGCAGTCTGCGGGCGACCGGCTTCCGATTCGTGGACCAGGCGGCGACTTTCTTGGATAGGCCGCTCAAGGCCGCGCCGAATCCGAACCGGGCTTGACCAAGTTCGGATTCGGCGCGGCCTGGCCGAAGCCGGCCGCCGTCGGGTCCTGCTCTCGCATCGGGGTGAAGTCCACGTCGGGCTTCGGGTCGGACGCCTCGGGCTGGATACCCAGCTCATGTGTGGAGTGCTCGCCGAACCGTTTGATGAGCCCGGTCAGTTACGGCGAGATGCGCGCCAGGTCCTCCGGCTCGATCGTCCAGCCTTTCCAGCAGCTGGCGGACGATCTCGACGATGCCCGGGGCGTTGTGGAAAATAACCGCGCTTTGCGGGAACAGTACGACGCCCTCTGCCGCCACCGGTGAGGTCGGGCCACCCCAGGCTTCGGGCGGTGCCCGGTCGGGCGCGCTGAAGGGGTGTCACAGCATCTCCAGCGGCCGTTTACTCTCCGGCGGTGGGAACGCCCGGTCCAGCATCGCGAGGTCCTCGGCGGTCAGGTGCACATCCAGAGCTGTTCTGTTCTCCTCGACGTGCGCGCGGGAGGACGCCTTCGGGATCGCGATGACGTCCTCGTGCCGCAGGACCCAGGCCAGGGCGATCTGCGCGGGCGTCGCCCCGTGGGCGGCTGCCACGTCCCGCAGTGCCCAGTGGTCTAGCAGTCGGCCCTGCTCGACCGGCGAGTACGCCATGACGGGGATCGACAGTTCACGACACCTGGGCAGCAGACTGTACTCAGGCCCTCGACGGCTGAGGTTGTACAGCACCTGGTCGGTCTGCGGCCTGGCTCCGGGCGGCAGGTCCGCGAGATCATCCACGTCCAGGTTGCTCACACCCCAGGAGCGGATGGCACCTTCCCGCACCAGGGACTCGAACGCCTCGACCGTCTCCTCCAGCGGCACGGCTCCACGCCAGTGCAGCAGGTACAGGTCGATCCGGTCCGTGCGCAGCCGGCGCAGGCTCCCCCGGCATGCCTCGGCCACTCCACGGGCGTCCGCGTGGGAGGGGAGCACCTTGCTGACCAAGAAGACCTCGTCCCGTCGTCCGGCCACCGCCTCGGCCACCACTTCCTCCGCCGCGCCATCCCCGTACATCTCCGCGGTGTCGACGAGTGTCATTCCCAGGTCCAGCCCGGCGCGCAGGGCCGACACCTCGGCCGCGCGGCGCCGGGGATCCTCCCCGATCCCCCAGGTGCCCTGACCGAGCGCATGGACCGCAACCCCGCAAGGAAGGATGACCGTCCGCGGATCCGTCATGGCTTCCTCCTGGATGTAACGGTGGCCAAGACTGCCAACCACCAACTGCACCACGATCTCAGATCGGAATGGAATCCTTTCAGACCGGAATGGGATTCTTGTGTGGCACGCGCCAAGATTCCCCGCCGGGGCCCATGGCTCGTCCTGCGAAAGTCGTCTGCATCGTGTCGCCGCCGCTGCCGCACTGATGTGATCGGGATCTGTCCGAATGGCACCGCGATCACCGCGCCCCTCGGCTCGGCCTGACGGCCAGCGTAGGAAAGAGTTTTCGCGATTTCCCGGCTGCGGGGCACATTGTGCTGCAGATCGCCATGCTCACCCACCACACGGTGACGCCACGGCCGGACCGTTAGAAGAGACCCAGGCGAGGGACAAAATACCCATACCCATACCCATACCCACACCCGTAACCCCGCCAGACGACTGTGCGCAGGCCGAGCAGTGCAGTGGAATCCGGCACCGGCTCAGGTCACCGGCTAGGCATCGTGGTCGTCCTTCAGCATACTGCGGCGTTCCTGCTCGCGCTTTGAGTAGGCGGCTGCCCGGATCGCCTCATCGCTCTCCAACCCTGATCCCAGCGCACCGGCCACGGTGGCGACCGACGCGACGAACCAGGACAACGTCCAGTACTCCGTGGCATGCAGCGGAGTTCGTGTCAGGGAGGAGAACACTTGGCCGTTGAGGATGAACAGCGCCCACACCAAGTTGATGACCAGCAAACCCACGTAGCAGACGAGCACCCCGATACCCAAGGTCACGACGGTTGAGGCGTTGTAGAGCGCCGTCCTCTTTCTCTCCTCCGGTGAGGCGTCTGCTGGCCGATGCCACAGGTTCGCGTCCACGATCAGCCAGCCGATCATGAGGGCGACGGACCCGATCATGGCGATCACGAGGCGCGGCGTGCTCAGGGACGCGGCCAGGCTCCAAACGGTGGAGTTCACGGTGGCGATGGCTCCGGTGGCGAGTGCTGCCGCCAGTGCCTTCGACAGGCCCGGTACCAGTCGCCACGGCCGGTTGGCGCGAACCATACCGACCAGTAGGCGCAGGTAGCCGCGTGGTCCGCTGACGACGTACCGACGATCAGCGGTCTCCTGCTCACCGACCTGGCCCGGGTGAATGGAGGTGAGACGGCTGGCAAAGGGCCCTTGCAGGGGCTTACTTCGCGGACGCCCCTCAGCCTCCTCGCCGCCCGTAGCTTGTGGATCCGCCAGCAAACTGAGCACGGCTTCTTCCACGGCTCGCCGGGCCCTCCTCTGCAGCCGCAAGCCGCCCAGGGAAGGGAGTGACAACAACGCTGACCCGTCTTCGTGACTCAGATTCGCCGCGAGCTTGCGCCCTTGCGCATGCAGCGGAAGGTCGGTGAGGGCCACGACGATGTCCCAACTCTCGGAACTTCTGCGGTCGGCGATCCGCCGCATCAAAGTGGGCAGGTCCTCGGTCTCCGCGGTGAAAGGCTCGCTGACCACCTGCACATCGAACCGTCGCCCCTGAGCCGCCTTCTCGGCGAGTCGATCAGGGAGGGCCCGGGCCACGCGGTGGGCGATCTCCGTCGGAGCGTCCGGATCCGCCAAGAGAGCCACGACCGTAACGCCCTGGGGCGACACTCTCACGACTGGGCCTCTCCTGTTGATTGCCCGGCGATGAGCCGGTGAGCCCAGGATGCCCCCGAGTCAACGTCGGCGCTCCTTGACGGGCTGGCCACACCGGCAGGCAGACAGGCACGGAATTCCTCCTCATCACAGAACCTGCATTCACCACCCAGTCGCGATCGGGCCTACCTGTGGTGGTGTGTGGTGCGGGCTCGAGCCCTGCTGGAGTGCATGTCCCGCCCGAAAGGACGTGACCGAACGCAGCTGCGGACGTCAAGCAACGACACCCAGTCGATCAGTCCCACGTGTGTGACCTGGCGGAGCGCGAAGCGTCAAGCGGGAGCCGGTCCGGTGATCCCATTCTGCTGGCGCCGGATTGCTCCATCGAAGCCCCTGTCCTGACGGAGTTGGCCTCGCAGTCGTGACAGCGGTGCACGTGTGACTGGCTCGCGGCTCAAAGACTGTCGTCTCTCCAGGAGGGCGCGACGCTTGCCGTCGTCGGAACGTCACCCACCCCGGTGCGCGGGTCCTGAGCCACCGCCTTCAGCCTCCACGGCCTCCCGCACCCGCTGCTCCTCGCGCACGGAGCCGACGTCGCGCTCCAGGGGGGTGCGGCTAACGGCTGTCGCAAGGGCCTCCAGGGCGCGCTTCTGCAGGTCCGCCTCGCGGCGTAGCCCGGGGCTCCGGGCATCGGCGCCCTTCCACGCCTGGAGAGCGTTCTCCACGCGTCCCCAGTCCGGATCCCTGTGCTCGAGCATGTCGGCTGCCGCCTGTGCCGTGTCCGTTTCCAGGGCCTTGGCGAGCCCCTTTGCCTGGAGAGCGAAAGGGTTGTCGTCCTGCGGGACGCGGTTCTCCATGAGCGTTGCTGCCCTGTCGAATCCTTCGAGTGCCTCCTGTGCCTCCTCCGCCTCACGCGAAGTCAGGCCCCTGGGGCGGACCGGTTCCTGCTTTGCCCGGTCGTATGCCTCCTGCCAGGCGGCGCGCGCTTTTCTGCTCGCCAGTTGGGCACTGCGCATGTCGGCACGGCGCTCCCTGGTCGGTTCGGCGTAGTTGCGGAGCACTGCGGCCGCGTAGCGGCCGTTGGCGGCGAGCCAGTCCGCAAGCCGTTCCGGCAGCCGGGGCGTCTCCCACGCAGGGAACACCGCGTAGGCCAGTATTGCCAGGGCTCCGCCCAGCAGTGTGAGTACCATCCGCTCCGGGACTGTCTGTTCCCATGCCTGGCCGCCCATGCCGAGCAGGAATACGACGTACGCGGCAGTGAAGCACTGGGAGTAGGCGTAGCCGGTACGGACCAGGGTGTACGACAGGCCCGCCGAGACTACCGCCAGCGCACCGAACACATGGGCGTCCGGCCCCAGGCCCCGCACCACCCCGGTGGCGAGCACGACCCCCACCAGAGTCCCGGCGAGACGGGCGACGGCACGCGCGTACGTCCGGTGGAAGTCCGGACGCATCACCATCACTGAGGCGATGGGCGCCCAGTAGCCGTGGCCCAGGGGTAGCCGGGCGGCGATGAGATAGCCGAGCGTCGCTACCGCCGCCAGCCGAACGGCATGCCGGAAGACGGGCGAGTCGTGGCGGAGCTCACGACGGACCGCCCGCACGGTGACCGGGATCAGCCGGAATAGGGTCGGTCGCACCAGGAACTGAGTACCCGCGGGGCCATGTTGCGCGGGCATCCTTCTGTGCGCGTTGCCGCACTCAGCGATCTCCAGCGCCTCACCGAGCAGTCCCGCGAGCCTCTCGGCGGCCTGCCGGGCGGGACCCTCGAGCACCTCGTTTCCACGCAGGAGATCCACAGTCTTATGCGGTACCTCGACGGGGGTGCCGCGCCGGATCGATCGGGCGGCTGCATCCAACACGTCGGCGGCCCCGTCGAGCAGCTCCCGCGCGCGGTCCCTCCCAGGACCCTCCGCCGGGGCGCCGACGTCCGGGTCGGCGAGCGCGGCGATGGCCGGCAAAATGCGCTCGGCAAGTCCTCGCGGGCCGTGGAGGGCGGCGGGGCGGGTGCGAGCCTGTGATGGCGTGACGGCGGCCGCGTCCCGGGCTGTCATCAAGGGCTCCGGGTCGAACCGGGCGGTTGGGTCGTGCCGGAGCTGGCGGGCGTAGTCCGCCACGGCGGCCAGGGCGTCGGCGAGCGCGTCACGATGTGCCCCCCATCGACGGATCGGAAACAGCAAGATCAGCACGGCCTGCACCACTCCGCCCAGCGCGATGATCCCGGCGTGCTCCAAGGCTCGTCCGACGCTCGTGGGCAGGGTGATGGTCACCAGCATGCTGCCGACCGTCGTTGCTGCGACGATCCCAGCTGTCGATCCGACGGCCCACGCCAGCCCCGCGACAAAGGTCCACAGGGCGAGCAGCGGAAGGAACGTCGCGAGTTGTCCCGCCGCCAGGTAGCCCACCAGGGTACTGAGCGCCAGCCCCACGCCCGCGCCGAGCGCGATTACCTTGCGTGGGCGCCAGGTGCGCTGGAAGGTGGCCCCACCCGCGGAGAAAGCGCCGAGGGCGGCGGATGCGGCGTACGCAGGGGAGCCGAGCCATAGCGCCGCCGCGATGACGAGTGCCACACCGACGGCCGTGCGCAGTGCGAGCAGGGGCTCCAGCCGCGTCTCCTCGATTTTGAGCCCGGACCAAAGGACTTCTCTGAAGGCCCGCGGCCACGTCACGGGCGTGAGCCCGGCCGGGAGGCCATGCCGGCTCGCGTCGGCCTGGTTCTGGTTCGACCGTCGTGCGGGAGGGCCTCCCACACGCTCCAGAAGCAGGGTGACGGCCGCGGTTCCTGGGACCGGGGGTTGTCGCTGCGGACGCCCCTGGCCGAAGGCCCGGCAAGTGCCGAGGAGCCGATGGGCTGCCGAACAGTTGATCTGCGCTGCGTCGGCCCGGTCACCGACCGCACCATCACGTCATCGTCACCGCCGCCAAGGAGACGGGCGTGATGCACCGTCCGCCATCGACTCCTGTGCATCTTCATGCAACTAGCCATCGTGCTCCTCCTGGAGCATGTGGCGACGTTCTTGTTCGCGCTTGGAGTAGGCGGCTGCTCGGATCGCCTCGTCGCTCTCCAGGCCTGACCCCAGCGCGCCGCCCACTGTGGCAGTCGAAGCCACGAACCACGACAACGTCCAGTAGTCCGTCGCGTTCAACGGGTCTCGTGTCATGGAAGCGAACACTTGGTCGTTGAGGATGAAGAGCGCCCACACAAAGTTGATGGCCACCAGGCTCACATAGCAGACGAGCACCCCGATACCCACGGTCAGGACTGTCGAGACGTTGTAGAGTCGCGCCCTTTGCCTCGCCTCCAGCGAGCCCTGTGCCGAGTGATGCCACAGGTTCGCGTCTACGATCAGCCAGCCGATCATGAGCGCCACGGACCCGACCGTGGCGATGACGAGGCGCGGCGCGCTCAGAGAGTCGGCCAGGGTCCAGATGGTGGAGTTCACGGTGGCGACGGCTCCCGTAGCGAGTGCGGCCGCCAGGGCTTTCGAAAGGCCCGGCACCAACCGCCACGGTCGGTTGGCGCGGACCATACCGAAGAGAACCCGTAGATAGCCGCGCGGCCCGCTGACGGCGTAGCGGAGATCAGCGCTCTCCTCCTCATCGACCGGGCCCAGATGAACGGGTGTGAGACGGCCGTCGACGGACTCCGGAAGCATCTGCCTTCGTGGAGGCGACTCAGGGGCGGTGGGCTGAGGGCCCGCCAAGCCAAGCACGGCTTCTTCCACGGCAAGGCGGGCTCTTGTCTGCAGCCGGAAGCCCCCCAACGAAGGTAGCGACAACAAAGCCAAACCGTGCTCGTGGTTCATATTCGCGACGAGCCTGCGGCCATGCGAATGCAGCGGGAGGTCGGTGAGGGCAACGACAATGTCCCAATTCTCCTCACTGCCACGGTCTATGATCCGGCGCATCAAGGTGGGTGGGTCCTCGGTCCCTGAAGTGAAGGGCTCACTGATCACTTCGATGTCGAACCGTCGCCCATGGCCGGCCTTGTCGGCGAGCCGAGCAGGAAGAGTCCGGCTCATGCGCTTCGCAATCTCGGTCGGTGCGTCCGGGTCCGCCAGGAGAGCCACGACCGTAACGCCCTGCCACGACGCTTGCATGACTGGATCCCTCTCATTCCGCCCCCGCGACCGCAAGTGCCCACAGAATGCCCCCGGGCTGGCGTCGGCGCTGCGATGACACGCTGGCTCCCGTCTGCCGGTGCAGGTGGCGCAGCCAGATTTCCTCGTTCTCCCAGTGCGGGGCCCTGCTCCCTGTGACTGGTGCTCAGCCCTTCGCGCTGTCGTCAGGGGCCCGCGAGCCGGGCCGTGAGATAGGGCGCGGTGGCGCTGCGGCGGGCCCGCGCCACCTTGGCCGGCGGGCCGGCCGCGACGACTCGCCCGCCGGCATCGCCGCCGCCCGGTCCGAGGTCGATGACCCAGTCGGCGGTGACGACCGTGTCCAGGTCGTGTTCGACGAGGACGACCGTGTTGCCGGCGTCGACGAGCCGGTGCAGCTGTCGCAGCAGCAGTGCGATGTCCGAGGGGTGCAGCCCCGCCGTCGGCTCGTCGAGCAGGTAGAGCGCGTGGCCGCGGCGGGCTCGCTGCAGTTCGGTGGCCAGTTTGATGCGTTGCGCCTCACCACCGCTGAGCTCCGTCGCGGGCTGCCCCAGCCGCAGGTACCCCAGTCCCACCTCTCGCAACGTCTCCAGACTGCGGGAGGCGGCCGGGACGGCGGACAGAAACGTGGCGGCGGCGTCGACGGTCAGCCCCAGCACTTCCGCGATGTTCTTGCCACGGTAGGTGACTTCCAGCGTTTCGGCGTTGTACCGGGCTCCCTGGCAGGTCGGGCACGGCGCGTAGGTACCAGGCAGGAAGAGCAGTTCCACCGCCACGAATCCTTCGCCTTGGCAGGTCTCGCACCGCCCTTCGGGCACGTTGAAGGAGAACCGCCCGGCCGAGTAGCCGCGCGCCCTGGCCTCGTCCGTCGCCGCGTACAGCTTGCGCACCGCGTCGAACATCCCCGTGTACGTGGCCAGGTTGGACCGGGGAGTTCGGCCGATGGGCCGCTGGTCGACCCGGACCAGCCGGTCGAACGACTCGACACCGGACGCGTCCTGGACATCGACCTCCAGCTGCGCCTCCTCGGGCTCCTCGGGTACGAGTCCGAGATGGGCGCGGACGACCTCGGCGAGCACCTGCGTCACCAGCGTCGACTTTCCGGAACCGGACACGCCCGTCACCGCCGTCAGCACACAGAGCGGTACGTCGACGGACACGTCGTGCAGATTGTGGCGGGAGACGCCGCTCAGGTGCAGCCAGCCGTGCGGCGTGCGCGGCCGGTGTTCGAGCGGCTTGGCCCGCCCGAAAAGGTACTGGCTCGTTGCCGACTTCCCCACCCGCTCAAGACCGGCGACCGGGCCGCTGTACAGCACGCGCCCGCCGCCCTCACCCGCGCCGGGGCCGATGTCGACCACCCAGTCCGCCCGCCGTACGACGTCCATGTCGTGCTCCACGACGAACAGCGAGTTGCCCGCCGCCTTGAGGCGGTCCAGCACGTCCAGCAGCGGTTCCGCGTCAGCCGGGTGCAGGCCCGCGGAGGGTTCGTCGAGGACGTAGACGACGCCGAACAGCCCCGAGCGCAGCTGGGTGGCGATCCGCAGGCGCTGCGCCTCGCCCGGCGACAGGGTCGTCGAACGGCGCCCGAGGCTGAGATATCCGAGGCCCAGGTCGAGCAGTACGTCGACCCGCGCGACCACATCGCCGCAGATCCGGACCGCGACCTCGGTCGTCTCCCCGGACCGGGCCGTCGACGTGGTGGCGTCTGCCCCGGACCGCCCCGCGACGGGCCGCAGCAGCGCCACGACCTCGGTGAGCGGCATAGCGTTGATCTCGGCGATGGAACATCCGGCGAAGGTCACGGCGAGCGCCTCGGGCCGCAGCCCGCTGCCGTGACAAACCGGGCAAGGCACACTCCTGACGAACCGGAGCGCCCGTTCGCGCATCCTCTCGCTCTTGGAGTCGGCAAGGACGTGCATGACGTGCTTGCGGGCGCTCCAGAACTTGCCCTGGTAGCCGTAGTCGACGCGGTCCTCCTCCGGCTCGACGTACACGGAGGGCTGCTCGTCCGTGTACAGCAGCCAGTCCCGGTCCTTCTTCCTGAGCCTGCGCCACGGTCGGCCGATGTCGATCCCCAGGCCGCTCACGACGCTGCGCAGGTTGGCGCCCTGCCAGGCGCCCGGCCAGGCGGCGATCGCTCCCTCGCGGATGCTCAGCGAGGGGTCCGGGACGAGGAGGTCCTCGGCGACGTCGTGGACGACGCCCAGTCCGTGGCACTCCGGGCAGGCGCCGGCCGCGGTGTTGGGTGAGAACGACTCGGCTTCCAGCCGTGCGGCCCGGGGCGGATAGGTTCCGGCGCGGGAGTACAGAATGCGCAGCAGATTGGACAGCGTGGTGATGGTGCCGACCGTCGAGCGCGAACTGGGCGCCCCGCGTCGCTGCTGCAGGGCCACGGCCGGTGGAAGTCCGGTGATTTCTTCCACGTGCGGCGCACCGACCTGTTGCAACAGCCTCCGGGCGTAAGGTGCTACGGACTCGAAGTAGCGCCGCTGCGCCTCGGCGTAGAGCGTGCCGAACGCGAGCGAGGACTTGCCGGAACCGGAGACACCGGTGAAGGCGACCATCGCGTCCCGCGGAACGTCGACGTTGATGTTCCGGAGGTTGTTCTCGCTGGCGCCCCGGACGTGCACAAACGGGTCGGTCGCGTCCTTGTTCACCATTCCTGAATACCTGATCGCGCCGGAAACCGCGCGACAGGCGCCGTCACCGAGCCTCGCACACGAGCGTCCGGAGTGTCCCGGATCCATTTTCGATACACGACCTGTCTAGGTGTTCGTGCAGTGACGGTAGGCAACATGAGTCCTGCCCGGGTGACGAATACGGAGGGGACGCGAGCGTCCAGGGGGTACGGGTGGCGCGGGGCAGAGGTCCGGGCCACTGCCACTGGCACTGGGTCGCGCGACGGCAGACGGGCGGCCCGGGATTCACTATGACTCCGTACAGCACGCTGTCTGGTGGTTCGTCGCGCGTTCGCCACACCGTCCGGCCGGTGCCACAAAGCCTGGATGAGCCTCGCGCGGTCCGGCGCCGACGAGTGGCCGCGACGGGTGAGCTGGGGAAGTGACCGCATCGTCGCGTCCTGCCGCCAGGGACGTTGATGGGGCCGAGATGTGGCCCCACGCCGGGGTCCAAGCGGCGTACCTGCGGGTTCATTCAGCGACTTCAACCCGCGGTGTGAAATCAGTGCTAGGCCACGGACTGGCCCGTCCCCGGTCGAGGCTCCTCCGGGCCTGCGGTGCGGACCAGGTTGCCGACATTGTCCCGGTGCTCGTGCACGAGGCGGATCGCCATGGCACCTTCACCGGTGGCCGAGGCAACTCGTTTGACCGAGCCGCTCCTGACGTCGCCGGATGCGAAGACCCCGGGAAGGCTGGTCTCCAGCAGCAATGGACCACGGCCGAGCGAGTCCCACTGGGTGGCGTCGGCAACAGCCTGGGCGTCAGCCCCCGTCAGGACGAATCCCTTCTCGTCCAGGGCGAGCAAGCCCCTCAGCCACTCCGTGCGCGGGCGAGCCCCGATGAACACGAACAGCGCTGCGGCCCGCAGCAAACGGCGCTCACCATTCGCGTTGTCCTCGACGCTCAGCGACTCCAGTTTGTCCTTCCCGGAGGCGCCCCGCACTTCCGTATGGAGCAGTACCTCGATCTTCGGGTGACGTTCCACCTGGTCCACCAGGTAACGCGACATGTCCGCGTTGAGGTCGCTGCCCCGGACGAGGAGGTGGACTCTGGACGCGTGGTGGGCCAGGAACAGCGCCGCCTGTCCGGCGGAATTGCCCCCGCCGACAACCGCGACGGGGTCCGCCTCGCAGAGACTGGCCTCGTGTACGGTCGCCGCGTAGTAGACGCTGATGCCCTCCAGGCCGTCGATGCCGGGTACCTCAAGCCTGCGGTACCGGACACCTGAGGCGAGCACCACGGCGCCCGCCCGGACCTGGGATCCGTCTGTGAAGGTGACTACGTAGTCGTCGTCCTGCGGGACGAGTCCGTTGACCTGGGCCGGCACCATGAGACGGGCACCGAATTTGTGGGCCTGGAGCACCGCGCGTTCGATGAGCTCTCCTCCGGAGATGCCCGACGGGAAGCCGAGATAGTTCTCGATGCGGGACGAGGTGCCTGCCTGGCCTCCGGTGGCCACGGCGTCGACGGAGATCGTGGTGAGCCCGTCGGAGGCGCCGTACACAGCTGCGGCGAGTCCCGCCGGGCCCGCGCCGACCACTAGTACGTCGCACTGGGCGGACTGCGCCGTGGGCGCGGGCAGACCGATGAGCCTGGCGAGTTCGACGTTGCTCGGATTACGCAGCACCCGCTCGCCCTTCCAGAGGACGACCGGAGTTTCCTCGGGGCGGATGGAGAACCGACGCAGTAGCGCCTCAGCCTCCTTGTCCCTCTCCAGATCCAGCCAGCGGTGGGGCAGCCGGTTGCGGGCAGCGAACTCACGTAGGCGCAGCGTGTCCCGCGAGTAGCACGATCCCAGGATGCGGAAGCCTGCGCCGAGGCCGATGAGCAGATATCGTCGGCCCAGATAAGCGCGGAGGATCAGGTCGCCCAGTACGGGGTCACGGCTGATCAAGGTGCGTTGGCGTTCCACCGGTATGGCCAGAATTTCGCCTGCCTGACGCACTACGGCGGTGTCGAACGCTGCCTGCCCCTCCAGCATCCCCAGTTCACCCAGGAACCTGCCGGGTCCGTGTGCCGCCACGGTGCGCTCTTGCGGCCCGCCGTGATCCTGAAGGATCTCGACGGTCCCGCTGAGAATGGCGAGGAACTCCCTGAACGGCTCACCCTCCCGGTACAGCACCTCGCCTTCCGTGGTCCTGCGGCGCTCGCCGTGCGCGGTCAGGTCCTGAAGCTGTTCTGATGTAAGGCGCGGAAACGCCCCGTATCGGTCCGGCGTCTCGCGGACCGCAACATTCTTGTGCTGGGCAGTATTCATCAGACCAGAGCCTCGTGGACGTAGCACCAGCGCCAGTCCTCTCCCGGTTGGAAGGACTGCACGATGGGGTGCTCGGCGCTGCCCGCGTGTCGTCGGGCGTGTTTGAGGGGTGAGGAGTCGCAGCACCCGACGTGCCCGCAGGTGAGGCAGAGCCGCAGGTGGACCCATGGGGAATGTTCCCTGAGGCACTCCTCGCAGCCCTGCGGGGTACGCGGTGTGACTGGCCGCACCATGGCCAGGTGCGGATCCGGAATCGTGGCCATGACGTTCTCCTCTCACGGATGGTTGCTCGCAGTAACCTCGCGATGCTCTCCAGTCCGGTCGCAGTCACTCACGCAGAAGGCCCAGACCATGACGGTCAGCGCAGGGGTTACGGCAGAACGGCGGCCAGCGAGTTAGGCAGGCCGGACCTGAGGTGATCCCACTCTCCTTCGCTGACGTAGCGCTTCAGAGCCTCCAGCACGGTGCGCACGACCGTTTCGATGCCGCCGTCGACCGAGTAGGGAAAGTCGTCCCTTACGCGCTGGAAGAATTCCTCGCCACTGAGTTTCACTGGTGTCTCTGACGGCTTCCATCCGTCGTAGTAGACGCCGCGGATCAAAGTCGGAAGCTGCGCCCCCAGGTGCGCCGCCCCGTCGACGGAGAGACGGTCCCGTAGCCGGTGCAGGACGGCGCGCAAAGCGGCGTACGACTGTTTCCGGCGTTCCTTGGGCCAGCCGTTGGCTTCCTCGATGTCCCTGAGGAGCCGATTGGCTTTGTCCACCATGGTATCGAAGGAGGAAAATGTCGTTTCACTCATGTCATGGCTCCTTTCGTTACCAGAGGCTGGACGGTGACGGGCCGGGATTCGGCGCACCCCATGAGGCCCGCGTAGGGGTCGGACGTGCAACTCGGCACCGTGCGGTTTCCTGGAGCCCCTGTGGTGGCCGGGCCAGGTGACTCACCGCCCCGCAGTGGTCTGCCGGCCTTCCAGGGCCTGTTCGACCCACTGACGCAGGACGTGCGCCGGTGCCGCACCTGCCTGTCGGGCGACCGTCTCACCCTGGTCCTGGACGAGTAGCGTTGGCACTGCCTGGACCTCGAAGCGCCGACTGAGTCCCGGGTTCTTGTCGATGTCGACCTTGACGAGCTTGATCCGTCCGGCGAGGTCGCGGGCTACCTGTTCGAGGGCGGGGCTGACCATGCGGCAGGGACCGCACCACGTGGCCCAGAGGTCGACGACGACAGGTTGGACGGCGCTGTCGGCGACTTCGGCGTAGTCGTCGTCACCCGCGTCGACGACCCAGGGCAGCGGCTGCTTGCAGTTTCCGCATTTGGGGCGCCCTTCGGCGGCAACAGGAATACGGTTGTCGCGTCCGCAGTGCGGGCAGGTCACCGTCGTTGTCCGTGTGGTGTTCACGCTGCCCTCGCTTCCCGGGCCTCTTCCAACTGGTCGTAGGTGACCACCAGCTCACCGTGTTCGGCGTCGACGCGGACCGTCGCGCCGTCTTGGACGTCGCCGCGCAGAAGGGCACGCCCGACCAGCGTCTCGACCTCGTGGGAGATATATCGCCGCAGAGGCCGGGCCCCGTACACCGGGTCGTAGCCCTGGTGTGAAATCACCTCTCGGGCCGCATCGGTGAGTTCTACGTTAATTCGGCGCTCCGCCAGCCGCTGCCGCAGTTCGTCGAACTGCAGCTCCACGATTCGTTCAATCTGCCGCTCACCCAGCGGCTTGAACAGCACGATGTCATCGACGCGGTTGAGGAACTCCGGCCGGAAGTGCCCGCGTAGCTCGCCCATCACCAGGGCGCGGGCGTCAGGCTTGATCTCACCCTCGGCGGTGGCGCCGTCGAGGAGGTGCTCGGAGCCGATGTTGGACGTCATGATGATCACGGTGTTGCGGAAGTTGACTGTGCGGCCCTGAGCATCGGTGATGCGGCCGTCATCGAGGATCTGCAGCAGAGTGTTGAAGACGTCACTGTGCGCCTTCTCGATCTCGTCGAACAGCACAACCGAGTACGGCTTGCGGCGCACGGCCTCAGTGAGTTGGCCGCCTTCTTCGTAGCCGACGTATCCGGGTGGTGCGCCCATGAGCCTGCTGACGGTGTGCCGCTCCTGGTACTCACTCATGTCGAGGCGCACCATGTTGTCCTCGGAGTCGAACAGCGCCCGGGCGAGGGTCTTCGTCAGCTCGGTCTTTCCGACGCCGGTGGGGCCGAGGAAGATGAAGGAACCGATGGGGCGGCGAGGGTCGCGGATGCCGGAGCGGGCTCGGATGATTGCGTCGGCGACGAGCTGGACGGCCTCGTCCTGGCCGACGACGCGCTCGCGAAGAATCTCGTCGAGGCGCAGCAGCTTGTCGCGTTCACCTTCCTGCAGGCGGGCGACCGGGATGCCGGTCCAGGCAGCGACGATGTCTGCGATCTCCTCCTCTGTGACCACCTCGCGCAGCAACCGGTTCTGCCCCTGCCTGGTGGCCAGCTGCTCCTCCTCCGCTGCGAGTCGGCGCTCCAAATCCCTGAGGCGGCCGTATCGGAGTTCGGCGGCGCGGTTGAGGTCGTAGGCGCGTTCGGCTTCCTCCGCCTCCTGGCGGACCTGCTCCTGTTCCTGGCGCAGTTCCTGCACACGCCGGATCGCCTGCCGTTCGGCCTCCCACTGAGCGTGTTTGGCGTCGGCCTCACCGCGCAGGTCGGCCAGTTCCTTGCGCAGCTCCTCCAGGCGGGTTCTGCTGGCGGGGTCGGTCTCCTTGGAGAGGGCTGCTTCCTCGATCTCCAGACGGGTGACGCGGCGGGTGATCTCGTCGAGTTCGGCAGGCATGGAGTCGATCTCGGTACGCAGCCGGGCGCATGCCTCGTCGACGAGGTCGATGGCCTTGTCGGGCAGGAATCGATCGGTGATGTAGCGGTGGCTGAGGGTGGCGGCGGAGACCAGCGCGGTGTCCTGGATCTTGACGCCGTGGAAGACTTCCAAGCGCTCACGCAGTCCACGCAGGATGGAGATGGCGTCCTCAAGGCTGGGCTCGTCGACCAGGACCTGCTGGAATCGTCGTTCGAGCGCTGCGTCCTTTTCGATGTGTTTGCGGTACTCGTCGAGGGTGGTGGCGCCGATCATGTGGAGTTCGCCGCGGGCAAGCATCGGCTTGAGCATGTTCCCCGCGTCCATGGCCCCTTCGGCGGCGCCCGCACCGACAACGGTGTGCAGTTCGTCGACGAAGAGCAAGATGCCGCCTTGCGCAGCCTTGACCTCGCTGAGCACGGCCTTGAGGCGTTCCTCGAACTCGCCTCGGTATTTGGCACCGGCGACCAGAGAACCCATGTCGAGGGCGAACACGATCTTGTCGCGAAGGCCCTCAGGCACGTCGCCGCGGACGATGCGCTGGGCGAGGCCCTCGATGATGGCGGTCTTGCCGACGCCGGGGTCTCCGATGAGGACCGGGTTGTTCTTGGACTTGCGGCTCAGGATCTGGGTGACGCGGCGAATCTCGGCGTCCCGGCCGATGACCGGGTCGAGCCTGCCTTCCTTGGCCTCGGCGACGAGATCGCGGCCGTACTTCTCCAGAGCTTCGTAGGCCACCTCGGGATTGGCGGACGTGACACGCTGATTGCCGCGGACCTGGGTGAGTGCGCCCAGGAACGTGTCCCTCGTGATCCCTGCCTGGTTGAGCAGGCGTCCGGCGGCTGTTGATGTCCCCTCTTCAGCCAGGGCGAGCAGGAGGTGCTCCACGGACACGTACTCGTCCTTGAGGCGTTTGGCCTCGCGTTCCGCGGCGTCGAGCAGGCCCGCGAGGCGCTGAGTGACGAAGACCTGGCCGGGTGCCGCACCGGGGCCGGTGACCTTCGGGCGGCGGGAGAGTTCCCCGCGCACGGCCGCGCGCAGTTCCTCCGGATCGGTTCCGGTCTGCGGTAGCAGCCGTGGGATCAGACCGTTCTCCTGATCGAGGAGTGCGAGCAGCAGGTGTTCGCCGTCCACTTCGGTCTGCCCCATCCGGCCGGCCGCTGACTGGGCCTCTTGGAGGGCTTCCTGGGATTTCTGTGTGAGACGGTTCATGTCCATGGGGGTGTATCACTCCTCGTTCCGCGGCCACGCAGGGCGGTTTCGAGCAGGCTGATGCGGTCGAGCAGGTCGAGCACCAGGCCGATGGATGCGTAATTGAGGCAGAGCCCGGATCGCAGCCGCTGGATGCGGGCGAGTACCGCTGGGGCGTCGCGGTCGAAGACCAGGTGGCCGACGGCATCGCGTTCGGCGTCGACCAGCCCGAGGGCGACGAACCTGCGGACCAGATCAGGATGGAGACCCGATCGACGGGCCACGGCCTCCAACGAAAGTCTTGGGGCGGGAACGAGCGCATAACGGGCAGCCGGCGAAGCGGTGGCGACATAGGTGACCGGCTGAACCGGGCGGGCGCCTGCACCGGACCGGCCGATGCCTGCCGCTCCCGTGGGTCGGTCGTTCATCGCGTCCTCCTTGGGTCGAACGAGGAGGTCGCGGCGAGCTCCTCGAACAGTTCACGCTCCCGGTCGCCAAGTGTGGGTGGCACCATGACGCGGAGTTCGGCGTACAGGTCGCCGCTGGCACCGCGCGGGTTCGGCATGCCCTCTCCGCGCAGCCGCAGCCGACGGCCGCTGGACGAGCCGGCAGGCACGGTGACCTTGGCTGTGCCACCGCCCGGGGTGGGTACCGGCACGGTCGCACCCAGGGCCGCCTCCCACGGGGTGACCGGGACCTGCACGTGGACATCGCGGCCGTCCAGCCGGAACTGAGGATGGGACTGGATCCGCACCCGCAGGTGCAAGTCGCCCGCGGGTGCGGCACCACTGCCCCGCCCGCCCTCTCCCGCCAGCCGGATGCGCTGCCCGTCTGTGACGCCCGGCGGGACGTCGACCTCGTAGCGCCGCGGCTGCCCGGTGGGCCCGGCCAGTGTGACGGTACGGCGGCCGCCCTTGTACGCCTCCTCGACGGTGAGCGGCAGTTCGGCCTCCTGGTCGGCTCCCGGTACGCCGGCGGAGCCGGCGCCTGCACCGAAGAGCGACCCGAGCAGGTCCTCGATGTTCACATCCTCGGCCGAGAAGTCATCCCCGAAGCCGGTGGTGTACCGGACTCGGGGGCCGCCGGCGCCTGCGGTCCGCTGGGTACGGAATCCGCTGCCCGCTCCGGCCGCGACCCGGTCGTCGAAGTCTTCGGGGATCTTGCGGAAGTCCTCGCCGAAGCGGTCGTAGCGTGCCCGGGTCTTCGGGTCGGACAGGACGCTGTACGCCTCGTTGAGGTCCTTGAAGCGTTCCTCCGCCGCCGGGTCCTTGTTGACGTCGGGATGGTGTTTGCGGGCGAGCTTGCGATATGCCTGCTGGATCTCGTCCTGGCTCGCGGTCCGCGACACTCCCAGCGCTTCGTAGAAGTCCCGTGCCATGACAGGTCACTCCCGCTTCGCGACAGTCACGGCGGCTGGTCTGAGCTGCCGATCGCCGTCGCCGTAGCCTGGGCGCAGCACCTGCACGACGGTGCCTGGCTCGATGTCGGGGTCATCGACCACGCTCACCACCTCGTGGTGGGCCGGGTCGAAGGCCACTCCGGTCTCCGCATGCCGCGGGTAGCCGAGCTGTTCGAGGACGCCCACCGCTTGGTCGCGGACCGCCCGGACGCCTTCCACGACCGCACCTGAGTCGGCGTCGGCGTGGGACAGGGCGAGTTCGAGGTTGTCCAGGACGGGCAGGAAGGCGGCGGCCGTACGCGAACGCTCGATCGTCCGCTCCCGCTCCAGTTCCCTCGCGTGGCGCTTGCGCAGGTTGTCGAGGTCGGCGAGCGCGCGCCGCCAGCGGTCCTCCAGTTCTTGCATCGCGGCTGTGTGCTGGTCCACCGCGGACGCAGCACCGGTGTCGTCGGTTCGCGGGCCGTCGTTCGTCGCTTGCGGCCGGGGTGGCGGGCCGGGTTGCTGCGAGTCTTCGCTCTGACGGCGTGCGGCACCTTCCGGGGGCGGTTCGGCCGGCGAGGCCCGGTCCGGTTCTTGGGGGTGGCGGGGCATGGCGGCCTCAACCCTTGTCGAATTCTGCGTCGATGACGTCGTCGTCGCCGTTGCCATCACTCGGGGGAGCGCCGGTGGAGGAGTCCTGACCCGGGTCTCCCGTGGCGGTGGGCCCCTGCTGGGCAGCCAGTCCGGCGAGGACCTGTTGGAGTTCGGAGGCCAGTGGCCGCACGCGCTCCACGCCCGCCTCTTCCTTGACCGCCGCCCGGGCATCGGAGACGAGCATCTCGGCGCGTGCCTTTTCGTGCGCGGGGGCTCCGTCGCCCAGTTCGGCGAGGCGCTTCTCGACCTGGTACGCGACGGCGTCGAGCTCGTTGCGGGCGTCGACGGCCTCGCGGAGCTCTCGGTCCTGGCCCTGGTTGCGCTCGGCCTCCTGGACCATTCGCTCGACCTCACCGCGGTCCAGGTTGGAGCTTTCGCTGATGGTGATGCCCTGTTCCTTGCCGGTGTCGCCGTCGCGCGCCTTGACGTTGAGGATGCCGTTGGCGTCGATGTCGAAGGTGACCTCGATCTGCGGTTCGCCTCGCGGCGCCGGCCGGATGTCGGTGAGCTGGAATCGGCCGAGCACCCGGTTGTCGGCAGCACGCTCCCGCTCACCCTGGAGGACGACCACGTCGACGGCCGGCTGGTTGTCCTCGGCGGTGGAGAACGTCTCGGTTCGCCGCACCGGGATGGTGGTGTTCCGCTCGATGATCTTCGTCATGACTCCGCCGCGCGTCTCGAGGCCAAGCGACAGGGGCGTGACATCGAGCAGCAGGACGTCCTTGACCTCACCCTTGAGCACCCCGGCCTGGATCGCGGCGCCCAGGGCCACGACCTCGTCGGGGTTGACGCTCATATTGGGGTCCTTGCCGCCGGTCAGCCGGCGCACCAGTGCCTGGACTGCGGGTATGCGTGTGGAGCCGCCCACGAGGATGACCTCGTCGATGTCGCTCTCACCGACCTTGGCGTCGGCCATTGCCTGCTGGACCGGCTCCAGGCACCGCTCCACGAGGTCGCCGGTGATCTGCTCGAATGTGGACCGCATGACGGAGTCGGTGAGGTGTTTGGGGCCCGAGGCGTCGGCGGTGATGAACGGCAGGCTGACCTGCGTCTGCGTCACAGAGCTGAGCTCGGTCTTGGCCTTCTCCGCCGCCTCGAACAGTCGTTGCAGCGCCTGCGGGTCATTCCGCAGGTCGATGCCGTTCTCCTTCTGGAAGTCGTCTGCGAGATGGTCCACCAGGCGCCGGTCGAAGTCGTCGCCGCCCAGGTGGCTGTCCCCCGCGGTGGAGCGCACCTCTACCACGCCGTCGCCGACATCGAGAATGCTCACGTCGAAGGTGCCGCCGCCCAGGTCGAAGACGAGGACGGTCTCGTGCTGCTTCTTGTCCATGCCGTATGCGAGGGCGGCCGCAGTCGGCTCGTTGATGATCCGCAGCACCTCCAGACCCGCGATCCGACCGGCATCCTTGGTGGCGGTGCGCTGGGCGTCGTTGAAGTAGGCGGGCACCGTGATGACCGCCTCCGTCACGCGCTCACCCATCTGCTTGGAGGCGTCGTCGGCGAGTTTGCGCAGCACCTGTGCGCTGATTTCCTCAGGCGCGTACAGCTTGTCGCGCACCTTGAAGCGGGCCGCCCCGCCGTCGCCCTCGACGACGTCGTACGCCACCGCTTTCGCCTCGTCGGAGATCTCGTCGAAGTGCCGGCCTATGAATCGCTTGGCCGAGTAGATGGTGCCCTTGGGGTTGAGGATCGCCTGGCGCCGGGCCATCTGGCCCACCAGTCGCTCCCCGGTGTCGGTGAAGCCCACCACGGACGGCGTCGTCCGGTTGCCCTCGGTGTTGGGCACAACGGACGGCTCGCCGCCCTCCCACACGGCGATCACCGAGTTGGTGGTACCCAGGTCTATACCCACTGCCCTGGCCATGAGGAACTCCTCCCGGTGCTGCGGCCTGCGCCGATTCCCGGTTCACTTTCGTTCAGTTACGGATAGGACCTCCGCGAATGGCCCGCAGCGTGCCATGTGCACGTCACTGCATGTCGTACTGGGTCGGCTGCGTCAGGCAGGGCCATGAACAGCCCTGGCAGCCGCACCTGCACAGCGCACAACGACAGGTGCATGCAGAACAGCTATGTGACCAACACCCTCACGATCAGCTCGCAAGCGCGAGAGGCAAGACCGAGGGGGCCGAGCCTGGGCGGTTCACAATCACAAGCCCGGACAGTGCGCCTCGTACAAGGCAACCGACCTGCATTGCTGCTCAGTCATAGCTCCCGCTTCTCCTGCCCGTCCACACGCGGAGGCCTTCGAACGCAACCCAGCATGTCGAGCCGAGTGGCTCTTCGCCTGCGCCTGGCCGGACAGAAATGCACGAGCCCGATCACCCTACGAGTACTAGAGTGAAATACGGACATAATGCGTGGGGTGGCTTGCGGGCAGTAGCCGCAACAGTGCTCGCCTGGCCCTCCGACAGCCCGGAAGTGGTGCCATGGGCAAGAGTCGGCCGGACAATCTGAACCGCCACTCCGACAGGGAGGGCAGCTTGTCGGGGGACGGCATCCGGCGGCCTCCCGCAGCCGCTCTCAGAGAACCCCATCCACCAGCCTCCGCCGACCGTGCCCTCCAGGAAATGACGGTGCTGTCCCGCACCCTGTTCGACACCCCGGACGAAAGCGAGATCCTGCGCCTGGCCATGGACCACATAGCCGCCGCCGGGCCTTACAGCGCCGAGGCCGGTTACCTCATCCAAGCGGACGGTGACATGGTCCCCAGCCCGGGGAACCGCAAGGATCACTCCCTGACCGTGGCCCGGAGAGTGCGAAACCTCGCTGGGCAGGACGGTCCCGTGGCCGTCCCCGGCAGTCCTTGGGGCCAAGCCCTTGGTCTGCGCGGATCTGAGGGACTGCACGGTTACCTCGTAGTGACGTCCCGCACCCGGCCCACCGAAGCCGAGCGGTCCCTGCTCGCCACACTCATCCGGCACACGGCTGCTGCGCTGTCGGTCGCCTTCGCATACCGCCGCCGCCGCGAGGAGGCGCTGGAGCTGCACCGGCTCAGGGAGGAACGCGCAGCCCTCCAGCGGCAGCTGATCGCCGTCGCGGCTGAGCTGGCGTACCGGCGTGCTGTACACGCACTCATGGCCGAGGTCGCCGCCTTGGGCGGTGACGAGGAGGCCGTCACTCGCGCACTGCACGACCTGACCGGACTCCCCGCCCTGGTCGAGGACCGCTTCGGCCGGCTGAGGTCCTGGGCAGGACCCAGCCGGCCCGACCCCTATCCGGAACCGGACCCCGCGCGCCAGAACGCACTGCTGAACGCCGCCGCCCGGGAGGCCGGGCCGGCGCGGATCAAGGGCCGACTGATCGCTCTGGTCCGCCCGCATGGCGAGGTTCTGGGCATGTTGGCCTTGGTCGATCCCCAGTGCCAGGCAGACGAGCACACCGTGCTCGCGTTGGAACAGGCCGCCACGTCGCTCGCCCCGGAGCTGGCGCACCTGCGCAACCTGGCCGAAGTGGAACTGAGGCTGCACCGCGAGCTGGCCGACGACCTACTGGCAGGAACGGACGAGACCAGCGCCTACGCCAGGTCCGAGGCCGTCGGACACGACCTGCATCGCGTCCACTACATCGTGGTGGTGCAGTGGTCGGACCGGACTGCGGACGATTCCTTCGCCCAGACCGTGGGCCGGGCGGCCTCTGCCGTGGGCATGCGCTCGCTGCTGACCCGGCGTGCCGATCACGTGATCCTGCTCGCTGACGACAGGCCGCACGCTCGAGCGCTGTACGAGGAGCTCATCCTGGAAACGGGGGCGCCGTCCGGGAGCATCGGCGTGAGCGCCCGGTGTGATTCCCCCAACGACATCCCCCAGCACTATCAGGAGGCGCAGCGCGCCCTGGAAGTGCGCCGCCACTCCCGCAAGCGATACGGCACGACGTTCTTCGACCAACTCGGCCTCTATCGCATCCTGGGGCCTGGCAACGATTTCCGGGAACTGGAGGCGTTCGTCCACGAGTGGCTCGGGCAACTCCTCGACTACGACGCCCGAAACAACTCGACCATGGCGGAGACCTTGGCCCGGTACTTCGACTGCGGCGGCAACTACGACGAGACGGCCGCATCCCTCGCCATCCACCGCAGCACGCTGCGCTACAGACTCCAGCGCATCCGCGAGATCAGCGGCAACGACCTCGCGAACGTCGAGGACCGGCTCAACCTCCAGGTGGCGACCCGAGTGTGGAAGATCGTGCTGGGCGGATCCGGCTGATGCCTCGTACAAGAGCTGGGCAAGCGCATTACCCCGCCCGGGAGCCGGCTCCTTCGACGGTGATGTGTGCGTCCGGGCGTCGGATGCAGGCCCGGCCCGCGCTCCCGCCGGTCTCGTGACTGCGCAGCAGCGTGTTCGCCCGCTGCCCACGACGCCTTCGCTGTCTGCTGGTTGCGAAAGCGGCAGCAGGGCACGACCCCAGGCTGAGCACCGTTCATACAACACGTCCCCAAGAGCCGGTACATCGTGGCCGCTGTTTGACCGGCACTCTCGTCATGCCTGATCCCCAGACTTCTTCGAAGTATCGGAAATCCCCGCAAGCGTCAGGCTCTTTGTGTGCAATCCGGGTGCCGACGTGGCGGTGGCGTCGGCCCGCATCAGGGGTGATCCAAGAGAGCCCGGGTCTCAACGTTGATCTGCTGAGCCTCTCCGGTGGGGACGACCACGACGGGAACTCGCGCGCCGGGCTCGCTGATGATTTCGGGACGTTCGGCGACCAGTGGTCGCAGGCCGCCCGTGAGGCCGAACAGAGACAGCCCGGCGCACACCTCTTCACGCACCTCAGGCTGGTCCTCGCCGATCTCGCCGGTGAAAACGAGAGCGTCCAGGCGGCTCAAGGATGCGGCCATGCTGGCGATGCCGCGACGGCACTGGTGGGTGAAGACGTCAAGGGCGAGTGCGGCGCGCTCGTCGCCTGCCGCCCGGCTGCGGACCAGGTCGCGCGTGTCGTCCGAAGTGCCGGAGAGGGCGAGCAGACCGGACCTGTGGTTCAGAGCGTCCTCGATCTCGTTCGCAGACACGTTCTTCCGTGTGAGCAGCCAGGTCAGGGCGCCAGGGTCGATGCTGCCGCTGCGATGACTCATCACCAGACCCTCCAAGGGCGTAAAGCCCATCGTCGTGTCGACACTGCGCCCATCACGCACCGCGCAGGCGGAGCAGCCACCGCCAAGGTGCACCATCACCAGGTGCAGTTGCTCGGGACGGCGGCCGAGGAGCTCAGCGGTGCGGGCCAGCGCCCAGGCGTAGGACAGGCCGTGGAAGCCGTAGCGGCGCAGTCCGTACTTATCGCGCCAGCTGGAAGGTACCGCGTACTCCCGTGCCGCAACGGGTAAGCCGGCGTGGAAGACGGTGTCGAAGCAGGCGACGTGGGGAACTCCCGGCAACAGAGACCGAGCCGCGTCCAGAACGGTCAGTGCTTGGGGGACGTGCAATGGCGCGAGGTCTGCCACCCGGTTCAAGCGGGCCCGCACAGCGTCGTCCAGCAGAGTGTGGCTGCGCAGCTCAGATCCGCCGTGGACGATGCGGTGACCCGCAGCCGCAGAAGCCGGTCCTTCCTCCAGCAACTGCCGCAGCGCTTCGGTGGCCCCCTCGCCAGGCGGAGAGTCACTGTGGTGTTCGTTAAGGACTTGACCACCGTCGCCGAAGACCGTCAGGCGCAGGCTCGATGACCCCGCATCAGCCACCAGTACCGGGCTGGTTCGTGTACGCACACGCCGATCCTCTCCCTCGTTCCGCGAGCATCCCTCGAAAGAGGATTCATGACTTCGTAACGGGGCTCCACGCCCCGGCATTGAGTACCCGATCCGACCGCAGTGAAAACAGAATGGTCCGCTGAGCGGGTCCTGCAGAGACCAGCATTATCGGCCTGGCAATCAGACCTGGGCATATGCGTAGCTCTCGGGTCTAAGTCGTCAGGGACTATTCATGCCTTCTCAGCTCTGCCGGAGGGAAATCTGAGCGAGTTCGCAGTGCAAACAGGGACGGCTGCGACGGCACTGAAAGGCCCAGGGCTTCGGGCGGGCCCATCCGCGCAGTCGCTCGACAGCGCTCCGGCAGGTGTCGGACTGGCAGTAGCAGACGAGCATTTGCGTGAGCGCCGGGCCCGCGGACGGGTGTTCAGTC
Organism: Streptomyces sp. NPDC005752; assembly: GCF_040630715.1. NCBI lineage: Bacteria > Bacillati > Actinomycetota > Actinomycetes > Kitasatosporales > Streptomycetaceae > Streptomyces > Streptomyces sp. NPDC005752. The sequence continues at coordinate 26,705 of NZ_JBEXYB010000044.1, read as the reverse complement.
GTACAGGTAGAACCCCAAGCCGGTCTTGCGGCCGAGCCGGCCCGCGTCCACCATCCGGGGGAGCAGCGGGGGAGCGGCGTACAGGTGCGCGTACAACTGGTCGGCGCTGCGTGTAGCCCTGTGAGCTGCGCTTTCGTTGGCTGTGCGGCGGCTTTGCCAGCGCCAGGGACTTCTCGGGGACTTTCGATCCTGCATCACACGAGCCACGTATCCATCGCGGCCAGCCCGCGCTTGCCTGCGCCAGGCATGAAGTGTGCGTAGTAGTCGAGGGTGACCTTCGGGGAGGAGCACCCCAGCCAGGTCGCCACGCTCACGATGGACTCGCCTGCCTCCAACTGCACGCTTGCGAAGGTATGGCGCAGGATGGTTTGAAGATTGTGCGGTGGGCCCAGGATCCCTGCGGGACACGTGTCCTGTAGAGGTTGCCGATCTGGCCAAACGGACGACGGGCAACCACGGCCGCGATGAACTGTTTTCTTGATGACCTGAACGGGCTATGCGGTGGAGGTGAAGCCCTTGCATCTCTCTACCGTGCGTAACGGATAGTGAGGGAAGGCGACACGGCCAGACTTTTCTTCGAACATAGAGGTTCCCGCCGGAATGCTGCTCGAGCCCGTCGCTTGCACCATTAGTTCCCTATGGCGGGCCTTCCCGCCCCGGGTTGTCAGAGTAGGTGCAGGTTGGGTGCCTGCGCGGCGTTCGAGTATTCGGGCAGTGCGACGACAGCCACCCCGGCGTCCTCGAGGGTCTCGGTGCCTTCGGCGTCGGCGACGAAGGTGTCGGGCTCGTTCCAAGCGGTGACGACGCGGCGAAGGCCCACGTCGCGGATGAGCTGGGCGCAGGGACGAGGTCGGGACGCGCGCCTGGCGCAGGGCTCCAGGGAGCTGTAGATCGTGGCGGTGGCGAGCCGGGCGTCCTCGGCGGGGAGCTTGGCGAGGGCGCCTTCCTCGGCGTGGTCGTGGGGGCCGTTCTCGCGGGAGTAGCCGCGGGCGAGTTCGGTCCCGTCGGCCGCGACGATGACCGCCCCCACGCTGAAGGCGGTCTCCGAAGGTGGGCAGAGGGCGGCCAGCTCACAGGCGAGGGCGAGCCAGTTCCGGTCTGCGCTGTTGGGCTCGCGGCCGGTGCCGGGGGCGCCGGCTGAAGGGGTGGTGCTCATCGGGGCTCCGTCGAAGTGTCCTTGGGGGCGTACCTCAGGAGTACCACGTCACCGATCTGGCGGGCCTCCAGGAGCCGGAGGCGGGCGGCGGGGCCGCCAGGGTAGCTCGCGGGGCCGAGCATCCTTACCGCATCGAACTGGCCGACCAAGAGCGGGGCGATGACGAGTTGGAGTTCGTCGGCAAGAGCTGCTTCGAGGAGCTGTGTGTGAACGGTGCCACCGCCTTCGACCATGAGCCGCTTTGCGGCGTATTCGTCGCCGAGGATGTCGAGCGCGGCCGACCATACGGCCTCGGCGGGCACGCTCTGAACGGTAGCCAGGTCACCGAGGTTGGCGCGAGCTTTCGCGGTGGCCTCGTGGCCCACGGCCAGGACGAGCTTGTCTCCGCCGTGGTGCCAGAACTTCCAGCCGGGATCAAGGTTGCCCGTTCCTGTGATGGTGACCTTCAGCGGGTACTCCGGCTCACCGGCGGCGACCCGGGACGCCCTGCGTTCCGCCGAGTTGACGAGGAGGCGGGGGTTGTCGGCGCGGAGTGTGCCGGCGCCGACAAGGATCGCGTCGACACTGGCTCGTACGGAGTCGACGCGTTCGAAGTCCTCCTTGTTGGAGAGCAGGAGCCGGTCCTCGCCCGGGCGGGTGTCGAGGTGACCGTCGATCGATACAGCTGCGGACAACAGGACGTACGGGCGGGGCACGGTATCTCCAGGCGGTGTACGCGGGTGAGTCAGGCGGGATGCAGAACGATACGGTCGAGTGAGGCGCGGAACTCGGCGACGCCGTCCTCGCCGGTTGCGGGGGCCAGTGCCTGGTCGAGCCGGTCGAGCTGTCCGAAGATGCGGGCAGATCCGGTCTCGGCGGCGATCCCGACGGCCTGCCCACCGATTCGGGCAGCGAGGGTCACGTTGCCTGTGCCCGCATGGGCACGTGCAGCGCGAGCTAGGTAGACACCGCGGTCCCGGCGATATGCAGACGGGAGCATTGCGAGGGCGCTGTCGAAGCCTGCCGCGGCCTGCTCATACTCGCCGAGCACGGCGAGGGAGCGAGCTCGGGCGGTGCTGATGTACGCCGCATCGAGCCAGGAACCCCAGACACCGTCGGAGCCCGCGCAACCGAGGAGAGCAAGCGCGGTGTCGTAAGCCCTGTGGGCTTCGCTGCCTTCACCGAGTACGGCACGCGCGTGGGCCTCGTGCAGAACGGCGATGACTTCGAGGCGGCTCCCGGGTCGGGCGGTGCGTCGGGCGGCTGCGGCGAGGCCGAGAGCGTCGGCAGGATGACCGGTGTCGACCGCGAGCTGTGCCTTACGGCCGAGGATGTACGCGGTGAGATCGGTGTCGCCGGTGATGTGGGAAGCGTCCAGTGCTTTCGCGGTGTGGCCGTGGGCGGTGCGCTCGTCGCCGATGTCCTGGGCGAACCAGCCTGCCAGCTCTTCGTATCGCGTCTCCAAGGCGAGAAGCTCGATGGCGTCGGTGCCACGAGCGGATCGACGTCTTGTGGCAAGGGAGACGAGGTGTTGTTGCAGGGCGGGCAACACGTGCCGGGGGCCGATGAGGTTGTCGGTCTGGATCATGACCCGGCGGAGTTGCGCGAAGTGCTCGAAGGGAGACCCCATGTCGGCGAGTTCGGTGGCAGCCGCCGGCCTCGCGGCCGGCATGGCTGTCGCAGCCAGGCTGGCGATCCCTGATGCGAGAACAACGCGGCGGGGCACGGGCACGAAGAGGATCCTTCCGTGGATGCGGGCGGGGACGACGACCGTGTCCGTGTCGTCTCCAAGCGAGCCTGCCCGCACGACCGCGTTCATGGCCAGGGTCTCCGGGGCGCTGGCCCCATGACCCCGTGTCCTGGCCCCATGAGTCGCTGTCCCGGCTCTGGACACCGGGACAGAGCAGTCCTGGGGGGCCTCGCGCTCCGCGCTGTCCCAGCCACGAACCAATGCACCGGCGGCATCGAGGACGTCGTCGAGAGCGATGGCCGCATGTTTCGGGACGGGACGTTCAGCGCGCTCGAAGCGCCCGAGATGTGAACGGTCGATCAACGCCCGGCGAGCCAGAGCCTGCTGCGACAGCAGACGGGCTTCGCGGAACTGGCGTAGCTCGTAACCCCAGCGGTGCCATGGGCCGGCGTCCGGAGTCAGCTCGTTCGGCTGCTGCCCCACGCTTCCTCCTCCACCGTGGACTTCCGTTCACCCGCGGTCGATGTCAGCGACAGGGGCGGCTCTCCATGGGGCCTGCGGAGCCAGCGTGTGAGGCTCCATCCAGGGCCTGCCCACCGAGGTTCCGTACCGCTTTCATCGTCGGTACGAGCTGATCACACGGTATCCGAACGGCGCCTGGCACGGACCTGATTCACGTCAGTAGCGAACGTAGTGGTCGGTCGGACCGAACGCATTGCGCAACCGTCGGATGAGCCCTGCGCGGGCTGAGCTCGATCTAGGGGAAGGCAACCATGAAGACACGTAGAAGCCTGGGCGACATGATCGCCGTCTCCAGCCCACGGATCAGCCTGATGGGATCCCGGGACCGAACGGACACCGACACTGCTCGAACCCAGGAGTGGCACCGCAAACCCGCCCCGCTGGAGCGTCCGGCGCGCAGCGGCGAGCTCGTCCGGCTCCGTCAGCAGTTCCGTCGCGAGGCGACCGAAAGGTGCGACCGCCGCTCCGGTGATCGCCGTCTCCGGGTGTTGGCGTACAGCTTGGTGCTTAGCAGGAGTGCCAGGCCGGATGAGGACTGGAACACCCTCCAGACCGAGGCTGAGCAGCGTGGCTACGCAATGGGAGCGAGGTTTCACGACGTAGCCGTTCCCGTGACCACGACGTGCCTCCCCGGCTCGGGTGCCGGCTGTGGCGTCTACACGCCGCCCTGGAAGCGCCCTGGCTGGGGGGAGGTCGAGCGACTGATCCGAGGCGGCTTCGCGGACGGCGTGATCGTCCTCGACCGGCACAACATCAGCTCCGATGACGACGAGTATCGCGCTGTGATCAAGGAGCTGGGTGAGCGGTACCAGGCATTCATTCACCTCGTGATCCCCGAGGAGCTGTCCGGTCCGACTTGAAGGCGACCGTTGCGGTGGATGGATGCGAAGGGCTGGGGCTGGAGACAGGCCGGCGCTCAGGTTCTCCTCGTCGTCACCGTGTTCGCAGTGCTCGTCACCGTCTACCAATCCGCCTGATCGGAGGGCCGTTTTGACGTTCGAGGGATACGCCAACCAGGCAACACGATTCCTGCCGCTCCGTGAGGTGGGACTCGACCTTTGCATCGTGCCTGCAGGTGACCCGCAGGGCGCGGCATGACCGCGATTAAAGAGACCTGCGCGTGCAGTGGTCGTCTCACCCGGATCCCTGCTTCGTTGTCGAGTGGGGGAGAGAGACCACTCACGCTCGAGGGCGACCGCACTGCCACCACCCTGGGGCGCTTCTACGGCTACAGCGCAGCAGCCATAGCGGCCCTCATGGGCCGGTGCCACAAGTCCCCCTCTTCGGCCGTGCCCGAACCGTGTTCCCCCACGGCACCGTAGCTGGCCGAAGAGGGCCCAACTTCCCACCCGAGAGGACGAGTACCATGTGTGCGCACAACCCGCCGTGCCCCACGGCCATGGCTCCCGACAGGGAGGCCGCGCGACCCGTCGCGCCCCGCCCTGAGCAGGGCTGGAGCCTGCTGTGCAACGGAGTGCTTGTCTTCGAGGACACCGGAGAACTCCTCCCCGACGGCCGTATCGTCGCCCCCCACCGGCCGCTCGCGCTCACGGTCGGAAGCGCGGCATGACGATCACCGCAGCCGACCTGGTCGTTCCGTACATCACCGCTCGTGAAGACGAAGAGGCGGACTCCCTCCTCAACCTGAACGTACGCATCGGTCCTGACCGGCGCCCGCGGCTCGGGTACAAGGACGAGGCAGGGCCCGACCGAGATCTCCGCGGCGTGCTGTGGGCCCGGTACTCCATGTCACTCGGCTTCGCGGGACAGCCCACCGGGAGTCCGAGGTGGCGGCTGGTGCACCCGCTCCGCCAGCGCATTACGATGGCGCTCCTGCGCTGCCAGGTGTGCACGGTCCCGCTGAAGCGCAGCGACGGCATCCTCTTCGTGGAGACGGCCGATGACAGCGACGACCACACCGGGCCGGTGAAGACCGCGCAGCCGCCGGTGTGTCTGGAGCACGCCCGGATGGCGGCCCGGCGGTGCCCCCGGCTCAGGAGCAAGGGACATGTCGCCCTGCTGGCCACGCGGTTCCCGCTCTACGGCGTCATCGGCACCCCGTACCAGTACACCGCCGACGGCATCCAGCCCCTCGCCGCCTCGGACGCTCCCCTGCCCTACAACCACCCCCAGATCGGCTGGTTCCTCGCCTCTCAGCTCGTACGCGAACTGCGGGAATACGAGGTCGTCAGCCTGGACGATCTTGTGCCCGCCGCATAGACGGCTGCTCGACGGTCCTGGGCAAAGGACCGGACCTTCGAGCGGCACCCCAGAGCTTCCCGGCCCGACCATCGGACCGGGATGGCCAGAAGCTGAACCCATGGCGTAGCCCCGTCGCTACGCCACGGTCCTCAGTGCGCTGGCAAGCACCACCTGTCCTACACACCAACGAATCACCTGGAGTTGTTATGACGCGAATCGTCACCAAGAGCACCACCCAGGTCCAGGAGCCGGCGGCCGGCGGCCAGTCGGACGGGTTCGACCTGAACGTCTCCCTCCTGGAGGTGTCCGACGCGGCCGGGCTGACCGTTCTGACCGACGACGGGTGCGGCAGCTCCTGCGGTGCCTGCGTCACCTTCACTGACTGACCCTGACCGTCTGAACCCGGCCATCAGGTCATGAACCGCGGTCGGTGCTGTCGCGCTACTCGGCGCGTCGGCTCCGACCGCCCCTCCAGACGCACGAAGGGACACGTCACGTGGCTATACCCCCAGCGTTCAAGGCGGGCACGACCGCCCTGGTGCGCGCAGCCGCTCGACCGTCGGTGACCCAGCTTCCCCTACCTGACTTCGACGACCGGTCCTTCCGAGCCGAGGAGTTGGAGGAGGTCACCACGGGACGCCTCGCCTGGATTCGCAGCATCTGGCACGACCCGGGCATCGCACAGGCCCTCCGCCATGCCAGCCCGGTTCTCGCCGCCGAAGTCGAGGTCCTGGAGGGTGCTAACTCCCCTTCTACCCGCGAAGTCCGCCGCGTTGGAGTGTCGGTGGCGCGCTACCTCCTGCGCGCGCTGCACCGGCCCACACCGTTCGGACTGTTCGCCGGAGTCACCACGGCCACCTTCGACGCCGAGCCCCACTCCCGCTGGGGCCAGAACCACCTGGTCGTGGCCCGCGCCGGTGCGGAGTGGGTGGGGAGGCTGACCGAGCAGTTAGAAAGAAGCGGAGAGCTGCTGCCGCTCCTGTCGGTCGTCGTCAACAACACCACCTTCGAGCGCGACGGCAGTCTCGTCGTTCCCTACCAGGACGACGGGCCGACCGGTCAGCGGCGAGCGGTCGAGGTGTCCGTCGAGCTGTCGGCGCCGGTCCGGCTTATCCTCCGCGCGGCTGACGCGCCGATCCGGATCGGGGAACTCGCCGAGAAGCTGATGGCCGAGTTCCCGGCGGTGGCCCCGGAGCGCGTCAAGCGGCTCCTCGCGGGCCTGGTGCGGCGGCGCGTGCTGATCACCAACCTCCACGCGCCGGCGACCGAGACCGACGCGCTCGGTCACCTCGTCACCCAGCTCGACGGGGTCCGTACCGAGGACATTCGTCTCCTGGCACCCGTCGTCCGGGAGCTGCGCGCCGTCCACGCCGGGCTGGAGCAGTGCGGCACCGCAGAGGGCCGGGACGCCGTAGCAACCCGGATGCGCGATCTGGTGCCGGGCCTCCGCCGTCACCCGCTCGCCCTGGACCTGTGCCTGGACGCCACCGTGGTGCTCCCCGATCTGGTCGCCCGCGAGGTTGAGCGCGCCGCCACGATCCTCACCCGTCTCTGCGCCCGCCCGTACGGAACCGAGCCTTGGAACGAGTACCACCAGCGGTTCTACGAGCGGTTCGGCGTCGGCACCATGGTGCCGCTTATGGAAGTTGTCGCAGACAGCGGCGTCGGCTACCCGGACGGGTACCCGGGCAGGCCGACCGGCGAAGGCCGCCGGCGCCTGTCGCCGCGGGACGATGTGCTGCTCCGGCTCGCCCAGGCCGCGGCGCTCGACGGCCGCGACGAGGTCGTGCTGACCGACGAGATCGTGGCCGCTCTGGACCGAGGCCCGCAGGAACCGCGGGTACCGCCCCACTTGGAGGTGGGCGTCCGGCTGCACGCGGCCACCCTCGCCGAAGTCCGCCGCGGGCGGTTCACCGTGGAGTTGACCAGCGTGTCACGCGGAGCCGGGGTTACCGCCGGACGCTTCCTCGGCGTCCTCCCGGCCACACAACGCGAGTGCCTGCGCGCGGAGTTGGCTGACCTGCCCAGGGCTGACGAGGGCACGGTGGCGGCGCAGCTTTCCTTCCCCGCGCTGCTGCCCGACACCGCCCACGTCACCCGAACCCCGCGCGTGCTGCCCCTGGTGATCAGCCTGCAAGAGCACCGAGCCCCCGACGCCGCGGTGCTCTCGCCGACGGATCTGGCGGTGGCGTGCGACGGGCGCCGGATGTACCTGGCGGCCCCGAGCCGCGGCGTGCGCGTCGAGGCCGGCGGCATGAACGCGCTGAACCTCGCCGAGCACACCCTGCCCCTGGCGCGGTTGATCACCGAGGTGTCCCGGGCGCAGAACGCTCAGGTCACCCGGTTCGACTGGGGTGCCGCCGCAGCAATGCCGTTCCTCCCCCGCCTGCGGTACGGCCGCATCGTGCTGGTCGCGGCCCGATGGCGGCTGGAGGCCGGCGACCTCCCCGACCGTCACCGCCCCGGCTCGGACTGGGACGCGGCGCTGTCCGGCTGGCGGGAGCACCGGCGCCTGCCGCGGCACGTGTACCTCGTCCAGGACGACCGGCGCCTGCCGCTCGACCTCGATGAGCCCGGCCACCGGAGCCTGCTGCGCCAACACCTCGACCGCACCGGTACGGCGCTGCTGACGGAAGCCGCTCCGCCCGGGGCGGACGGCTGGATCGGGGGCCGGGCCCACGAGATCGCGGTACCCCTCAAAGCGGTCCGTCCTCCGGCCTGGCCTGCGCTACCCACGCCGACCACCGCCCGCACGTTCTCCCCAGCCCAGATCCAGACCCCGGCCACCTCCCCGGTGCTCCTCGTGGCCCTGTACGGCGACCCTCGGCGTCAAGACGCCCTGCTGACTCGGCACGTGCCCGACCTGATGCGGCGCCTCGGCTCTCCTCGCTGGTGGTACGTCCGATTCCGCGACCCCCAGCAGCACCTCCGCCTGCGAATCGCACTGCCGGACCCGGAGGACTTCGCCGACACCACCCACACGGTCAGCGCCTGGGCCGACGAGCTGCGGACCGCTGGGCTGCTGGCGGACCTGCGCTACCCCACCTCCTACCGCGAGACGGGCCGGTGGGGCTCCGGACCGGCATGGGACGCGGCCGAGACCGTGTTCCGCGCGGACTCTGTGGCCACGGTGGCGCAGCTCGCCCAGCCTGTCCGGCCCGCGCAGCGCACGCTCGTGGCCGCGCACTTCTTCGCCATCGCCTCCGCCCTCCTCGGCAGCCCGGACGCCGGCGCGCGCTGGCTGATCGACCACATCGAGCCGACCTCGCCGAACCCGGTACCGCGCTCGCAGTTCACCGACGCCGTGCGGCTGGCAGACCCGCGCGGTGACTGGGCGGCCCTTCGGTCAGCGCCCGGCGGCGCCGCGATCGTGGACGCCTGGGCCGAGCGCACCGCTGCGCTCGCCGCGTACGGGCCGCACCTGTCCGGCCCGCACGCCGACGGCATCGCCGTGGACGGCGTACTGCACGTCCACTTCGTGCGGCATGTCGCGGTGGACTTCCCTGAGGAAGAGGTCTGCCTGTACCTGGCCCGCGCCGCCGCCCTGGCCTTCACCGCCCGCGCCGGGAGGCGACCGTGACCCACACAGCAGCCGCGGTGGCCGCCGCCATCGCCGACCGGCTCGCCCATCCCGACCAGGCGCCGACGGCGGCCACTGACGACGCCAACCGGCAGCACCTCGCCTACGGCCCGACAGGCATCGCCCTGTTGCACATCGAACGCGCCGCGGCCGGGCTTGCCCCCTGGCAGCGCGCCCACGACTGGCTGGCCGCCTCGACCCGCGAGCCCTTCACCAGCGGCCCGGACAGCCACCCCTTCTACGGCGCCCCGGCGCTCGCCCATGCCGTGGCGTGCGCCGCCGACCAGCTTCCGGACTCCTACCAGCGCGGCCTCGATGTGCTGGACCGGCAGGTGACGGCAGACGCCCGGCGGCGCCTTGACGCCGCGCACCGCCGGATCGAAGCAGGGCAGCTTCCGGCACTCGCCGAGTTCGACGCCATCCGGGGCTTGAGCGGGTACGGCGCCTACCTGCTGCGCCGCGACCCTGCGGGCCCGGTGGCCCGGGCCGTTCTCGACTACTGCGTGCGCCTGACCGACCCGGTCACCGACAGCGGCGAACGCCTGCCGGGCTGGTGGGTACCGACCGGGCCGTCCGGCAGGCCGGACGACCGCTTCCCCGGTGGGCACGCCAACCACGGCATGGCACACGGCGTCGGCGCGGTCCTCGCGCTGCTGGCGCTTGCCGCCCGCCACGGCACCACCGTCACCGGCCACCATCAGGCGATGCGCACCATTCTTGCCTGGCTGGAGCAGTGGAAGGCGCCCACCGGGCGCGGCACGGCTTGGCCGTACTGGATCAGCCGCGAGGAACTGCGCAGCGGCCGGCCCGCGGCCGCGGCACCACGGCGGCCGAGCTGGTGCTACGGCACCGCGGGCCTCGCCCGCGCACAGCAGCTCGCCGCGCTCGCCCTCGGCGACAGCGACCTTCAGGTCGAGGCCGAGGCCGCCCTGCTGGACGCGCTGAGCGACCGCGTGCAGCTTCGCGTCACCACGGACAGCGGCCTGTGCCACGGCTTCGCCGGTCTGACACATCGCGGCGCGTGCCGCCGCCGACGCCGACCGGGCCACCGTCGGCCAGCTCCGCGCCATCATCCCCGCCCTTCTCACCATGCTGGTCCCGCCCGGCACCGCCCCGGACGACGCCGCTGCCCTGTTGCTGAAGGACGCGGCGGGCGCCGGGCTCCTCGACGGTGCCGCCGGAACCGCGCTGGGACTGACCACCGCAGACAGCGCGGAGCCGCCCCGCACCGCCTGGGACGCCTGCCTGCTCACCGCCTGAACCCGACCGAAGGACTTCTCGATGTGTCCCGATCGCTGGCAGCAGCACAACATCACCTTCCCCGACCGGGACACCGGGCGACGGGCTGTCACGGAACGCCTCGCCCCCGTTCTGCTCGCCGCCGAGGCCGACGGGCAGCTCAGCGGCTGGTGGTTCATGAACAAGCAGCCCTGGCGCCTTCGGTACGTTGCCGACCAGCCGTCACCGACCGTGCTGACTCTGCTGGACGAGTGGGGGGCCGACGGCACCGCGCAGTCCTGCACGGCCGGGAACTACGAGCCGGAGACCGAGGCGTTCGGCGGTGCGGACGCCATGGCAGCCGCGCACGCCCTCTTCCACGAGGACAGCCGCCACCTGCTCACCTATCCCGTCAAGGACGGGCACCTGGGGCGGCGCGAGACCGCCATACTGCTGATGAGCAGCCTGATGCGTGCCTCGGGTCTCGACTGGTTCGAGCAGGGCGACGTGTGGGCGAAGGTCTCCGCACTGCGCCCCGGTACCGGCACGCCCGGGTCCCCGCGCCTTACCTCGGCAATGCGGACCCTGATGACCACCGAAGCCCGCAGCCTGTGCCGCGAGCGCGGGCCGCTGGACGGCCACGGCGACTGGGTCGCCGCCTTCGAGCGTGTCGGCACCACGCTCGCCTACCTTGCCGCCCAGGGCGACCTGACCCGCGGACTGCGCGCCGTCATCGCGCACCACGCCATCTTCCACGCCAACCGTGCCGGTCTGCCGTCCGCCGACCAGGACACCCTGTTCAACATCGCACGAGAGGCAATCATGGGTTCGAGTGAAAACACCGCGTCAGCAACAGAATCAGGCTTTGCGGCCCATAGCGTCAGCACGGTGAACACCGACACACTCACCGCCCCCGGGGCCAACGCCGAACAGCTCCGCAACGCCCTGGTCGACCAGATCAAGGCCGACGGCCACGCCCGCACCCCCGCGGTCGAAGCCGCCCTGCGCACCGTGCCCCGGCACCTGTTCGTCCCTGACACCTCGCTGGCCGACGCCTACGACAACAGCCCGGTCAACGTGAAGTACGACCCCGAGGGCACCTCGATCTCCTGCGCCTCCCAGCCAGCCGTCGTCGCCCTCATGCTGGACCAGCTCGAAGCCCAGCCGGGCGAGCACATCCTCGAACTCGGCGCCGGCACCGGCTACAACGCCGCCCTGATCGGCCACCTCGTCGGCCCGAGCGGACACGTCACCACCATCGACGTCGATGACGACCTGGTCGAAGGCGCCCGAGCCCACCTCGCCGCCGCTGGAGCCACCAACGTCGAGGCCCTGACGCGCGACGGCGCCCTCGGCCACGCCGAAGGTGCCCCGTACGACCGGATCATCGCCACCGTCGGCGCGCACGGCATCCCCCACGCCTGGCTCGACCAGCTCGCCGAGGGCGGCCGACTCGTCACCCCGCAGCGACTCACGGGCAGCGTCTCGCGCTCCATCATCTACGTGGCGCGCGAAGGCCGGTGGCATTCGGTCGGCTCGGAGATGAACACCTTCATGCCGCTGCGCCGGGGCATCGCCGACGACGACCGCCGCGCCGTGCCGCTCAGCACGGACGGCGCCGTGCGCCTCCAGGCCCCGGCCGGACTGGCGCTCGACGCCGATGCCCTCGCCGGTGTTCTTGACCAGCCGCGCGTCGAGGTGTGGACGGGGATGACGGTCCGCGCCGGGGAGTCCCCGGAGTGGATGGAGCTGTTCGTCTCCTGCGTCATGCCGTCCGGGCTGATCCGGATGCTCTTCCCCCAGACCGCCAAGGGCACGGTGCTCACCGAGGACCCCTACCCCTCGGCCACGGCCGCTGTCGAGAAGGGCGCAGTCACCTACCTCGCCCGTCGGCCCTCCACGGAGAAGACCCCCGAGGGCGGCAAGCTCTGGGAGTTCGGTGTCATCGGCCACGGCCCCGGGGGCGACGAGCTGGCCGCCCGGGTCGCCGATGCCGTCCGCGCCTGGGATCGCGAGTACCGCGGCCGGGACGCCACGTTCGAGATCCTGCCGCTCGACGCGCCCGCCGTCGGGCAGCCCGGTGTCTTCGTTCTCGACACCCCGCTGAACCGCGTCCGCGTCACCTGGCAGTAGCTGATCCGCCTGCGTGGTGCCCGCCGACCGGCCGGCGGGCACCACGCGGCCCTTCCCCGCTCCTCGTCGTCTTCATCCCCGGGGGACCTCATGGACCTGAACGGACCCATAGCCCAGCGCTTTCCGCTCATCTACCGATTTCGACCCGCGTGCCTGCCCTTGCCCCGGCGCGTGCACGGCTTGGCCGAACTCGCCGACGCCGCAGCCGCAAAGGCTGACCAGGGCCTCGCCTCGGCCGTCTACAACCAGGCCGCCCTCATCGCCTCCGACCTAGGGCTGCCCGACCTCGCGCGGAAGATGTGCCACCAGCACGCCGCCGCCTACCTCCACGCCACCCCCCTGCCCGGCATGACCGCGATCCGCGCCCTCGAACCCGTGGTGAACCTCGCCCGCCTCCAGATCCGCGCGGGCGCCGCCGACGACGGGCGCCACCGTCTGCTGCACCTCTTCGACGCCGTCACCAAAGGCACCAGCGCTCAGTTCGAGGGGGTCCACGTCCCGGCCGACCTCACCCTCACCGACAGCGACCGCCACGAGGTGCGCACCTGGCTGTGGAAGGTAGTCCTGGCCGACGGCACCCGCACCCTGACCACGGCCAGCCGCTGGGCGGAGGCGCTGGCCCACATCGAGGAACACCGGGGCATCGGGCAGCGCATGCTGGACGGCCGCCAGGTCGCCGTCCTGGCCGCACTCAGCCACACCCCCACCGACGCCGCAGCGCTCATCACCATGACCACACCCGGAGAACGCTGGGAGAACGCCGTCACCGGCTGCCTCGACGTGATGTGCAGAAAGGCCCTTCGCGGCCCGGCCGTACCCCTCCTCGACACGCTGGTCGAGGACTACGTCGAGCACCAACCCGACCAGGGCATGACCGTCTTCGATACGCGCCTCGGCCTGACGATCCTGGGCCTGCTGGAGCCGCACCAGGAAGACGCAGCGCACCGGATGGTTGCAGAGCTCCACCGCCGGGCCGCCGCGGCGACCGACGGCTACGCCGCCCGTGAGTGTTTGGCTGACCACCGGTTCACCAGCCTCGCCGAGCCGCGCCAGCTCGAGGCGGCCCAACGGCTCGTCCGTGCATGCGCGCTGGGCAGCGGCAGCCTCCCCGAGCCCTGGCTCGCAAGGATGACAGAGGCATTGCGGGGCAGCGACGAGGTGATCCGCGCCAACGTCGAACACTCCCACCCTCAGCAGGAAGGGACTGGCGCACAGGGTTGAGGTGTAACGCTTGGGCAACCAGGGCAGCCCACCCTGCACCGCGCGTCGAGCACCAGGGGAGCCAGGGCGCGTGGCGACACTCATCGTCGGTAGGGGCTCTCTGAGCGACGAACTGAACAGGCAGGAGAGAGGCCAGACACAGCACGGCCCGCGAGTTGGCTCTCCGATCACCTCAACCTCTCTACCCTGGAGCACCATGAGGAAGGTCGCCATCGTCGGCTGCGGAGGCAGTGGCAAGTCCCACGTGGCCCGCGAGCTGGGCAGGATCCTCGACGCCCCGGTGACGCACCTGGACGCCGCGTTCTACGACGATGAGTGGAACGCGTTGCCCACGGACACGTTCACCGACGTGCAGCGCGAGCTGGTCTCGCAGCCGCGGTGGGTGATCGACGGCAACTACAACTCGACGCTGCAGGTACGGCTCGAAGCCTGCGACACGGTGGTCCTGATGGACGTGTCGACCGTGGCGGCCCTGTACGGGATCTTCTCCCGGCAGCTCCGGCACGGGGCCGGGCACAAGGGCAACGGAGTGCACAACCGCATCCACTGGGGCGTGATCAAGTACGTCGCCACGTATCGGCGCAAGATGCGACCCCGCGTGATGGCGAAGATCGAGGAGTTCGGCGCCGGCGCCGACGTGGTGCTGCTGGCCAACCGGCGCCAGACGCTCCGCTGGCTGCGGAAGGTGGCCGCCGAGCAGTCCTGACCGGCTCGCGCCCCGGTCAGGGGGTGCGGGATGAACGAGCCCAACCCGTCCTCTGCCGAGGAAACGGCCACCGCTGTTGCCGTCAGATGGGCCGCAGTACCTGATCAGGCTCTGCGGAAGCAGCCGCAGCGTACTCTGCGAAGTCCACGTTGCCGAGCGCCAGGTCAACCTGGACGCCGTGTACCGCGGCGGGCACGGCTCGAAACTCACGGGGCTCCGGCGACTCGATGAGTTCCTGGTAATAGACGGGGTCGAGGCCACTCACGTCCTCCCAGAGTGTCGACAGAGCCAGCAACGCCTGCTCCGGCGACTTCATCGTGTCGCGGTCAGCGAGGAAGACGACAATCAGGCCCTCATCCACCACGGCGGCAAGAACCTCGTCGGGCGTTGCTCCTGACCAAGCGGGCGCTTCGACCAACTGCACTGTTGCGGCAGTCTCACCGCCTGGCCCCCACGGGCGGCGCAACTCCCCAACCACCGCATTCCACGCCTCGTCGTCGCTGAAGTCGGTCCTGATGACGAGAACGTCGAACAAGTCGCGTCCAATCTCAGGCAGCACTCGCGCAGGGCCCTCTGGCATCGTCATGCCCAGCACTCTCACATGCCGCACTGACACCCAGCCCCTGCGGGAGTGATCCCAGAAGAAACGTCCTAACTAGTGCCGCATCAGGCAACGTTCGCCCTGTGGTGATGTGTCGCCAGGTTGCTGCGGCGGGCGGCATCGGGCGGCCAGAATGATCACGTGGCTGAACGTGTGCGGGTCTGGGAGATCGACGACGACGAGGGGCGGCGCCTGCTGCGGATCATCCGCAGGGGCACCGGTTCGGTGGTGACCTGGCGGCGGGCCCAGATGGTGCTGCTGTCCGCGCAGGGCATGCCCGTGGCGAAGATCGCCGAGGTGACGTTCACCAGCCCGGACCGGGTCCGGGACGTGATCCACAACTTCAACGCCGACGGCTTCGACGCGCTCTACCCCAAGTACAAGGGCGGCCGGCCCAGGACGTTCACCCTCCCGGAACGCCGGGAGATCAAGAAGATCGCCAAGTCCAAGCCGGCCGAGCACGGCCTGCCGTTCTCGACCTGGAGCCTTGCCAAGCTGGCCGACTTCCTGGTCGCCGAGGGGGTGGTCGACGACATCAGCCACGAGGGCCTGCGGGTCCTGCTCCGCGAGGAGGGCGTGTCCTTTCAACGCATAAAGACCTGGAAGACCTCCCGCGACCCCGACTACGCCGACCTCTACGCGATCGCCGACGGCGAGGTCATACCCGACGACGGCGAACCCGACGTCATCTTGTGCCTCGACGAGTTCGGCCCGCTCAACCTCCAGCCCCACCCCGGACGGCAGTGGGCCGAGCGCGGCGGACGGCACAAGGATCCCCACCGGGAACCCCGGCCCCGCCGCCGGGCGACCTACACCCGCCCGCACGGGGTGAGGCACCTGTTCGCCGCCTACGACCTGGGCAAAGACAAGCTCTACGGCCACATCAAGCCGAAGAAGAACCGCACCAGGTTTCTGGAATTCTGCCGCTACCTGCGCAGCCTCTACCCGCCCAAGATCCGCATCGCGATCGTGCTCGACAACTTCTCCCCGCACCTGACCACGAAGAAGGACTTCCGAGTCGGCGACTGGGCCGCAGCCAACAACGTCGAGCTCGCCTACACCCCGACCAACAGCTCCTGGCTGAACCGCATCGAGGCCCAGTTCACCGCCCTGCGCTACTTCACCCTCGACGGCACCGACCACGCCAGCCACAAGGAGCAGGGCAGCATGATCCGCCGCTACATCATCTGGCGGAACCGCCACGCCGACGACCGACGTCTACGCGCCGTCATCGACAGGGTGAACGTCGCCTGATACGGCACCAGCGCACCGCCGACGGTCCGGGCCTCCTCGCGGCCCAGCCTGGGTTAGCCCATGAGCACGTCGACGAGCTGCCAGAGTGTGAGCCACAGCCCCATGGCGAGGAGACCCGCCAGCATGGGGGGCACGACGACCCCGACCACCACGTACACGAGCACCGGCTGCGGGGCGTACAGCTTGTCGGGGTGGCGTGGGTCGTAGCGCACCTCGATCCTGCGCGGGTCGCGACTGACGATCTTCCCGCTGCCGACGTAGGTGCGTGCCCGGCCCTCCGCATCGGTGAACCGCCAGATCTCCTTGCGCGCGCTGTTTCGTCCTGCGGAGGTCGCGGCGACCGTGATGCCGTTACGACGGGTGGACCAGTGGTCACGCATGATGCCGCCGGCCAGCTGTAGATAGCGGCCCGCGCCAAGCAGGATCAGCGCCCCGAAGAGCGGCATGAGCCACTGGCCCGGCTCTCCCGTCGCCGCGACGTAAACCACGAGGGCGGCCCAGAGGACCACCGCGCACACGGCCGCCGCGACCGCTCCGGAGTGCCGTGTCAGGAACAGCCGCCACGCCGGACCCGCAGACGTCTCCTCGCTCACCAGCTCCATACCGTCGCGAGGGGCACGCCGCTCGGGCAGCACCGAGGTCACCGCCGAGACGAAGGCCGTCACGGCCGCCGGGGAGGACCGGGCCACCACGAAGACGGTGGGATCGCCCCCGGCGCTGGTCAGCTCGATCTCGGCCGTGTCGCCCCTGGCCCCGGCCGCCCGTACCTCCTGGATCGCTCGCACCGGAATGCGCCGGTGGGTGCCGTTCTGCTCCAGCAGGACGGACCGGCCTTCGAAATGGGCCGTGGTGCCACGGCCTCGCAGGATCAGGGGGGAGGTCACGCCGGTATGACCACGCATGGGGCCACAAGGTTGCCCTCGGAACAGCCGTTGGTTTCGCTACGGACATCCGCAACGGACCGGAAGCGAAGGGGCCTTCGGGGCGCGCGCGGGCCCTCGTCTTCCCGGAGGCGGACCTTGGCCCAGCTATGTCGTCGGCCGCTCCTCATATTGTGAAGTTGTCCCCGCGCCGGTTGCCCGGCAGAGCCGGCAGGACCAGGGTGCGGGCCGACTACCTGTCGACGTCCGAAGAGGCAAACGTTGCCTGACGCGGCACTAGCTCAGGACGGGAAGCGAGGCCAGACCGCGTACAAGACGGGCGTGCCGCCACTGAAGCTGGTCGGGCGGTACGGCGAGCCGGAGGCCCGGGAACCGTGTCAGTACCGCGCGCAGCGCGATTTCGGCCTCGGCCTTGGCCAGGGGAGCGCCGACGCAGCGGTGGATGCCGTGCCCGAAGGCAAGATGGCCGGCAGCGTCCCGGTTCGCATCGAGTTGGTCCGGTGAGGGGAACCGTTCTGGGTCGCGGTTGGCGGCTCCGAGGGCGACCAGGACCGGTGCGCCTGTCGGGATGTCGGTGCCGCCGAGCGTGATGGCCTCCGTGGTGTACCGGAAGGTGGCCGTGCTGACGGGGGAGTCGAATCGAAGCAACTCGTCCAGCACCGTAGGGATGTCGTCCGGGTTTTGGCGGAGGCCGTCGAGTTCGGCCGGGTGCTGGAGCAGGGAGAGGGTCGCGTTGCCGAGGAAGTTGGTGGTGGTCTCGTGGCCGGCCACGAGTAGGAGCACCGCGAGGGAGACCAGTTCCTCCTCACTGAGCCGGTCGTGGCCGTCGTGGGCCGAGATCAGGCGGTCGAGGAGCGATGTGCCGGGGCGTCGGCGCTTGGCGGCGATGAGGTCTGTCATGTAGTCGGCCAGGGAGTGCGAGGCCGCGTCGATGACCTCTGGCTGTCCGGCCGCGAACAGTTCGCCGGACCAGCGCTGGATGTCGGGCCGGTCTTCGTCCGGTACTCCGAGCAGTTCGCAGATCACGATGACGGGTAGCGGGACGGCCAAGCCTGTCACGAAGTCGAAGGGCTCACCGACAGGCCACTGGTCCAGCAGGTCGTCGGTGACCCTGGCGATGAACGGGCGCAGTTCCGCGACCGCCCCGGTCGTGAACGCCTTGGTGACCAGCTTGCGCAGCCGGGTGTGCTCGGGCGGGTCGCTCGACAGCATGTTGTGCGCCACTGCGGGGTGGAGGCGCCGCTTTGATTCCTTGCCCGCGAAGAACGCGGAGGTGTCCTTCGAGAGCCGGGCGTCGGCGAGCGCTTCCCTGGCTTCGGCGTATCCGGTGACCAGGTAGCTGAGGCGCCCGCCGGACCCGCTGGGGACGGCCTGTACGGGGCATGCCGAGCGCATGGCCGCGTAAGTGGGGTAGGGGTCTTGGAGAAAGCGGGGGTCCTGAGTCGGGTCGGTCATGTCTTCAGGTTCCAATCGTTCGTGGCCGGCCGCCGACGCCGACACGCCCGACGTGGGCGTAGGCGTCGGCCACCAGGAGAAGCCACTGTGTGTCGGCCCGAAGATCCTCGCGGGCGGCGTCTACCGACGGAGGTGCGACTTCGTCCGCGTACCGGCCAGCCTTCGAGTCTGCCAGTGCAGCTCGAACCACAGCCGCCTCCACAGCGGCGGCGCCCTGCTCGGTAGCGGTGTGGAAGTTCGACGCCGCGCTCTCCTGCACCCTGCGCGACCGGTACGGCCGGAGGGCGAGGATGCCGTCGCTGATCTCGATGACGCGCCGCTGCAGCAGGAAGTCGGAGTCGTCGGAGATGCTGTCGACGTCCTCGGCCGACGATAGGACGATCTGCGGCATCGCGGCTGACAGGTCCTGCCAGAGGGGGCGGAGCGACTCGAAGGACCGGGTTTCCCAGCGGCGACGGCGGGCTTGGTTGATCGGGTAGAGGACAGCGGGCCACGTGAGGCCGAGGCAGATCAGCAGGACGGCGAGTGCCGGGGAGGTGACGCTGAAGGCGCACGTCGAGGTCACGAGCGATGAGCACTGCGCGTGCGTTTCGTCGCCCAGTCCCAGACCGAGGCCGACGATGCGTGTCAGCTTGTAGACGACGTAGACGAGAGCGAACACGCAGCCTGCTGCGGCTACCCGCAACCCGCCCCGGATGTTGTCGCGCCGAGTCGCCTTCGACTGGCGTACGGCCTGCATCAGGAAGTCGACCACGGAGAACCCGAGGAACGAAATGTAGGGGAGTAGATAGAGCGCGTAGACATGCGGAGAACGAGCTGTCAGCTGCTCGTAGGCGAACAGCGCGGTCATGGTGACGACCGACGCGGTGAGCAGGGCGAGACGGACCTTGATGCGCCGCCGCGCCTCGGAGGGTTCGAGGTTGAGCTGGAAGGAAACGGCCAGAACCGCTGTGGCGGCACCCAGAGAAGCGCAGTTACTCAGCAGCCGGCCGACGTGCGGCACGATCGACTCCGCGACGTTTCTGAACAGCGGCGCATAGGAGGCGAAGGCCAGGGCGAAGGAGCCGAGAAGCGCGCCCATGGCCCAGGTACCGGTCGGACGGGGCGTTCCGCGTCCGAGCACCCAGTAGCCAGCTATCGACGCGAGCAACAACGCCATCCCGAGGAAGACAGCATTCGTCATGCGCGGAAGCGGCCTCTCCTGATGGGTTGGGCGAAGAGAGCTTCCCAGCTGTCCGGGCCCCTCTCGGGGCGGTGCGAAGGGGCCTCGCGTTCGCGGTAGATGCGTTGGCGGACGACCGTCGCCATCATCTCCGCCTCGCGTTCGTCAGCAGTCGAGTAATTCGTCCGCCCGGACATACGCATCACCAGCGTCGGGTTGACCCCCAGGGAGCGAGCCGTGTCCGCGTTGACCTCCACGCTTCCCGGATGGTCGCAGTACACATGGCACAGCTCGTGCGTGAGGATGTGCCGCTGGTGGTGGGCGGACGTGCCCTCCTCGTAGAAGAGGAGATCGGCGTCCGGGGTCTCGATTCTCATTCCGCACGGCGCATCGACCGCGCCGAGCGTGCTCAGCGGCTGCAGGACGATGGGCTTCCCGCGAAGCTCGGCTATGGCCTCGCTCAATTGGCGGGTGGTGAATCGGTGCGGCAGACGTAGGAGGTTGATCTGCTCTTCGCACGATGCGCGCAGTCGACGCGTGTCGACTTCTGGCAAGGACACGGTGCTCCCCTTCGGCCTCGGCGGTGCGTCAACTTGTGGGTCAACGGAAGCCCCGAGGATGCCAAGAGAAGGCAGGAACTCACGCTTCCTGGAAGTGGCAGTTCCGATTACGGATGGTCACTGACGGAGGGGGTGAACCTTCCCGGTCGCCAACTCCTCGCCGTTGGCCGGAAACGTAGGAGGCCGGTGATTCGGGCGCGAGGCGGTTCGCACTCTGAGTAGTTGATTACTTGATTATCCGTTATGTCTGACTACGCTGAATGACTGAACCGTGATCGCCCGGATGGGAGTTTGGGCGCCCTATGGCGCATGTCACCCAGTGAGCGCATCCTAGGCTCGCCCTTATGGACGTGCGGGGCGGGCGGGTCGCGGGTGGCGAAGGTGGCGGCGAGTCGCTGCCTGAGCTGCTGCAATCGTGGCGGCGGAGGGTGAATCCCGATGAGATCCCCGGGCTGACCTCTCCGGGCCGTAGGGCAAAGGGCCTGACGCAGCGTGACGTGGCTCGACTGACCGGGGTGAGTGAACGCTGGTACGGGGCGCTGGAGCGGGGCATGGAGGCCAAATACTCCGCTGACTTTCTCGATCGACTCTCGTCGGTGCTGGGGCTGAGTCGCGCTGAGCGCGATGCCCTGTACCTGATGGCGGTGGGCCATCCGCCGGTGGTCGCCGCGGTTCCGGAGGCCGGTGCGGCGGCGAAAATGGACGAGGTGCTGCAGCGGTTTCTGGACGGCCAGGCCCCCGATCCCGCCTTCGTGACGGACCTCGCCTGGAACGTGATCGGCTACAACGAACCGCTGCTGGACTGGTTTCCGTGGGCGGCTCACCAGGCGAATCAGATGCGGTGGGCGTTCCTGAGTCCGGAGGCCCGCGAGCAGCTCGTGAACTGGGAGCAGGACTGGGCTCGCTCCTACCTAGGGCAGATCCGCTACGAGCGCGCCCGCCATCCGGACCACGAAGCACTGCGACAGCTGGAGCGCGACATTCTCACGAGTTCCCCGGCCGCACGGCAGATGTGGGACCGCCGCGAGGTGGTCGAACACGCCGACGGAGACCTGCGCAAGCTTCGACTTCCCCACCATCGGGGTCGAGAAGTCGGCGTGCGGATCATGGCCCTGCGGCCCATGCGCAGCGACCTCCTCCGGGTGATCGTGCTGATGGAAACCGGCTCTGAACCTGCCGAGACGTGATCGACGGGAGCGGCACGCGCTGCTCTGTGTGCGGCCAAGCCCTTACTTGTCGTCGAGCAGTCCCGACGCTTCCGACTCGTCGGGCATTCCTTCCAGTCTTCGGGCCTGGTCGATCACGGTGTTCACCATGTTCAGGCTCGAAGCGCTGAGACCGTTCGCGCGCAGAGCGACCCGGCGCACCCCCTGGTCGCGCATGGCGGCGACCAATTGGATCTCGGCACGCTGGCGCTCCGCCTCCTCCTCGTCGAAGAAATAGCCCGGGTTCACGCCGAAGAAGCCGGCCAAGGCACGGATGGTCTGCATCTTCGGGTTCGAGTTGGTGCCGGTGCGAAGCTGCTGGATGGCGCTCGCGGAGATGGTGACGCCGGAGGTGTCACGGATGCCCTGCGAGACCTCCGCGTAGGTGTAAGGGCCGCGTCCCTTCGGGTGCACCTCTCGGAACAGGTAGTCGAGCAACTCCGAGAAGGTGCGCTCGCGCGATTCGGTCATCTCCAGATCTCCGTCATGGCGGCCATCATATCCACCTCAGTGGTGATCATGGTCGGTCAGGTTCAGTACCTCGCCATTGCAGTTGACGGAAGGGCGTAACTGCAATGTACGTTGTGCGTTGTCAGCATCCATTGCAGTGTTCCGCTGCTGGTGAGGGCTGGTCTATAGAAGCTGGACTTGGGCCGAGGGTCGCCATATGGTCCTGGTGCCCACAGGCGGAGATCACTGGCCGACGGAACAGCCGGGAGGGGAAGGAGACGAGCCCGCGCGGGTCATGAAGACCGCAGAGTGCACAGGGGTGGATGAGACCGGCGCCCGGGAGCTACCAACTCCCGAGCACCGGGCCGACACCCCGAGGGGTACCGATCCACATCTCGCGGGCGGCGGGGCTTTTGCACGAGAACCGCCGCACCGCGTTCCTACGAACAACGGAGTATCACATGCTCGCCACGCCGAGCGTCAACCCAGCCTGCCCGGATACCCAACGACAGCACCGCCTCGCTGCTCAGCTCGCAGAGATGATCCCGGGCGCGGCCACGATCCGAGTCAGCCTCACCGACCCGAGCCGGGCGCGGCCCCACCCGCGTGCCGCTATCCGGGACGAGGGCGGAAAGGCCCTGGAGGTGAGCCGGACGACGGCGACGGTCGCCGCCCGCTGGATCCTGCGGGTCTGGCCGGAGGCGGACTGGACCCGGCCGCACACCTTCGACATCCAGCGCGCCGCCCTCACATGCAGCGACCTGGTCGCCACCGGTCGGAGCCGCTGACATGGCCCGGATACGCACCATCAAGCCGGAGGCGTTCTTCTCCGAGTCGCTCGCCGAAGTGAGCGTCGAGGCCGAGCGGACCTTCTTCGGTCTCCTCACGCAGGCTGACGACCACGGACGGCACCGCGACAACGCCGCGATCATCGCTGGGCTCCTGTGGCCCCTGCGCGCCGAGCACACCTCGGTCCACGTCGAGGACGATCTCCACCAGCTCGCGAGCGCCGGCCTGATCTGCCGGTACACCGGCTGCGACGGCCGCCGCTACCTCCACATCGTGACCTGGTCCGAGCACCAGAAGATCGACAAACCGAGCCAGTCCCGCCTGCCCTCGTGCCCGCAGCACCAGGCTGCCGGCCGGTGCGGCCCCTGCAAGGGCAACTGCACCAAGCAGACCGAGGGATCGCCCACCACTCCCGGAGGACTCGCCGAGACCTCGCCGAACGCTCCCCGACCCCTCGATCTGCCCGCCCAGGCCACCTCGACGTCTTCCGGGCACGCGATTGTGTCCCCGGCCGACCGGCAGGCAGCCACCGATCACTTGGTCGACGTCGCTGGCAGCTCCCGATCGGAAACCCCAGGTCAGGAGGCATTCCCCAAGGACTCCCCGAACCTTCCCCGAAGCCTGCCCGAAGGCTCGGCGCCTGGATCTAGGATCTTGGATCCTGGATCTTCTCTCCCTACGGGGCGCACCGCGCCCGCAGCCGGCATCTCCGCCAAGGACCTCGTCGGGGAGTACGTCGCCGGGTGCGACCAGCGCCCCCCGAACGACGTGATCGGGCACCTCGGACGGATCATCAAGAAGCTCCTGGACGAGGGCATCGCACCGACGCACATCCGAGCCGGGCTGGCGAATTTCACGGCCAACCCCAAGCACCCGAGCGTACTGACCAGCATGGTCAACGAGGTGATGAACGCTCGCCCCGGCGGTCTGGCGCGGCCGGGAATCCGGCCTAACGTGCCCGCCCACCAGGCGTGGACCAACCCGGCCAACGCGTCTGCCGCCTACGCCGAGGAGCTGTGATGCACACCCGTCACCGTGAACCGCAGCTCCTCGGCAACGAAGCCACACTGGAGCGCATGGCCAGGATCCTGGCCGCCCGCAACATCGACCCGGCCGATGCCGCGCTGCCGGACGACGCCGAGCCCTTCTCGCCGCTGGACGCCCTGCTCGCCGGGATGCCTCCGCGCTATCAAGCGGCTGTCGCCGACCACCCCACGGTCCTGGAGTGGGTCCGGAAGGTCACCGACGCGGCCGTCGCCCCCAGCCGAGGAGGCCGACGACAGGTCACCACCGGACCTAGCCTGCTGATGGCCGGGGTCGTCGGCGCGGGCAAGACACACCAGGCGTACGGCGCAGTCCGAGCGCTGGTCAAGAGTGGGGTCGGTGTTCGCTGGCGCGCGACCACCGCTGCCGACCTCTACGCCGATCTCCGCCCCCGGCCCGGGGTCGACAGCGAGCGGCAGCTGGCAGCCGTCAGCCGCTGCCCGCTGCTGATCATCGACGACCTCGGCGCGGCCAAGGCGAGCGAGTGGGTCGAGGAAGTGACGTACCGGCTGATCAACCGGCGGTACAACTACGAACTCCCCACGCTGATCACGACCAACCTGGCGATCAAGGACCTGCGCTCCTACCTCGGGGATCGCGTCGCCAGCAGGCTCGCGCAGATGACCACCCGAGTCGAGTTCGAGGCCGTCGACCGCAGACGCCACAGCGCCGCCGCCTGACCCACCGCAGGCCACCCCGCCGGACCGCGTCCTCGCAGCGCCGTCCCCCGGGCACCTACCGCCAGCGCACCTCTCCGCCGACGCCCCTGCGCGCGGAGAGCGATCGGAGCACCCCGCATGACCAGCACGATGAACGGCCCCGCCCACCACCGTCAGCTCGGCGACCAGACCTGGCAGGCCGACGCCGTCTGCCAGAGCACCGAGTACAACCCGGTGGACCCCGAAGTCTTCTTCCCCGAACCCGACGAGACCACCAAGATCGCCACCGCCAAGGCCCTGTGCGGCCAGTGCGCGGTCCGCCGAACCTGCCTGGACGCCGCTCTCGAAGGGGGTGACACCGACGGGATCCGTGGCGGCCTGACGGAGGAGGAGCGCGGGCCGCTGCACGACAAGCTCGCCAGCCGCCTCGACTACAGCCGCGTCAATGCCACCATCGCCGGGCGCGACGTGCACCTCACCCATGCGGAGCGCCGCGCGGTCGAGTACGCGGCCTACCGCCACGGGGTGAGCGAGCAGCGCCTGGCCTGGCTTCTGAAGGTCACCGAGGAGCACGCCAAAAAGCGATACCGCGAGATCCGCCGGGCCGAGCGCAACCGAACCCTGAACCAGCCCACCACGAACACCCCATCCCCCGAGACCAGCGGCGAGCGCCTGATCCGCGACGACTTCGGGACGGCGGCATGAACACCGCAAGCGCGCCGAAGACGGTGCACATATCCGGGTGGGACCGCGCGGCTGTCGTGGCCCTCGGGGGCGCGGGATGCGCGCTCTCGTACGACGCCCTGCAGCAGATGGCCGTCGCCATCCATATCCGAGGCTTCCTTACCTACCTGTTCCCCCTGGTGATCGACGGGTTCATCGCCTACGGCATCCGAGCCCTCCTGGTCCTGCGCAACGCACCCCTGCGCGCCCGGCTCTACGTCTGGACGCTCTTCGGCACGGCCACCGCCGCCAGCATCTGGGCCAACGCACTCCACGCGGTGCGCATCAACCAGGACACGGTCGCCGGCACCGGCCTCCGGCTCGGTGACGCGGTGGTCGCGGTGCTCTCCACCATCGCCCCGCTCGCACTGGCCGGAGCAGTCCACCTCTACATCCTCATTGCCCGGGGCCCGGTCAAGGACACTGACCGGCAGAACGTCGGTCAGCGCGGTCACCTCGGTCAGACCGACCGGGGTGACATCGAGGTCACCCGGACCGGCCGAGCCGGTCAGCAGCGGTCAGCGGCCGGTCAGGTCAAGTCCGGTCAGCCGGTCACCGCTCTGACCGACCGGCTGCCGCTGTCCCCGACCGACGAGGACACCGCCACCCGGTCAGCGACCGGAGACTCGACCCCGGCCACCAGCGGCCAGTCGGTCACCGACCACCGCAACTGGAGCCACCGTGCCCCTGACCTGCCGGGACAGGCGGACAAGGGGCGGACGGTCGCTGACCGCCCCGACAGTGCGGCCCCGGTCGGTGATGGCCAGGGCAGCCCGGCGGCGGTCATTGCCCCGCCGGTCACCTCGCCGCCGGTCACTGACCGGGCCGCTCGGCCGACTGATGACCGGCGTCCTGACCCAGACACCGAGGAGCTGCTGAAGATCGCCCGGTCGGCGGTCAGGGCCGAGGACAAACTGACCCGCAAGGTGGTCGCCCAGGCGATCCGAGGTCAGCAGATCCCGCTGTCCAGCGACACCCTGACCGCGCTGATGGCCCAGCTGCGCGAGCAGCACCGCCAGCCGGTCACCTCCTCCCGGCCCTGACCGAACATCCACGGAGTGGGTGACCAAGCCGGTCACCCCGGCCGGTCACCCGCTCCGCATGTCTCCGAGACACCCCGCCACAGCAGAAGCGGAGAGCACCCGATGCGCACTCACCCGGCCACGCCCGCCGAAGTCGACTCCTGGCTGACCGTCCTGCACCAGCACGGACACCTCCACCGCGCCCAGTCCGGCCCCGACACCACCTGGATCGTGCAACGCGAACAGCACGACCGGCCCTGGACCCTGCACCACCCCGTCCTGGCCATGGACTGGATCGAGGAACTCGTCCGCGAAATCCAGCAGCAGGACCCGGAGACAAGCCGGTGAACACCAACGACCCGGTGGCCACCCCCGCTGGACAGCAGCGTGACCCCACCACGGCTCCTGGCGGAGCAAGCTATCGCGTACGACGGTCCTACGGCCCGTCGTACGCACTTGCCCCCGCCCGGGAGGGCGGGGGAAGAGATCGGAA
>NZ_JBEXYB010000043.1:0-61259 GCF_040630715.1 Streptomyces sp. NPDC005752 | reverse complement strand
GGCACCACACCCCACTGGACCAACTACTACAACCAACAACAACGCCGCCGCATCCCCCTCCCCACCTACCCCTTCCAACACAAACGCTACTGGCTGGAGCCCCAGGTCCCGCAGGCTGCGGTCCGGAACACCCCCGCCCCGCACCCACTGCTGGACCAGGTCCTGCTCCGGACGATGGGCCAGTCCGTCTTCCTCACCGAGTTCTCCCTGGAGCGTCACTGGGTGCTCTCGGAGCACAAACTGCTCGGCGAGGCGATAGTCCCCGGGACCACCTATCTGGAGATGGCCCGCGCCGCCGCGTCTCTGCACTTCGGCCGGCCGGCCACCGAACTCCGCGACGTCACGTTCCTGGTCCCGCTGCTCGTACAGGAGAGCGTCCCGCGCACCGCCCACACGACTGTCCGTGAACTTGACGACATGCAGGCGGAATTCACCGTCGCCAGCCTCGATCCGGCGGGTGACCACTGGACGGTGCACGTCCAGGGGACCGTCGGTGTCCGGCCGCATACCGCACCCGCGCCGCAGCAGGACCTGGAACGTCTGCGTGAAATCTGCTCCTTGGAGAGCGTGGACATCACCCTGCGGCAGACCGAGCACCAGGTCATGGAATTCGGGGACCGCTGGCGTAGCAGCCTGCCGACCGTGCACGTCGGAATCCGCGCCGCCCTCGGCGTGCTCGACCTGCCCGAGAAGTACCAGGACGAGTGCCAGGACCACCTCCTGCACCCGACACTGCTCGACCAGGCCACCGGCTTCAGCGGATTCGCCGTCCTGGACACCGCCGACGACCGCCGTCTCGCTCTCGGCAACCGGGATTTCTTCCTCCCGGTCGGCTACGACTCGCTACTCCTTCACGGCCCGCTGCCCGCCCGAGGGCTGAGCTTCGTCCAGCCGCACCCCGGCTACGCGAACAACACCGAGTTCCGCAAGGTCGACGTGCTGATCTGCGACGAGTCGGGGGCCACCGCGGCCGAGATCCGCGGCTTCACCGTCAAGCGCGTCACCGACGCCCGGCGCACGGTCGCGCAGCTGCGCCCGCACTCCCGTCACCATACGCTCAGGTGGGTACCGGCACCGGCGCCGCAGGGGCAGCATGCCCCGCCCGCCCGGGTGCTGGTCATCGGGGAAGAGGGCAGCATCGGCGCGGAGTTGTGTGCTGCGCTACGCGCACACGGCGTCGGTGTCACCGAGGCCGCGCTCGCGGACCGGTGGCAGCCGCTCGCTCCGGATCGGTACGAGATACCGCCCACCTCCGAGGGATTCGGCCGGCTGCTGGACGCGCTCGGCGCGGAGCTCCCGGACGAGGTCGTACACGTCGCGGCCCCGGCAGACGGCCGTGTCCAGCAGGACCTGGCTGTTCTGGAGGCTCGGCTCACCCACGGCGTCCACAGTCTGTTCCACCTGGCCCGCAGCCTCTCCGAGCGAGGCGTCGCCCCCGCAAGGCTCAGCGTGGTCGCGCCCTCGGTGGCACGGGTGACGGGCACCGAACAGGAGACGGCTCCCGTCCACGCGACCCTCTTCGGCCTGGCCAAGGTGGTCGGCCAGGAGTACGAGAACACCGACGTGTTCTGCCTCGACATCGCCGAGGACACCGTCCCCTCGGCCGTCTGCGCCGAGCTGCTCGGCGCGCGGACACCCACCACCGTGGCACTGCGCGACGGACTCCGGTACGTCGCGGAGCTCGCACCCGTGGACCTGCGTGACCAGCCGAGGTCCAGCCCGGTCCGCCCTGACGGGGTGTATCTGATCACCGGCGGTCTGGGCGGGCTGGGGCTGGCGGTCGCCCGCCATCTGAGCCGCTCGGTGCCGGGTGCGCGGCTGGCCCTGGTCAACCGAACCGAGCTGCCGCCGCGCGAAGGGTGGGACGCGGTCACCGACGTCAAGGTGCGAAGGCAGATCGACGCGCTGCGTGAACTGGCGGAGAACGGCGCCGAGGTGCGCAGCTACTCCGGCGACGTCACGGACCTGGCGGCGATGGAGCGCGTCGTCGCCCAGGTACGCGACGAGCTGGGTGCCATCGGCTGCATCGTCCACGCGGCAGGGGTCGCCGGGGACGGTTTCCTCTTCCGCAAGGACCCGGAGACCTTCCGTCGGACGCTGAACCCCAAGGTGCTCGGCGCCACCGTGCTGGACCTGGTCACTCAGGACGACCCGCCGGAGTGCATGGTCAACTTCGGTTCCACGGTGGCGCTCTTCGGTGCGGCCGGGCAGGGCGACTACACCGCCGCCAACAGCTACCTGGACCACTTCGCCGAGCAGCGCGGCGCGCGCGGCCGATGGACGGTGACGGTCGACTGGAGCGACTGGCTCGACACCGGGATGGCGTTCGACCACGGGGTCCAGCAGGATCAGGGCTTCTTCCGGTCGGTGTCGGTCGAGGACGGCCTCAGCAGCTTCGAGGAGGTCCTCGCCTCGGCCTGCACGCCCGTGGTCGTCGGTGAGATCAACTACCAGCAGCTGGGCGGGTCCGCCGGGCTCACGGAGCTGCTGCGCCGCGCACCGCTGGTACTCGCCGCCCCGATCCAGGAGGCCGTCGCCGCTGCCCGCAGCCGCGACACCGGTTCGGCCGCGGCGGCGGAGACGGCGCCGTCCGACGACGGTCCGAAGCTCTTCGGCAAGGAGAGCGGCGAGTACAGCGACACCGAACGTGCCCTCGCCCGGATCTGGGCCCGCGAGCTCGGCCACACCGAACTCAATGTGCACGACTCCTCGTTCGCACTCGGGGTGGACTCGCTTACAGCGCTCCGGATCGCCCAGAGCATCCAGAAGATCATGGACATCCGGGTCTCCATGGTCGACCTGTTCCGCTACGTCACGATCGCGGAACTCGCCGAGCATCTGGACGCCAGGGACACCCCGAGCTGACCGGGACGGCCTGATCCCCCTCTGCTCCGCAGAGGGGGATACCGTGAGCATCCGTACGTGGGCGCGATCGGCCGTGGAGTCGCGCGGTCCTTCGCGGAGTCGGGGGTTTCGACGTTCTCGTAGACATGGGGGGGCCGGCTGTGCCGACGTCGATGACCGGGCTGCGAGCGGCCCTGGACAGGGCGTCGTCACCTTCTTCTTCGCAGCGCGTTCGCGCGGGGCGTGATCTTGCGCCCTTCACCGGTGTCCCCGCGGCGGCTGTCGCGTTGCCGGTCCTGCTGCTGGACATCGCGGACACGAGGGTGACCCGGCGGACGGCAGAGGCCCTGGCCCGGGTGGGGACGGTGGCTGCGGTGCGGCTCATCGCCCTGGCGCTCGCCGAAGCGGACGACAGCCATGCCGACTGGATACAGACCGGGGTGCATGACGTCCTCTCGGGACCGCAGAGTGTGCCTGACATCGCGGGGGCCTGCGCGCGTCTCGTCCGGGACGAGGATGCGGCTGTCCGTGAGGGCGCCCGGGAGATCCTGGAGTGGACGGACGACGCAGGACCCTGACGACGGCCTCGGCGCTACTGGATCGCGCAGGCGCACTCGATCGCCCCGCGCCTCGGCGAGGGCCGCGTGAACCGCCGCGCCGTGCCCCGCCGTCAGCGGCCGTACGTGGTGCGGCAGAGGGCGACGATCTCGGCCGACGCGACCCCGCGGCCCGACGCGCAGACGGTGCGCATGTCGTAGGTCTTCCGCTGCTGGGCCCGGCGGGGCGTCCCCGCACGGCGTGGCGGTTCGGGGCGGGCGGGAGTCACGCGCCGCGGCTGCTGCCGGACCTCCTGGCGGGCCGGTGGTGCCACCGCGTCCGCGGCACCCGTCCCTCCTCCCTTCCTCTTCTTCCCGCTCGCACGCTCCTGCCGCTCGTCGGTCTCACCCAGAACGTCATGGACGGCCGGGGGCGCGACGGGCTCCCTGGACGCCTGCGCGGCGGGGGCGTGGCCGGAGCGCGAGGAGGCCGCGGGTGCGGGCCTCGCACCTTCGGCCGGGACGGAGACGCAGCCGGCCGTGCTCAGCAGGGCGACGAGCGCGAGGGACAAGGACCGCAGGTTCATGCCCTGGTCAACGACGATCCGCGCGACCGGACACGTCCGGAACCTTTCGGTCCGGGGGATGCCGCCGCTCAGCCGGACAGCCCTGCCCGGGCGATGTCCAGCGCGCGGCGGACCGTGCGGGGAAGAGAGGCCGGCTGCGGGTCCGTGCTCCATGCCCACTGCTCGACCGCGATGCGGAGGGCGCCGTTGAGCAGCGTCGCCTGCATCCGTGGCTCGAGGTCGTCCGGCCGGTGTCCCGTGCGCCCGGCGATGACCTCGGCGAAGACCAGCTCCGCGTCGTGGTGGACCTGGAGCCACACGGCGCGCAGTCCGGGCTCGGTGCGGGTGAGCAGGACCAGGTCGCGGAGCGCTTCCGCGTCGGTGTCCGCCGACGCGGCCGGGAGCGAGGACGGGGTCCCGCCGACGACTTCCACCAGTGGCCGGTCACGTGGCCAGGACCTCATGAGCGCGGTGACGAAATCGAGCGCGTAGGTCAGCAGGGGGCTGACGCACAGTTCCTTGGACGAGGTGTAGCGCCACAGGGTCCGCTGCGAGATTCCCGCCGCGGCGGCGATCTCGTCGGCGGTCGTCGCGGCCACGCCCCGCTCGGCGAAGAGACGTACGGCCACGCGGGCGATCTCCAGCCGGGTCGCGGCCTTGCGGCGTTCGGTCAGCGGGGGGCGTCCGAGGCGGCTTCCGCCGTCGGCCGCCGTCCCGGCGGAGTCCGGGGCAGGCCCCTGCGTCTCACCTCTGTGCGCGGTTTCCACGGCTGGCCACCTTCCTTCGAGCTGCGGACATCGTAGCCATTCTCCTTTATGGCACTACTGGCCATGTTGGCAGTCTGCGCCATTAAAGATAGCGTGCGGTTCCGCCACCAACACGAGGAGCATCACGTGAGCGTCAGCACCAGCGGCCCCGGCCGCAGCGTCATCGTCACCGGCGCGGGATCGGGCATCGGCCGGGCCACCGCCCTGCTGTTCGCGCAGGAGGGCGCCCGGGTCGTCGTCGCCGACGTGGACGAGGCGGCCGCCCTCGCCGCCGCCGAGGAGGTGACGCGGAGCGGCGGAACCGCGGCGACCGTGATCGGGGACCTGCGGGACCAGGCCGTCGTCGACCGGGTCACGGCGACGGCCGTCGAGGAGTTCGGCGGCATAGACGTCCTGGTCAACAACGCCGGGGTCATGGACAGCATGTCGGCCGCGGCCGACACCGGCGACGACGAGTGGGAGCGCGTCATCGGCATCAACCTCACGGCCCCGTTCCGCCTCACCCGGGCCGCACTGCCGCACATGCTCGCAGCGGGCAAGGGCGCCATCGTCTTCACCGCCTCCGAGGCCTCCCTGCGGGGCAGCGCGGCGGGAGCCGCGTACACGGTGTCCAAGCACGGCATCGCCGGTCTGACGAAGTCGCTGGCGGTCATGTACCGCGACCAGGGCATCCGTTCCAACGCCATCGCACCCGGCGGCACCGTCACCAACATCCGGGTCGACGCCGCCCGGGACGCCCACGGCCCGGGCGCCCTCGCCCCCTACATGGGCAACGTCGGCTCGCCCGCCCGGGCGGAGGAGCAGGCGGCGGCGATCGTCTTCCTCGCCTCGGACGCGGCGAGCAACATCAGTGGGGCGATCCTTCCGGTCGACAACGGCTGGTCCGCGGTCTGACCGACCCTCACCCGGCGGACACGACCCCGGGGCGCCTCGGGCCGGCCGGCCGACGCCCCTTCCAGGTCGGCGTCCGCCTGTTTCCGGACACCTTCCGCCACCCGATCACGCCTACGATATGCATCAACCACATGATGTGTACTATGCACTTCATGAGCACGGGACGCGTGGCAAGTCCACCAGGAACCGGTGGAGTTGCCCGTGAACGCCTCCGGAGGCAGCCCGTCCTGTTCTGCGAGGGGGCAGGAGCATCCGCCCGGTGCGCCGCCCCTCCCCCGTGCCGGCCGGGACCCTCCGGCCGACGCGGCCCCTTCGCCCGCGACGCCCCGCCCGCAGGCCCTCCGGCCCGCCCGTGGCAGGCGCGGGAGCGCCGGGTACGCCGACGTCCGTACGACAACCAGCCCTGATCCCGCCCCCTTGGAATGAGGCCCGTATGCCCTCCCCCCACACCTCACCCACGCCCACCGGCCCCGATGGCCGCGAGCTCGGCTTCGACCCCGAAGAGCTGCGTCTGAAGTACCGCGAGGAACGCGACCGGCGGATCCGTCCCGACGGCAGCGCCCAGTACAGGCGAACCGCCGGCGAGTTCGGCTACTACGACGCCGACCCGCACGCCGACCCGCACCTCACGCGGGCCCCGTTGCGGGACCGGGTCGACGCGGTGATCGTCGGCGGCGGATTCGGCGGCCTGCTCGCCGCCGCGCGGCTGCGTCAGGCGGGCGTGCGCTCGATCCGGGTGATCGAGAAGGGCGGGGACTTCGGCGGCACCTGGTACTGGAACCGGTATCCGGGCATCCACTGCGACATCGACTCCTACACCTACATGCCGCTGCTGGAGGAGGTCGGCTACGTCCCGAAGTGGAAGTACGCCCCGGGCGAGGAGATCCGCGAGCACGCGCAGGCCGTGGCGCGGCACTTCGACCTCTACCGCGACGCCTGCTTCCAGACCGAGGCCACCGAACTGCGCTGGGACGACGACGCGTCGGAGTGGACGGTCACGACGGACCGCGGTGACCGCATGAGGGCCCGCTACGTGGTGGTGTCCAGCGGCACGCTCAGCCAGGCGAAGCTGCCCGGCATCGAGGGGATCGAGACCTTCGAGGGCCACACCTTCCACACCAGCCGCTGGGACTACGCCTACACCGGAGGGGACCAGGACGGCGGCCTGGTGGGGCTCGCCGACAAACGAGTGGCGCTCATCGGTACCGGCGCCACGGCCATCCAGGTCGTACCTCACCTCGCAGCCGACGCGCGGCAGGTGCACGTGTTCCAGCGCACGCCCTCCTCGGTCGACGTCCGCGACAACCGGCCCACCGACCCGGAATGGGCGAAGTCGCTCCGGCCCGGCTGGCAGCGGCGGCGGATGGAGAACTTCCTCGAGGTCGTCACCGGCAGGACGGTCGGCGAGGACCTGGTGGACGACGCCTGGACCAGCACGGCCCGCCTGCAGGAGAAGCTCATCCCGACCGACGCCTACGCGGATGTCCCGGCCGAGGAGCGGGAACGGGCCTACGAGATAGCCGACTTCCAGAAGATGAACGAGATCCGTGCCCGCGTGGACGCCCTCGTGGAGGACCGCGAGACGGCCGAGAAGCTCAAGCCGTGGTACCGCTACATGTGCAAGCGGCCCACGTTCAGCGACCACTACCTCCAGGCCTTCAACCGCCCCAACGTCACCCTCGTCGACACCGCGGACAGCCATGGGGTCGAACGCATCACCCGGAACTCCGTGGTGGTCGGCGGCGTCGAGTACGAGGTCGACTGCATCATCTTCGCGACCGGGTTCGAAGTCGGCATCTCCGGCGTGATGTCGGGGAAGCTGCCGGTGTACGGACGGGGCGGGGTGTCCCTGCTGGAGTCCTGGGCCGAGGGTCCGAAGACGCTCCACGGGTTCTACAGCCACGGCTTCCCGAACTTCTTCCAGCTGGGTCCGCTGCAGAACGCCAGCGCCGTCAACTACGTCCACATCCTCGACGAGCAGGCCACGCACGTCGCCGAGGTCGTCGCCGAGTCCGGCAGGCGCCGGGCCCGGCACGTCGAGCCGACCGTCGAGGCGCAGGAGGAGTGGGTGGCCACGATCCGCCGGAAGGCTCCGAGCCTGCACGCGTTCCAGGCGGAGTGCACCCCCGGGTACTACAACAACGAGGGCAGGCCGCGGGCGCGCAGCGAGTCCTTCGGCGACGGCCCGGTCGCCTTCCACGCACTGCTCAGGAACTGGCGCGCGGGCGACGGCATGAACGACGTCCTGGCCGAGGCGGAGTGACGGGGGCGCGCGACGGGCGCGCGGCCTTCCCAGCAGGTTCGGCACCGGTCCGCCGTGGGGCTCACCCCCGGCGGGCCCGCCGGGGGGTGCGGCGGCGCCGCTGACCGGGGCCTGTGAACGAGGGGCCGGCCGCTTTGCGTGTCCTCCCGGTCCGGCATGGGCGTGCCGTCCCCGGGGCGGGCGCCGTCGCACCGCCCTGGGTACAGTCGGGCTACCGATCACCGATCCAGGAGGAGCACACCCGGACATGGCGGTGGACGTCCTCGACACCCGCATCCTCCGGCTGCTCATCGAGCAGCCGCGCACCAGCGTGCGCGAGTACGCGCGCATCCTCGGTGTGGCACGCGGCACCCTTCAGGCACGGCTGGACCGTCTGGAGCGGGACGGGGTGATCACGGGCACGGGCCCGGCCCTCTCCCCCGCGGCCCTGGGCCACCCCGTACTGGCCTTCGTCCACCTGGAGGTCACCCAGGGGCACCTGGACGAGGTGGGCGACGCGCTCGCCGCCGTCCCGGAGATCATCGAGGTCTTCTCGACCACCGGGGGCGGCGACCTCCTGACCCGTGTCGTGGCCCGCGACAACGGGCATCTGGAGGACGTGATCCAGCAGTTGATCCAGCTCCCCGGCGTGGTCAGGACCCGGACCGAGGTTGCTCTGCGCGAGCGTGTGGCGCACCGGGTGCTGCCCCTGGTCGAGGCGGTGGGGCGGGCGGCGGGCGGGGCCGTCTGACCACGGTCGGGCATGCTGGGGACCATGAAGACCCCGCGCCCGGCACCGCCCGTCCTCTTCGACCTCGACGGCACCCTCGTCGACAGCGAACCGAACTACTACGAGGCGGGGCGCCGGCTCCTCGCCCGTTACGGCGTGCGGGACTTCAGCTGGGAGAACCACACGCGCTTCATCGGGATCGGCACCCGTGAGACCCTCACCGTCCTGCGCGAGGAGTACGGGATCGGGGCGCCGGTCGACGAACTGCTGGCCGGGAAGAACGCCCTCTACCTGGAGCTCGCCGGGACGTCCACCGCCGCCTTCCCGGAGATGCGCACCCTCGTCGAGCGGCTGTACGGGGACGGCGTGCCGATGGCGGTGGCGTCAGGGTCGTCCAGGGCCGCGATCGCGGCCACGCTCCAGGTCACGGGGCTGGAGGCGTACCTCCCCGTCTACGTCTCGGCGGAGGAGGTGGCGCACGGCAAGCCGGAGCCCGATGTGTTCCTGGAGGCGGCGCGGAGGCTCGGCGTGGCGCCGGACTCGTGTGTGGTCCTGGAGGACGCCGTCCCCGGCGTCCGGGCTGCGCACGCGGCGGGGATGCGCTGTGTGGCGATTCCTGACACCGACGCGACGCCGGACGGTCCGGTGTTCGGGCGGGCCGAGTTGCTGTTCCCCGGCGGGCAGGCCGAATTCACCGCCGCGGCTGTGCTCGACTGGCTCGCCGCGGGCTGAGAACAGGCCGGTCCGGCCCCGCGATTGGCCGGATCCGGCGCCCATGGCTCGGGCCGGGCGAGCGGAGGTCCGGGGGACGGATATCCTGATCAAGCCGCGCACCCCCACGCACCGTACCGAGGCGATGAGCCCGTTGAGGTCGCCGCCGCGGCAGTCGGAGCGGGCCACAAATCGAGATTGGTGTGCACAGGTGCTGGTTGCTGGACGGTACCGGCTGATATCCCCCATCGGCCGTGGTGGTATGGGCGAGGTGTGGCGCGCCACGGACGAAGTGCTGGGCCGTGCCGTGGCGGTGAAGCTGCTGCTGGGCGACCAGGCCGACGCCTCGTCGACGGCGCGCTTCCGTCTGGAGGCGCAGACGGCGGCACGTCTGAGCCACCCTCATCTGGTGGCCGTGTTCGACTTCGGCTCCTGGGAGGACCGCTTCTATCTGGTGATGGAACTCGTCGAGGGCAGGAGCCTCGGGGATCTGCTGGAGGCCCAGGAGACGGTCCATCCCGAGCAGGTCGCCCTGATCGCCGGCCAGGCCGCCGCCGGACTGGCCGCGGCCCACCGGCAGGGCATCGTCCACCGCGACATCAAGCCCGGGAACCTAATGCTGGACGCGGACGGATCCGTGAAGATCGGTGATTTCGGTATCGCCCAGTTCGTCGACGACCCCTCGACGGCGCTGACCACGGCCGGCCACATCGTCGGTACGAGTCTTTACCTGGCTCCCGAGCGGGCTCTCGGGCGTACGGCCGACTCCGCGTCGGACATGTACTCCCTCGGCTGTGTCATCTACCAACTCCTGGCGGGGCAGCCTCCGTTCCGCTCGGACACGGCGACCGCGACGCTCTACCAGCATGTGGACACGCCTCCGGTGCCGGTCAGACAGCGGGGTGTGGACGTCTCCCCCGCCTTCGACTCGTACCTCCTGGGCCTGCTGGCGAAGAAGCCCGAGGAGCGGCCGACCGCGCAGCAGGTGTCCGACTGGTTCCGCACGGACGCCTGGCGCGGGCGGCCCGAGCCGCTGCCGCAGCACGCGGCGGCTTCCCCGCGTCCCGCGGCCCCCGGCACCTCACAGGTCCCGGCTCAGGGCGCCGCCCCGGGCACCGGGGGCGTGTCGACGTACCGGCTGCCGCAGGCCACCGGACGCAGACGGGCGGCGCCCGCGCCGCGGGCGCCCAGACCGGCCACGACGCGCCGGATCAGTACGGGTGAGGCCATCCGCCGCCGTCCCCGTGTGGCGAGCGCGGTGGCCGGAACGGTCGCCTTCCTCGCGGCGGTGTACCTGGGCACGATCCTCTTCGCGCCGGACACCGGAGCGGCGGACACTCCGGATCCCGGTCCCTCGCCGACGGCCGGGCTCGACTCACCCGCGCCGGACGGGTCTGCGGCGAATCCCGCTCAGGACGACGACGGGGACGACTGAGCCCCCGGGCTCACCAGCGCGGGTGCACCTCGGCGCGGATGCGGCGGTCGTACAGGTCGCGGACCGCGTCCAGGGTGCTCTGCGGGAGTGGTGGGAGTGAGGCGGCCGACGCGTTGGCGGCGGCCTGCTCCGTCGAGCGCGCACCGGGGATGACGCTGGTGACACCCGGCTGCTGGATGATCCAGCGCAGAGCGGTCTGTGCCGGGGTGGCGCCCTCCGGGGCGAGCCCGGCGAATTCCGCGGCGGCGGCCACACCGGTCGCGTAGTCGACACCGGAGAACGTCTCCCCCTGGTCGAACGCCTCACCGTGGCGGTTGTACGTGCGGTGGTCCTCGGGGGCGAAGACCGTGTCGGCGGTGTACCTGCCGGACAGCAGCCCGGACGCGAGCGGGACTCGCGCGATGATGCCGACGCCGGCTTCGACAGCGGCCGGGAGCACGTCGTCGAGCGGCTTGAGGCGGAACGGGTTGAGGATGATCTGGACACTGGCGACACCGGGCCGGGCGATGGCCGTGAGTGCCTCGGCACACGTTTCGACGCTGACTGCGTAGGCGGCGATCCGCTGCTCGGCGACCAGCGTGTCGAGGGCGTCGTACACGGCGTCCGAGGAGTAGACGGCCGTGGGCGGGCAGTGCAGCTGTACGAGGTCGAGGGTGTCGACGCCGAGGTTGGTCCGCGAGCGGTCGTTCCAGGCGCGGAAGTTGTCCAGTACGTAGTTCTCCGGAAGCTGTTCCGCGCGCCGGCCCATCTTGGTGGCGACGAAGAGGCCGGCGTCCGGGCGGTCCTTCAGATAGCGGCCGATCAGCTGTTCGCTGCGGCCGTCGCCGTACACGTCGGCGGTGTCGAAGAAGGTGACTCCCGCCTCGACGGCGGCGTCGAGGACGCCGAAGGCATCCGCCTCCCGCACCTCGCCCCAGTCCCCGCCCAGCTGCCAGGTGCCCTGTCCTACGACCGATACGTCACGGCCGGTCCTGCCGAGTGTGCGCTGCTCCATGCGGATCATGCTACGTCGGCACGCGGGACCGGCGGCGTGGGCCGCCGGTCCCGCCCGGCGTCAGTCGCCGGTGGTCACGCGCACGTAGTCGACGACCAGCTGCTGCGGGAAGCTGGTGCTGCCGTCCGGGTCGCCGGGCCAGTAGCCGCCCACGGCGAGGTTGAGGATGAGGAAGAACGGCTTGTCGAACACCCAGGCGTTGCCGTTGAGGTCCGCGGGTGTCCTTCGCTGGTAGACGGTGCCGTCGACGGACCAGGTGATGGAGTCGGGGGCCCAGTCCACCGCGAAGGTGTGGAAGTCGTCGGCGAAGGCTGCTCCGCCGGGGAGCGTGTAGCCGGCGCCGATGCCGCCCGAGCCGGAGTAGCCGGGGCCGTGCAGGGTGCCGTGGACGGTGCCGGGTTCGAAGCCGACGTTCTCCATGATGTCGATCTCACCGCTGTTGGGCCAGCCGACGCTTCCGATGTCGGCGCCGAGCATCCAGAAGGCGGGCCATATGCCCTGTCCGCGCGGGATCTTCATCCTGCTCTCGACGTGTCCGTACGTCGAGGTGAACTTGCCGGAGGTGTTGAGACGGGACGAGGTGTACTCGCAGGTGCCGTACCAGCACTGGTAGTTGCCGGGGTTCTCCTTGCGCGCGGTGATGACGAGGTTGCCCTGGCCGTCGAGTGCGGCGTTGTCGTTGCCCGCCGTGTAGTACTGCCGTTCGTGGTTGTTGACGTTGTCGCCGGTCTCGGTCTGCCACTTCCCGCCGTCGACGGCGGAGCCCGCGGGGCCGTCGAACTCGTCGGCGAAGGCCACGGCCGCCGCCTTGCGGGATTCGGTGGAGGACGCAGCCGAGTGGGGGTCGGGTGCGGCGGAGGCTCCGGCGGGGACCGCGGTCATGACCACGGAGCAGCAGAGCAGGGAGAGGGCGGTGTACAGAGTCGCGCGGCGCTTCCTGGAGGGACGGCGCACGGCGGGGTGGGGGGAAGGCACAGTCACCACATCATTTCTGTGGGGAGATGACAGTCATGTGCATGACAGATGACGCCGAGAGGTGAACACGTGACGCACCCGCCCCTGGCGTATCTTTCAACTCTTGATTTAAGGCAGTGGCCCACGGCCCGTCAAGGACCTGGTCCAGACCGGGCGGGTACGGGTAGAAGTCACCGCCGCGGGGAACGGACAACCCATGCGCATCCGTATCGAAGTCGCCCTTCCCGCAGCCCTGGTCCTCTCGTTCGCCCTGTCGGCTCCCGCCGCCGCGACGGCCGCCTCGCCCGCGCCCGTCCTCCCCACCTGTCGGGAGAGCAGTCTGAAGGTCGCCGCAGCGGTCTCGGGCACGCCCGAAACGGTGCGGATCAGCGTCACCAACGACGGGCGGCAGACCTGCGCCGTCGACCGCATCCCCACGGTCGTCTTCGGCGACCTGGACGGCCCCGCCCTGCCGGTGCCCGAGGGCGAGAGCGGTCCGTACCCCGTGCCGGCCGGCCGTACTGTCCACGCCGCGGTGCGCACCCTGGACCCGGCCGCCACGGAGCTGCGGGTCGTGGACCGGCTGACGGTCGCCGGGGACCCCGGGCACCGGGGGCGGACCTTCGACGCCGCCTCGCTGGGGGCTCCGGACGGAATCCGGGTCTGGGAGCCGGTCACGACCTGGTGGCACCGGTCGAGTGAGGCGGCCGACGCGGCGCTCGAACGGCACACGCACTGACCGGCCTCCCCGTGCCGCCGCCATGCGGCCCGACGTCGGCGGCGGCACAGTGGAGACATGGACTGTGCGGGGCTCGCGTGGCCCCTGCCGGGCGGGTGCGCATCGTCCGACGCATCGGCGGAAGGATCAGTCGTGGACAGCGAGAGCACACGGCGTTTCGTGGTGCAGATCCACGACGCCCGGCGTATGCATTTCGACTTCCGGCTCGAGGTCGACGGCGTCCTGAGATCCTGGGCCGTTCCGCGCGGCCCGTCGGACAACCCGAGTGACAAGCGGCTGGCGGTGCCGACGGACGACCATCCCCTGGCATACCGCGAGTTCGAGGGCGTCATTCCGCGGGACGAGCAGGGCAGCGGCACAGTGATCGTCTGGGACCAGGGCACCTACAGCCCGACCAGCCACGACCTCGCGGGCGCCCCCGTCCCGTTCGCCGAGTCACTGGAACGCGGCCACGCCACGTTCCGGCTCGACGGGACCAAGCTGCACGGCGAATTCGCGCTCACCCGCTTCCACGTCGACGACGAGGACGGGGCCCGCAGCCCTGAGGCATGGCTGCTGATCAAGGCCGACGACCGGCAGGCGGTCCACGACCGCCCGGGTACCCCCGATCCTTACCACGCCCGCTCGGCCCGCACCGGCCGCACGCTGCACCAGGTCGCCGTGGCGGAGCGGGAGGGCATGGGCTGAGAACTCATCGCGCGGGCGGCCCTCCGTCGGCTCCGGCGAGCCGGTCGAGGAGGCCGGTGTAGCGGGAACGCCTGTCGGGGCGAGCCTGGCCCGCCGCGTGCCGCAGTGCGGGAACCGCGGATCCGCCCATCAGCAGCAACCCCGCCGCCGCCTCCTTGCGGACCGTCGGACGCGTGTCGCCGAGCAGAGCGACCAGCGAGGGAACGACGGGTTCCCAGCCGGCGCGGCAGAGCGTTCTGATCGCCATACGGCTGATGTCTTGCTGCGGGTCGTTCAGCAGGACGGCGGTGTGGAGCAGGTGAGCCGGCCGGTCCAGCATGGTGCGCGAGGTCCGGTGGGCGTGCAGCCTCACCTTGGGCCTGGGATGGACCAGCAGTTCACCGATGACCTCCCTCAGCACGGGGTCGCTGTCCGTCCCCCGCCCACCGTGCTCCTCGGCGAGCCGCGAGAGCACCCTGCGGATCTGCTCAGGGCCTCCCGTGCGGGCGAGACGAAGCAGTTCCGCCCGCCCGGGACGGTGGACCGCACCGGCGTCGGTCGTGCGGGGAGCGGAATCCGGCCCCTCGTCCAGGAGGAGGCTTTCGGCGAGGTCGTCGCGTCCCTCCGCCCGCAGTCGCTCCCGGACGCCTCTCATGTCCGTGGAGCCCAGCAGTCGCAGCCCTGTGAGCAGGTCGAGGAAGCCCCACGCGCCCGCCGTGATCCGGGGGCGGAGGCGGTCCGCCAGCACATCGGCGGGTGCCGTGCGCAGGGCCAGGGCGGCTTCGGTCCGCAGCCCCGCAGGCCCGTGCTCCCACCATCCGAGCAGCAGCGGGATCAGCGGCACCACCTCCCAGGGCCCGAGTTGCCGGGCCAGGCGGGCCACCCTGTCGGGGATGATCTCAGCGCCACCCAAGTCCGCCGGATCGACCGTGGCCAGTGTGCGGGCCGGGCGGGCTTCCGTAGGCAGGGGGATGCGGCCCCGTAGGTACGCGTCGAGGACCGCACGGGCCGGCTCCGGCTCGGGCCAATCCAGGAGCTGCCGGGCGGCCGCGGCTCTCCCGGCGGCATCGGGCGCGTCCAGCATGCTCAGCAGCCGGGCACGCCGTGCGGCGGAACGTTGTTGGTCCGTGTCGTCCTCGGGCACGGCTGCCGAAGGCGGGCCCGCCGTCTCGCCACGTGTCCAGGACGGCACGTCGAGAGGCTGAAGGGCCGTCATCCAGTCGAGCAGGACAGCCCTCACGCCGTCGTCCCCGGCATCGGGGTAGGCGGCCATCAGGGCTGCGAGACGCTGCCGTGAGTCCGGCGGGCACGGGTGGCCGTCCAGCCTGAACTCCTCCGTCCCGCGCCGCGTTCGGAGGACCATGCGCAGCGCGGACCTCCAGGACTCGGCCTCCGGCGAGGGCGGGACCGGTGCACCGAACGCCTCGCGCAGTACGGCCGTCTCGGCGCGCCTGGGTTCGGCGTCGAGCCGGGCCGCGGCCAGGGACCGGTCCAGATCCGCTCTGACCGGCACGGCATCGCAGGCACGGAGCAGCCGCAGTGCCGTCACGTGCTGTGGGGGCGACAGGGCGCGTACGGCATCGGCGACCGACATGCGCTCCGCGCCGGGCAGTCGGGGCGCAAGGGCCTGGATCAGGGAGAGAAGACGCGGCCGTTGCACCCGCAGGCCCGTGAGGCCCTCCACCAGAACCCGGGCGGAACCGGCGAAGTGCGCCAGCTCGCCGGGCGCCCATGGTGCGGGGCACATCCGCAGGACGAGGCCCAGGACCCTGTCCCGGTCGGCCCCGGACACGGACCGGGCCAGACACAGCCAGTCCGACAGCATCGGCCGCAGCTCCCGCAGGACAGGTGCCGCCAGATCGTGCGCGCTGTCCGAAAGGCGCAGGGCGATCCCGGCGTTCCAGCCGTGGCCGGTCAGCGCGGCAGCGCACGAGTCCGCGTCCGACGGGTGACCAGGCATCGTGATCCCGTGCCCCGCCGCCGGCTCCGCCAGGTCGGCGGCGGTCCCCGCGCCGAGACGGATCCGCCCGTCCGCCACCATGGCCAGCAGTTCGGGCAGCATCGAAGAGCCCTGGTCGGCCAGGGCGAGGACCGTGCGGGAGGCGAGATCGCCGTCGAGGCCCTGCAGCAGCAGCGTGCGCCCACGAGGGTCCTCGGCGCGCTCGGCGGCGGCGAGGACCGTGGCCGTGCAGGCGTCACCCAGCACCGCTCGGAGTGCGGCGACGAGCCCGGCGCGTAGCCCCGGGTTGTCGGTGCGGCCGAGCGTGCGCAGGAGGCCGGCCACCGCCGCGGGTGTCCCGGCGCGCACCAGGGCCGAGGCGGCGGTCTTCCTGATGTTCATGGTGGGGTGGCCGAGCTGGGCGGTGATCGCGGGGCAGGCCCAGCGCGCCTCGGCGTGGCCGAGCGCCAGCAGCGCCTGCCGCACGGTCTGGATGTCGTCGGCACGGGTCAGCGCGACGAGCGTGGCCGACAGGGCCTGCGCGTCCTCACCCGCCGCGCCCGCGGCCAGCAGCGCGATCACCTGTTTGCGCACATGCGGATCGCGGTGGCGCAGCAGCCGGTGCACGCCCGGGCGGGTTCGCGCGGACGGCGCGCGGCCGAGGACCTCGAGCAGGATCGACGTCTGACGGGCCGGCAGGCCCGGCCGGTCCAGCAGGTCCAGGACGATCTCTGCCAGCAACGCGTCCCCCGCCTCCCGGGCATCCCGGGCTCCGAGCAGGCAGGCGGGCCTGATCCTGCGCCGGTCGTACAGCCGGCCGCCCAGGTCACGTGCGGCGTCCGCGATCTCCTGGGGTACGGCGGGTTCCTCGGTCCGGGTCGCTTTCGGGGCCGTTTCCACGGTTTCCCAGGACACCGCCAGTTCGTTCACGACCCGCAGCAGCAGTCCGGCGACGGAGGGCAGGACAGCCGGGCTGTCGTGGGCCGCGAGCGCGCACAGCGCGGCGACGGGGTCGCCGGTCCCCCGCAGACCTGCGGTCAGCACGGCCAGTTCCCGCTCGTCCGCGGCTCCGAGGCCGGCGACGACGGCCGGGGGCAGCTCGGCGGGATCGAAACGGGCGAGCAGGTGGCGTCGAAGGTCCGGATCGGTGGTGAGCTGCCACAGGAGTTCGAGCGCACGGTGGCGTACCGGGCGCAGGAAGGGGGCGATGCCGCGGCCGTCGGTGTCCGGGCCGAGCGCCTCGGTGAGCACGGCGACCGTGCGAGGTCCGCCTATGGCTTCGAGCGTGTCGAGGACTGCTGCGGGAGCCTCGGGCAGCAGGGAGAGGACGGTCTCCTCGGCGTCCCGGTGGCGGAGTTCGCGGATCGCGTCGAGGAACGGCGCGGGCAGGCGCGCGGAGGGAAGCAGCCGGGTGACGGCCGACCCGATGGGAAGGCCGCCTGTCCCCTGCCCGGCCAGCGCGACGAGCAGGGCGAGCCGTCGCGGCCAGTCCTGGGCGTCCGGAGGGGCGTCGACGAGCAGATCCAGCATCGCGCGACGGCAGGTGTAGAGAATGGTCGCGAGGGCACGGGGGTCGATCCGGTGATCGGCGAGCGCCAGGCCTACGACGGCCGGCACCTGGGCCACCTCGGGGAAGTGCCCTCGCCGGTGAAGTCCACGCAGACAGGTGACCGCGGGCCCCCCGAGCAGCAGCGGGTCCTGGGCGGCGATGTCCAGGAGCGCGCCGATGTCATCGCGTTCCGCCAGCTCACCGA
Source organism: Streptomyces sp. NPDC005752 (assembly GCF_040630715.1). Taxonomy (NCBI): domain Bacteria; kingdom Bacillati; phylum Actinomycetota; class Actinomycetes; order Kitasatosporales; family Streptomycetaceae; genus Streptomyces; species Streptomyces sp. NPDC005752. The sequence goes on along the minus strand of NZ_JBEXYB010000043.1, from coordinate 43,488 downwards.
GGAGTTCCATGGCGGGACGTCGTACCGACGGAGGCACGTCGGGGTCGGCCGCCGTCCGCAGCAGCAGTACGCCGTGTCCGTGCCGGGTGGCGGCGACGAGGGCCAGGGCCGCCACCCCCGCATGAGCGGAGTCGAGGAAGGGTGCGAAGCGGGCTGCGGGCAGCGGGTCCAAGGCGGCCCAGGGCTTGGCCAGTTCCTCCAGGACGGCGGACGTGACGAGCGGATGGGCGGGGCTCGCGCCGAGGAGCCCGGCCAGATGCGCCCTGGCGGGGCCGGGAGCCAGCAGACCCGCGTGCAGGCCCTGCCGCACCAGCCGGACCGCCTCCGCGAGGAGGACGGGGACACCGGTGCACAGGAGTTCGGCCACCAGCAGGTCGGGGCGGTGGGCGTCCACGGCGTCGATTGTGCGCACGGCCTGGCAGAGGGGCTCTTCGGGCTGCTCGTGCCGTAGCACCGAAGGGTCGGTGAGCAGTTCGGCACGCAGCCAGGCGACTCGCACGCGTTGCTCCGGCGGGGGCGTGCGCCAAGCGGGCAACCGCCGGCCCGGTAGGTGGATACCGAGCCGTCCGTGGAGTCCGGCCAGGAGGAGCGACTCGTCCGGCGACTCCGGCACGTCCCGCGGCAGCAGCCGCGCCAGTTCGGCCGCCTCACCGGCCGCCGGCGGGAGCCGGGCCACCCGCTCGGACAACAGGGTGAGCGCCATGTACCTCGTGGGGGCGTCGTCGTGTCCGATGAGCGGACCGAGCTCCGAGACCGGGCGGAGTTCCGCGGCAATGACGTTCCCCGGGCCGCCCGTGTGTCGCTGCTGTGTCCGCGCGTCGGCGGAGGTCGTGGTCACCGACGCATGGTAGGTGCGTGCGCATCGGCTCAACCAGCGAATACCCGGTGCCCTGAGCGGGACGGCCGGCCCGGACAGGGTGATTCCGGGGACCACGCCGGGGACGTGCGTACCCCGGTGCCGTGAGGGGCAGGCACCGGGTGCGCCCTCAGGACTCCTTGGTGGAGGCAAGGTGGGCGAAGACGACCACGTTGTCCTCGTAGTCCTTCTTCTTCTTGTCGTAGACGCCGCCGCAGGTGATCAGCCGGAGCTGGGCGGTGCCGTTGTCGTCGTACACCCGTTCGCTCGGGAACTCCGCCTTGCTGAACGTCTCGACGGAGTCGACCTTGAATGTGGCGACGGTGCCGTCCTGGCGGGTGATGTCCACGGTCCTGCCCGCCTTGAGCGTGCTGAGCAGCAGGAAGACGGCGGGGCCGGTCTTCGTGTCGACGTGCCCGGCGACCACCGAGGTGCCGGGCTCGCCGGGAGTGGCTCCGTCCTTGAACCAGCCCACCAGATTCGGGTCGTCCCCGGGCGGCGCGTCCAGTTGCCCGGACGACCCGATCGACAGGGGCGTGAAGGGGGCGTCGACCGCGATCGAACTGATCGAGAGCCGCTTGGGATCGGACCGGGGCAGCCCACGCGCAGCGGTGGACGCCGACGGGGCGGGCGATGCAGGGGCCGAGGCCGCGGGGAGGGACACCACGGCGGGGGCCGGCGGGACCCCCGCCGACGCGTCGAACGAGTTGTAGACGAGGAGGAAGCCCAGCCCCACCGCCGCGACGGGCCACAGCAGGGAACGGCCGAGGGCAGGGGAGGCGGAGTCGGATTCGGTCGGCTGCGGGGCGGCCATGCGCATGCTGCCTTTCGCGTGACGGGGATGTGCGGCTGTACGGGGGAAATCGGCGCGGCCACCGCCCGGAAACGGGCGGCGGCCACGACACGGTTCATGCAGTGGTGCGGGACGCCGGTCAGGCGGCCGCGGCACCCGAGGCGTTACGGCGGCGCAGCTTGTACGCGGCGGCACCCAGGCCACCGAGCATCAGAACCGAACCCGCGGCCAGACCGCTGCCGGAGAGCGCCATCGCTCCACCGCCGGTGTGGACACCGCCCTCGGGCTTCTCGTGCTTCCAGGTCTTCTCGCTGTCCATGCCGCTGCCGGAACCGGACTCCTTGTCCTTCTCCCAGTCGTCGGCGGACACCCCGGCCAGGGCGCCGCCACCGGCGTGCACACCACCCTCGGGCTTCTCGTGCTTCCACGAGTCCGGCTTCTCCCGGTCGTCGTTGCTGCCGGAACCGGACTCCTTGTCCTTCTCCTTGTCCTTCTCCCAGTCATCGGCCGACACGCCGGCCAGGGCGCCGCCACCGGCGTGCACACCACCCTCGGGCTTCTCGTGCTTCCACGAGTCCGGCTTCTCCCGGTCGTCGTTGCTGCCGGAACCGGACTCCTTGTCCTTCTCCTTGTCCTTCTCCCAGTCGTCGGCCGACACCCCGGCCAGCGCGCCGCCACCGGCGTGCACACCACCCTCGGGCTTCTCGTGCTTCCACGAGTCCGGCTTCTCCCGGTCGTCGTTGCTGCTGGCGGAGGAACCGCTGTCCTTGTCCCAGTCGTCCGCCGAGGTCACGGCGTATGCGGCGGGGACGGAGACCGCGAGGACCGCCGTGACGGCGGCCGATGCGAACAGGGTGCGGGCAGAGCGCATTGGATACACAGTCCTTTCGCCACCCCCGCGCTGGCCGGCTGGTTGTCGGCTCATCGGATCACGGGTGCGACGTGATCCACCGTCAGCCGAAACACGGAGGCGCACCACTCGGGAGGGCCGCATTCGAGCGACGCGGTGGTCTCATCGTGTGACGCGAAGCCGGATGTCACCCGTTGGACGGCACGCCACGCCGGGGCGAGGTTTGGGCGAAGATGATCATCCGTGTATGGGGCTCCCGCGGTGCTCGTAGGATCGCCGCATGAACGACATCGCATCCGGAGGCTGCTGCTCCCCCGGCCGCAGGAGGCCTGACGGCCCGTCGGGCGCTGCGGCGCCCGCCCCGGCCACAGAGACGGAATCTCCAGTTCAGGTGGCACGTCCGGATCGGGCGGAGGGGCTCGCACCGTCCTCCGCCGTCCGGAACAGGGCGGAGGACGGGGACGGGATGGTGCTGCTGCCCGCCGGGGCGTTCCTGATGGGGACCGATGACCCCGAGGGGTTCGAGGCCGACGGCGAGGGGCCGGTCCGCGAAGTACGGGTCTCGGCCTTCCGCATGGACGCGCACGCGGTGAGCAACCGGCGCTTCGCGGAGTTCGTCTCGGCCACCGGCCATGTCACGGAGGCGGAACGGTTCGGCTGGTCGTACGTCTTCGCCGGGTTCCTGCCGGCCGCGCTCAGACGCGGTGCCGGCCGCCCGGACGGTACCCCCTGGTGGTGCGGGGTGGAGGGAGCCCGGTGGAACACGCCCGAAGGCCCCGGCAGCGGGATCGGCGGCCGTGAGGACCATCCCGTGGTGCACGTCTCCTGGAACGACGCGCGCGCGTACTGCCGGTGGGCGGGCGCCCGGCTTCCGACCGAGGCCGAGTGGGAGTACGCGGCCCGGGGCGGCCTGGAGCAGGCACGCTATCCGTGGGGCGACGACCTGACCCCGGGCGCGGAGCACCGCTGCAACATCTGGCAGGGGACGTTCCCCACGAAGAACACCGCCGAGGACGGCTACGCGGGCACCGCTCCGGTCGACGCCTACCGGCCGAACGGCTACGGCCTCCACAACATGGCCGGCAACGTCTGGGAGTGGTGCCAGGACTGGTGGAGCACCTCTCACCCGGCGGCGCGCAGGAGCGACCCCCGCGGCCCGGGCGCGGGTGACTCCAAGGTGATGCGGGGCGGCTCCTACCTGTGCCACCGCTCGTACTGCAACCGGTACCGGGTGGCGGCCCGCACCCGCAACACACCGGACAGCACCACGGGGAACCTGGGCTTCCGCTGTGTGCGCACGGCCTGAACCAGCCGTCATTGCGGCAACATGAATATTTTTCCGGGTCATTGACGAAAAAATCCCGGGGTCATCATGCTGGGCGCCATGCACTCACACGGTGGACCTCTCTCGCGACTGAGGCGCGGGCACGAGGAACGCGTACTCGGTCTGCTGCGCCGGCACGGACCACAGAGCCGAGCGGAGCTCGGACGCCAGGCCGGGCTGTCCCGCACCACGCTGTACGACATAGTCGGGACCCTGGTCGCCGGCGGTGCCGTGGTGGCGGCCGCCACGGATCCCGGTCCGCGCAGGCGCGGCCGTCCGGTCGAGCACCTCACGCTGAACCCCGCCGCCGGGCAGGCCGTGGGCATCGACTTCGCCCGCCGGGCCGTTCACGTGGCCGCCGCCAACGTGGCGCACGAGGTGATCGGTTCGGCGAGCCGTGCCCACCCTCCGGATCTTTCCTGGGAGCGACGGGTGGAGCTCGCCGAGCGGCTGGTCGCCTCGCTGGCCGGCGGCACTCTCCGGCTGGCCTCCCTCGGCACGACCGGGGCGGTCGGGGTCGGCGTGGTCGGCCCGGTACGGACAGCCGGCGACGCGCCGGAGGAACCCCTGGCGACCCTGGCCGAACTGCTGGGCAAGCGCTTCGGGGCACCGGTCCTGCTGGACAACAACACCCGGCTCGCGGCCCTCGCCGAGTCCACCTGGGGGGCTGCCGCAGCGAGCCAGGACGTGCTGTACCTGCGGCTGTCGCACGGAGTGGGCGGCGGCCTCGTCGTGAACGGTTCGCTCCACCGGGGTGTGGACGGCCTGGCGGGCGAGCTCGGGCACATCACCGCCGACCCCTCCGGCGGACCGTGCGAGTGCGGGGGCAGGGGGTGCCTGGAGACGATCGCGTCGATCGGGCCCGTCCTCGCCGCCTACCGCGCACTGGGCGGTCGCGCGGACGACGTCCCGACGCTCCTCAGGGCGGTCGAGAACGGCAACCCCGCGGCGCACGAGGTACTGCGGGCCGCGGGAACCCGGATCGGCGCGGTCCTCGCGGGGGTCGTCAACGCGGTCGGCCCGGGAGTGATCGTGCTGGGCGGTGAGCTGGCCCGGGCCGGCGAGGCGCTGCTCGCTCCCGTGCAGGAGGCACTCGACGCGCATGTCCTGCCGCTGGCCCGTGGACGCGTGACGCTGCTGCCCGCCGGGCTCGGCGAGGCGGGCGGGGCGCTCGGCGGAGTCGCCCTCGCACTCCGTGAATCCCCTCTGCTCGCCCGCTACCCGGAACCGGGCAGCGAAGACCTTCCCGAGGACGCCGCATGAGTTCCACGGAGACACCCGTCAAGCGGGACGCTCCCGTACGGAAGAGCGCGGGAGGCACCCGTGAGCCCCGGCGCAAGGGCATCCGTGTCCCGGCGACCGTTCTGAACCTGATCGCCCTGGTCGCAGGCGTCGGCCTGTGGGCGTGGCTGGCCTCGCTCGGGGTGCAGGCGCTGCCGGGCCCCGTCGCCGTGGCCGGCAGGGCGGGCGAGCTGATCGCGGACGGCACGCTGGCCGAGGACTCGCTGGCCAGTCTGCGGCGCGTCCTGACCGGCTTCGCGCTGGGCACACTGCTGGCCGTGCCCGTGGGCTTCCTGATGGGCTGGTACCCGGTGGCGCGCGGGCTGCTGGAACCGTACGTCCAGTTCTTCCGTACGGTGCCGCCGCTGGCGATGATTCCGCTGGCCATCGTGCTGATGGGCATCGGCGAGGTGCCCAAAATCTTCGTGATCTTCCTGGCGGCGTTCCTGTCGAGCGTCGTGGCCGCCTTCCAGGGCGTCGTGGGCGTCGAGCGGACACTCATCGACGCGGCGCGGGTGCTGGGCGCCCGTGACGGGACGATCTTCCTCAAGGTGGTCGTCCCCGCCTCGGCGCCGTTCATCCTCGTCGGGATGCGGATCGGGCTGGGCTCCGCCTGGGGGACCCTCGTCGCGGCGGAGCTGATCGCGGCGCAGGAGGGGCTCGGCTTCCAGATGCAGAAGGCGCAGATCTACTACGACCTCCCCAGCATCTTCGTCGCTCTGATCACCATCGGTCTGCTCGGCCTCGTGATGGACCGGCTGCTGATGCTCGCCGAACGACGCCTCACCCGTTGGCAGGAGACCCGATGAACGCCAAGATCTCCTTCCGGAACGTCTCCCGGACCTTTCCGCTGAAGAGGACCACCTTCACCGCCCTGGACGAGGTGTCGCTGGACATCGGTGACGAGGAGTTCGTCACCGTCGTCGGCCCGTCCGGGTGCGGCAAGAGCACCCTGCTCAATCTCGCCGCCGGGCTCGCCGCCCCGTCCTCCGGCGAGGTCCTCGTCGACGGGCGGCCGGTCACCGGTCCCGGTCCGGACCGTGGGGTGATCTTCCAGCAGTACGCGCTGTTCCCCTGGCTGACCGTGCGCGGCAACGTCGAGTTCGGGCTGAAACTGGCGTCCGTACCGGCCGTGGAACGGAGGCTTCGGGCGGAGCGCGCCATCGATCTGGTCGGCCTCTCCGACTTCGCCGACGCGCTGCCCAGGACCCTGTCGGGCGGGATGAAGCAGCGCTGCGCGATCGCCCGCGCCTACGCCGTCGATCCGCAGGTACTGCTGATGGACGAGCCCTTCGGCGCACTGGACGCGCTGACCCGGGTCCAGCTGCAGGACCAGCTCCTGGACACCTGGAGCCGGGACCGGCGCACCGTCCTGTTCATCACGCACGACGTGGACGAGGCCGTGTACCTCGCCCGGCGCGTGGTGGTGATGGCCGCCCGGCCCGGCCGCATCCAGTCGGTCATCGATGTGGACCTGCCCTATCCGCGTACCGAGGCCATCCGGCTCTCGCCCGAGTTCGCCCGGATCCGCAACGCCGTGTGGACCGCCGTGTACCACCAGACCCCGGCCGCCCCGGCCGCCTGAAACCCACCCGTCTCCCGCTCCCACGAACTCCCTTAAGGAACCTTGCGCCATGCGTCTACCTCAGCGCGCCCTGACAGCGGCCGTCGCCGTGTCCGCCCTGGCACTCTCCGCATCCGGATGCTCCGGTGACTCGTCCACCGACGGCGCCTCCACCGTCCGCTTCGGCTACATCAGCGACTACAACGGCGCGAGTCTGCTGGCCGTCGCGGACAAGCAGGGGCTGTGGAAGGAGGAGGGGCTGAACCCCGAGTACTCGACGTTCACCAACGGCCCGCTGCAGATCCAGGCCCTCGGGTCGGGCAACCTGGACTTCGGCTACATCGGCCCCGGCGCCATGTGGCTGCCCGCGTCGGGCAAGGCGAAGGTCGTCGCGGTCAACACGCTCGCCCGCGCCGACCGGGTCATAGCCCAGCCCGGCATCAACTCCATCGAGGACCTCAAGGGCAAGAAGGTCGGTGTGCCCGAGGGCACCTCCGGTGCGATGGCACTCAACCTCGCCCTTCAGAAGGCCGGGATGTCGGAGAAGGACATCGAGAAGGTTCCGATGGACCCGGCCACGGTCGTCTCGGCGTTCGTCTCCGGGCAGATCGACGGGGCGGGCCTCTGGTATCCGCTGATCGACACCATCAAGGCGAAGAAGCCGGGGCTCAAGGAGGTCGCGAGTACCGCGGACTTCAAGGACCGGGCGTTCCCCACGGCCTTCGTGGCGCCCGCCAAGAGCGACGAGAAGCTCAACTCCAAGGTCGTCAAGGTCCTCCAGAAGGCCAACGACTGGCGCGCCGAACACCCCGACGAGGCCATCGACGCGGCTGCCTCGCTGCTGAAGATCGACCGCGCCAAGGTGGCCGCGGACGCGGCCAACGTCGAGACGCTGTCCACGGCCGACCTGGTGGCCAGGACCGAGGACGGCACCGTGGACGGCTGGCTGGACGGACTCGGCGAGTTCTTCGTGGAAACGGGCCAGCTCGAGAAGGCTCCGGCGGCCGACACGTACTACGAGGGCGACCTCTACACGAAGGCGTACACGAAGTGAATCTGCTGTTCCTGATGACCGATCAGCACCGGGTCGACACCCTCGGCTGTTACGGCAATCCGCATGTCGCCACGCCGAACCTGGACCGGCTCGCCGCCACCGGCACGCGTTTCGACCGCTTCTACACGCCCACGGCGATCTGCACCCCGGCGCGGGCGAGTCTGCTCACCGGGCAGGCCCCCTTCCGTCACCGGCTGCTCGCCAACTACGAGCGCAACGTGGGCTATCTGGAGGACCTGCGCGAGGACGCCTTCACCTTCCCGGAGGCGCTCGCGGCACGCGACTACCGGCTTGGTCTCATCGGCAAGTGGCACGGCGGGACCCACCGCAACGCCGCCTCGTACGGTTTCGAGGGCCCCGACCTGCCGGGCTGGCACAACCCGGTGGACCATCCGGACTACCTGGCGTACCTGGAGGAGCAGGGGCTGCCCCCGTACCGCATCTCCGAACCGATCCGGGGCACCGCCCCGGGCGGAAACCCGGGTAACCTCCTGGCCGCCCGGCTGCACCAGCCGGTGGAAGCGACGTTCGAGTACTATCTCGCCACGCGCGCCATCGAGCACCTGGAGCGGTACGCGGCCGGCGAGGAGCCGTTCTTCCTGGCCACCCACTTCTTCGGCCCGCATCTGCCGTACCTGCTCCCGGACGCCTATTTCGACCTCTACGATCCCGGGCTCGTCGAGCTGCCGCCGTCGATCGCCGAGACCTTCGAGGGCAAACCGCCGGTGCAGCGCAACTACAGCGCGCACTGGGCCTTCGACACCATCCCCATCGAGACGACCCGCAAGCTGATCGCCGTGTACTGGGGCTACGTCACCCTGATCGACGAGCAGATCGGGCGTATCCTCACCCGGCTCGTGGAGCTGGGCCTGAGCGACGACACCTCGGTCTTCTTCACCGCGGACCACGGGGAGTTCACCGGCGCCCACCGGCTCCACGACAAGGGCCCGGCGATGTACGAGGACATCTACCGCATCCCCGGCATCATCCGGATCCCCGGCGCCGCCCCGCAGGTCAGGGACGAGCTGGTCAGCCTCACCGACTGCACGGCGACGATCCTCGAACTCGCGGGCTGCGACCCGTCCCCGGCGGTGGACAGCCGCAGCCTGGTGCCACTGGTGAGGGGTGAAGAAGCCACATGGCCCGACGAGTTGGTCGCCGAGTTCCACGGCCACCACTTCCCGTACCCGCAGCGGATGATCCGCGACGACCGCTACAAGCTGGTCGTCAACCCGGAGTCGGTCAACGAGCTGTACGACCTGCGGGCGGACCCGCACGAGCTCAGCAACCGGTACACGCATCCCGAGTTCGCCGCGACAAGGGCCCGGCTGATGCGGCGGCTGTACGAGCTGCTGCGGGACCGGGGCGACAACTTCTACCACTGGATGACGTCCATGTACGACATCGGCGCCTCCGACTACGACCCCAGCCTCAGCGCCTTCGAGAACGACGACAGCACCTGGACCGCGACCGCGGATCCGGGCGGGACACTCGCGGAGACCCCATGAGACGCGCACGAAGGACCACCCGACGTCTTCCCCGCTGGGCGGCCGGTGCGGCAGCCCTGGTCTGGCTGCTCACCCTCGCCTCGGCCCCGTCGCACGGCGCACCGGGCCGTCCGGCCACTGCGGCGACGTACAGCAACCCGGTCTCCACCGGGGCCGTCGACACCTTTCCCGATCCGGCGATGATCCGTGGCAAGGACGGCCTCTGGTACGCGTACGGCACCCAGAACCCGGTCATGCAGAGCAAGGGCGAGGACGGGGAACGCATCCTGCCGATCCTGCGCTCGGCCGACATGGTGACGTGGGAGTACGCGGGCGAGGTCTTCACCCCCGCGGACAAACCGGCCTGGCACGAAGGGTCGCGGCTCTGGGCACCGGAGGTCCGCTACGCCCTCGGCCGGTACCACCTCTACTACTCCGTACCCGGGCGCAACACCGTCGGCCTCGCCACGTCGCCGACGCCGACGGGCCCCTGGACGGACAAGGGCGCCGTGCTGCCCTCGCCGAGCGGCTGCCCGGCGGGGAACATCGACCAGGCCCAGTTCACGGACACGGACGGCACCCCCTATCTGTACTGGGGCAGTTACGACACGATCTGCGTCGCGAAGATGAACGCCGACCTGACCCGGACCGAGGGCGAGGTCACCCAGGTGGCCCGTGGACGCCGGGTCGAGGGCGGCTTCGTCGTACGGCGCGACGACTTCTACTACCTCTTCTACTCCGACGCGGGCTGCTGCGACGGCGCCTACAGCGGCTACCAGGTGAAGGTGGGCCGGTCGACCAGCCCCACCGGTCCGTTCACCGACGACGAGGGCACCGATCTCATGGCCCTCACCAGCAAGGCGGGCGTGGTCGCGGGGGCCAACGGCAACCGGTGGATCGGCCCCGGCCACAATTCCCTCCAGACCGACCTCGCGGGCCAGGACTGGCTCGTCTACCACGGTATCCCCGCCGAGTCGCCGGACCTCGCCCCGGCCTCGGACGGCACCCTGAAGCTGACCCGGCGCCCGATGCTCATCGACCGGCTCGACTGGATCGACGGCTGGCCCGTCGTGCGGGCCGGCGCGGGACCGTCGGACGGGCCGACCGCCGCCCCTGTGACCTCGTGGGCGACCGGCGGAACCTTCAACGAAGGCGGCCTGTCGGACTGGCGCGCCGAGGGCGTCGGCACCCACGGCTGGTCCACGGCGGCCGATCCCACCGCACGCGGCTACGCGAAGCACACCCCCGGTCCGTCCCGGACGGACGCCGCGTACCTCGTCGCCGACGGGCGCGCCCCCGCGGACCTGCGGGCCGAGGCGGACCTGAAGGTGACTTCGGCGGGCGGCGCGGCGGGGCTCACCATCGCCTACCAAGACCCCGGTAACAGGATCGTGGCCTGGCTCGACCGCGCACGCGGTGCGCTCGTCACCGACGTACGCGTGAACGGCAGGAGCCGCGGTGAGCAGGTGACCGCGCTGCCGTCCGGCTTCTCCTGGGACACCTGGAACAACGTCTCCGTGGAGATACGCGGCAAACGACTGACGGCCGAGGTGACCGGCGACCGACTGCGGGATCCGGTGGCCCTGCAGTCCCGCGACCTGCCTGCCGCGGCCGTGCGCAAGGGCGCGGTGGGCGCCGCCGCGCGGGGTGCGGGAGCGGCGGCGGACAACGTGGGTGCGGCCGCCCTGTACCGGCCGGTCACGAAGCGGGTGGCCGTCGCTCCGCCGGGGCGTCTGCTCCCCGGTCACAGCGACGAGTTCGACACCGCCACGGTCCCGGGCACGGGTGCCGGCTCCCCCTGGCACTGGGTACGCGGGCCGGTGACGAGCGTCACCATGACCGGCGGCGCGCTCTCCTGGCCCACCCAGAACGCGGAGCTCCACCTGGGCAACGACACGGCCGCCGTACTGCTGCGGGACGCGCCCGAGGGCGACTTCACCGTGGAGACGAAGCTGCGGTTCGCTCCCGACCAGGCGGCCCAGCAGGCCGGCCTCATCCTGTACGAGAACGACGACCGGTGGTTCAAGCTCGTCCATTCCGTGCTGCCGCTCACCAACGGCAACGGTGCGCTGCTCGATGTCAGCGAGTTCGGCAAGGAGGGCGAGCGCCCCACCACCACCCCGCCGACGGCAGTGGCCAACGCTCCGATGTTCTCGGGTCCCACGGCCGACACCATGTGGCTGCGGATGGCGTACCACCGCGACAACGCGAACGGGGAGCACGAGGTACGTGCGTCCACCAGCCGTGACGGCACCCACTGGTCCCCGGGCGGCACCTGGACCCTGCCGGTGCGCGGCGCGCTGAGGATCGGCCTCGTCTCCCACAACAGGTCGGGGGCGACAGCGGACTTCGACTACGTACGGACGTACGCAGTCCGGTGAGTCCATCCGCCATCTCCTGAACCCATGCCCCGTCAGATATTACGTTCCGTCACCGAGGAGGACCACCAGGACGGGTCATCACCACGGCGCAGTCATCAGTTCTTGGCGACAACAGGCCCTGTCGTAGCCGTTGTTGCACATCTCTTGACGTGTTCGTAACAAGGGTGGAGTATCTCGCACAGCCGGAGAGAGCGCTCTCTCCGGCTGTGCGCGTCGTGTACCCGCCCCACGACAGAGGAGACCCCCGTGTACGCACCTCCGAACCTCCACAGACCCCTGCTCGCACCGACCGGAAGACGCAGCGGTGTGCTGGCCGTCATCGCCGGTCTCGTCCTCTCGCTGCTGGCCCTCGTGCCCCAGTCCCCCGCGAGCGCCGCGCCCGCACTGCTCTCCCAGGGGAAGCCGGTCACCACGTCCAGCCAGGAGAACGACGGCACCCCCGCTGCCGCGGCAGTGGACGGGAACAACGGAACGCGCTGGTCGAGCGCCTTCTCCGATCCACAGTGGATCAAGATCGACCTCGGATCCGCCGCATCGGTGAGCCAGATCGTGCTGCGCTGGGAGGCGGCCTACTCCACCGCCTACCGGATCGAGTTCTCCTCGAACAACAGCAGTTGGAGCACCGCCTACTCCACGACCACCGGCCCCGGCGGCACCGAGACCCTGAACGTCTCCGGCGCCGCCCGCTACGTCCGGCTGACCGGCACCGCGCGCGCCACCGGATACGGCCACTCCCTCTGGGAGTTCCAGGTCTTCGGAACGACCGGCGGCGGCGACCCGCAGATCCCCGGCGGCGGTGACCTCGGTCCCAACGTGCTGGTCTTCGACCCCTCGACTCCCGACATCCAGGGCAAGGTCGACGAGATCTTCAGGAAGCAGGAGTCCGCGCAGTTCGGCACGGGCCGCTACGCACTGATGTTCAAGCCGGGCACGTACAACAACATCAACGCCCAGATCGGCTTCTACACCTCCATCGCGGGACTGGGCCTGAAGCCCGACGACACCACCTTCAACGGTGACGTCACCGTCGACGCCGGCTGGTTCAACGGCAACGCCACCCAGAACTTCTGGCGTTCGGCCGAGAACCTCGCCCTCAACCCCGTCAACGGCACCAACCGCTGGGCCGTCTCCCAGGCCGCCCCCTTCCGCCGCATGCACGTCAAGGGCGGACTCAACCTCGCACCCGACGGCTACGGCTGGGCCAGCGGCGGCTACATCGCCGACAGCAAGATCGACGGCCAGGTCGGGCCCTACTCCCAGCAGCAGTGGTACACCCGCGACAGCTCCATCGGCGGCTGGGGCAACGGCGTCTGGAACATGACGTTCTCCGGCGTCGAGGGCGCACCCGCCCAGAGCTTCCCGGAACCGCCGTACACCACCCTGGACACCACCCCGGTCTCCCGCGAGAAGCCCTTCCTCTACCTCGACGGCAACGACTACAAGGTCTTCGTCCCCGCCAAGCGCACCAACGCCCGCGGTGTCTCGTGGAACGGCACCCCGCAGGGTGACTCCATCCCGCTGAGCCAGTTCTACGTGGTGAAGCCCGGCGCGACCGCGCAGACGATCAACGCGGCCGTCCGACAGGGTCTGCACCTGCTGTTCACCCCGGGCATCTACCACGTGAACGAGCCCATCGAGATCAACCGCGCGAACACCGTCGCGCTGGGCCTCGGCCTGGCCACGATCATCCCGGACAACGGGGTGACCGCGATCAAGGTCGGCGACGTCGACGGCGTCAAGCTCGCCGGGCTCCTGGTGGACGCGGGTACGCAGAACTCCTCGGTGCTCGTCCAGGTCGGTCCCGAGGGCGCGGCAGCGGACCACTCGGCCAACCCGACCAGCCTCCAGGACGTCTTCGTCCGGGTCGGTGGCGCGGGAGCCGGCAAGGCGACCACCGGCATGGTGGTGAACAGCGACGACACGATCATCGACCACACGTGGCTCTGGCGCGCCGACCACGGTGACGGGGTCGGCTGGGAGACCAACCGGTCCGACTACGGCCTCCGGGTGAACGGTGACGACGTGCTGGCCACCGGACTGTTCGTCGAGCACTTCAACAAGTACGACGTCCAGTGGTACGGCGAGAACGGCAGGACGATCTTCTTCCAGAACGAGAAGGCGTACGACGCCCCCGACCAGGCCGCCATCCAGAACGGTGACATCAAGGGCTACGCCGCCTACAAGGTGGGCGACTCCGTCACCACCCATGAGGGCTGGGGCATGGGCAGCTACTGCTACTTCAACGTCGACCCGACCATCCGTCAGCAGCACGGCTTCCAGGCACCGGTGAAGCCGGGCGTGAAGTTCCACGACCTGCTCGTCGTGTCCCTCGGCGGACAGGGCCAGTACGAACACGTCATCAACAACACCGGATCACCGACCTCCGGTACGTCGACCATCCCGTCCCAGGTGGTGTCCTTTCCCTGAGCCGCGGTGAGATGAGCGGAGTCGGCTCGTCGGACGGCGCGGGGCCCGGCAGTCACTCCCTGCCGGGCCCCGCGTCACGTCGCCGTCCCCCGGTCCCGCCGCCCCCGTCCTGCCCTCAGGGTCCGAAGAGCATCTCCAGATGTGCGGGAAGTTCCGTACCCCCCACCGGGGTCGCTCGCAGCCCGAGATGGCCGTCGGGCCGTACGAGGACGGCCTCACCGCCCCGCGCCCCGTACATGCGGCGGAATTCGTCGAGGCTGTCGTGCACGGCGGGCAGGCGCACCACGGACACACGCAGCTTCGGGGCGAGTACCGCACAGGCGCTCAGCATGCCGTGCGCCGCCCGCACGGCCGCAGCCGCCACGTCGTCGAACGATGCCGCCTGGTCCTCGTGGTCGGCGTAGAGCAGGAGGGTGTGCTCCCGGTCCCGCAGCAGGGTGAACAGCCGGACGGGGAAGGTCCCCAAGGCGTACCGGAGACCGCCGCAGTCGGGCGCGCGGTCACCGGGGGCGGGGCCGTCGTGTGCCGAGCCGTCCGGTCCCACCAGCGCGCTGCCCCGGTAGCCGACGAGGAGCTGGGCCTCGCGGAGCATCATCGTCCCGGGGTCGTCGGGGTCGGCGTGGATGCCTCTCCGCGCGTGGCGCAGGGTGCGCGCCACCACCTCCTCGCCGACCGGGCGGCGTTCGGCGTCGTAGCTCTCCAGCAGTCCCGCACCCGCCCGGCCCCGCGCCGCGGCGGCGAGCTTCCATGCCAGGTTGAACGCGTCCTGGACGCCTGTGTTCATCCCCTGGGCCCCCGTGGGCGGATGGATGTGCGCGGCGTCCCCGGCCACGAAGACACGCCCCCGGCCGTAGCGGTCGACGATGCGGTGGCTGATGCGGAACACCGAGGACCAGCGCAGTGAGGAGGCGGTCGTGGGGCGGGGAGAGAGCCGGTCGAGAACCCTCTGGATGTGTTCGATCCCGGGCACCGGGCCGTGTTCACCGCTGAGGCCGTGCGCGACGCCGTCCGCGTCTTCGCGCCCCGCCCGGGACAGTTCGGGCGGGGTCCCCATCGACATCCGGTAACGGCGGTCGCCGGGCAGCGGGATGCACACCAGGAGGTCGTCCGTGCGTCCGTCGACGACGTGCGAGGCCCGGATCCCGTATCCGGCGGGGAGGTCCCAGTCGACCTCGACATCTCCCAGCATGTACTCCTCGGGCAGAGCCGCGCCTTCGAAGGACAGGCCCAGCCCCTTGCGTACGACGCTGTGGGCGCCGTCGCAGCCCACGAGGTAGCGCGCCGTGAGCTCCTCGGTCCCGCCGGCGGGCAGGGAGAGGACGAGTCTGACCTCCTCGGAGTCCTGCTCGAAGGAGACGAGTTCGGTGTCGCGTTCGACATGGCCTCCCCAGCGCCGCAGGAGGTCCTCCAGGAGCCGCTCGGTCTCGTACTGCGGGAGGGCTGCGAAGCCGTAGGGCACGTCCGGCGGCAGTTCGAGATCGATCCGCGGCCCTTCCTTCCCGTTCACGTAGAGCAGTTGCCCCCTCAACGGGACGGCGGTCTCCAGCGCCTCACGGATCATCCCCATCCGGTCCCAGATCTCCAGTGTCCGGGGCTGGACGCCCACGGCGCGCGCGTAGGGAAGCGGCGCCGGGAGCCGGTCGACGACCCGGCACGCGAGCCCGCGCCGACGCAGCTCGGAGGCGGCTGTCAGTCCGACGGGACCCGCCCCTGCGACCAGCACATCGACATCGACCACGGGTGCCTCCCCAGGCGAGGTGCGTTCCCTCCAATGCACCACACAGGGGGTGGTATGTCCATTTCGTGACGCTCAGGGGCCGGTGCCGGGAGAACCGCTCCCCGCACCGGCCCGTGGGCATCAGGCGACGGTGCAGGCCTCACCGCCCAGCGTGAACGCGGCCGGCTCGGTGCCGGTGCCCGTCGCGGTGCCAGTGAAGCCGAAGCCCGCCGAGGAACCGGGAGCCACCTTGCCGTTCCAGCCGACGTTCGTGGCGGTCACCTTCGCCCCGGCCTGCTGGTAGGAGGCGTTCCACATCTGGGTGACCTTCTGGTCTCCGGGGAAGGACCAGCCCAGCTGCCAGCCGTCGTACGCCGCGCTGCCGGTGTTGGTGACCGTCACCTCGGCCTGGAAGCCTCCGGACCACTGGTTGGTGACCGTGTACGTCACCTTGCAGTCCGCTTCCCCCGGCGGCTCCTCCGGGTCGGTGCCGGGGCCCGGGTCCGTGCCCCCGCCGTCGGTGCCGGAGGACTCGCCGACCTGGATCCCCCGGCCGTTCGTGGAGACGTAGACGCGGCCGTGGACCCGTGGGTCCCCGGTGATCGCCGCGCCGGTCCAGGCCCACTGGTGTGCGTCGTCGTTGATCCGTGTCCAGTTGGCGCCCATGTCCGTCGACCGGAAGATGCCGCGTACCCCGCCGATCTTCGCGCTGACGAAGACGGTCTGGTAGGCGGCACCGGCCGCCGCCTTGCCGAAGCCGACGCTGTCGGCCTGCCCCACACCGGAGAACTTGGTGAAGCTGGTGCCGGAGTCGGTGGAGCGCCAGAGCCCGTAGGCACCCGTCGAGGCGCCGCCCGCGAGCCAGATGTCACCCTCCGAGCCGGGCAACGCCTTGAAGCGGACGTTGCCTTCGGCCGGGAGTCCGGTCGCCTTGGCGGTGAACGTGGCTCCGCCGTCGGTCGACACGTAGAAGGTGCCGGCCTTGAATCCGTAGAACTTCTTCGGGTTCTTCCGGTCCGACTCGACCGTCGCCCCCGCCGGGATTCCGGTGGAAGCGGTCCAGGAGTTGCCGTAACCGGTGGTGCGGTGGACGGCCGCGCCGTCCGGGCTCCAGACGAAACCGCTGCCGTCCGCCGCGGCGGCGACCGTACCGCCGCCGGTGACCCCGGAGGGTTCGGAGCCCTGGAACCAGTTGGCGCCGTTGTCGGTGGAGAACCCTATGTGCGGTGCGGCGTCGGCGTTGCCGACGCGCACGACCGTGCCGGGGGCCGTCTCCGCGAAGTCCAGGCTGGTGGTCGAGTCGAGGTTCGGCGAGGTGAACATCATGGCGGGCACCTTGTCGAGGTCCGTGTGCCGGAAGCCCCCGATGTCACCCAGCGCACTGAGCAGCGGCGCGCCGGAGGGCGGGCTCGCCAGGTCGTTGACGGCCGTCTCCTCCAGGCCCTTGACCATCGGCGTGATCTTGAACTGACCGCCGGAGTCCCAGGACGTGAGGTTCTCGGTGCCGTAGACCGTCGCGCCCGTGCCGTACATCATCCGGTTCGAGTCGAACGGGTCGATCTCCAGCGACTCCGTCATCCAGCCCAGCTTGGGAGCGGTCTCCGGCGGCGACGGGTTCGCACCCCAGCTGAGCCAGGGCACGGAGGAGACGTCCAGCGTGTAGCGGTTGGCCCGGTTCGGATAGCTCGTGTAGTCCCAGGCCTTGGTCCAGGTGGCACCGCTGTCCGTGGAGCGGAAGAGCTGGGTGTCGGGCCACCAGGAGCTGTAGGCGGTCGCCATCAGGGTGCCGGGCTTCTGCCGGTCGACGGAGAGGCCGCTGAAGCCGTGGTAGGTGTCGGCCACCGCGACGGGACTGACGTCCGCCCATGCGCCGGACTCCGTGTCGTACCTCCAGATCTGCCCCTTGCCACCGTCGTACGGGCCGCCCGTGTCACTCAGCGTCAGGTAGAGGTAGCCCGTCGCGGAGTCCAGTACGCCCTTGTGCGCGAGGTATCCGGTGGGCTGGCCGGCGATCCTGGACCAGGTGCTGCCACCGTCCGTGGAGCGGTAGACGGTGTTCTCCTTGTCGGCGACCCCGACGTAGATGTCCTGGGTGGCGCTGCCCGCGCTGCCGGAGCGCTCGTCGAAGGTCACCCAGACGATGCCCTGGTTGTCGTTGCCGTATCCACTGGTGTCGGACGGGTCCTGCGCGTAGTTGCCCGGGTTCGGGAAGGCGGTCACCTCCGACCAGGTGACCCCCGAGTCGGTGGAACGCCACAGCCCCTTGCCGCTGGGCGCGCCCAGGTACAGCACGGAGTTCTTATTCGGGTCGACCGCGAGCCGCTCCCCCATCCCGCGTCCGGGCATGTTGCCGCCGATCTTGAAGGGCAGCGTGGCCGCCTTCCAGGAGGCGCCGCGGTCCGAGGAGCGCAGGACCGCTCCGTTCGTCGGGTCCCAGCCGTTGGTGTACGTGCCGACGGCGGCGTACACGTTGTCGGGGTCGGCCGTGTCGGAGGCGATGCTCGCCACCCCGGACCAGCCCCACCGGTCCCAGTCCACCCAGTCGAGCAGCGGCTTCCACTGCTTGCCCGCCTGGTCCCAGCGGTAGGCGCCGCCGATGTCGGTGCGCGCGTAGGCGAGGTTCTTCTCGGACCGGTTGAAGACGATGCCCGGGACGAAGCCGCCGCCGTCGATCCGCGCGTTCTTCCAGGTGTAGGTGTCCGCCGCGAGGGACACATCCGATGCTTCGGCCGCGGCGGGCTCGTCGGCCGATCGTGCCACGGCCGGGGTTCCGGTGACCGATAACCCGGCAGTGAGGGCAAGTGCCGCCAGTAGGGCGGCGATTGGTCTGGCGCTCAAGCGCACGGAAACGTCCTCTCCGAGCTGGTCCGCCGCACAGCGGCGGTACGGGGCCGAACAGAGATGGGAGCGCTCCCATAGAGCATCCCGATGGTAGCGCCGAGCGCCTCCCGAGAGAAGGGTGGCGCAGTCGTCTCATCGGATGAATCACGCAGCACCCTTACGCACCACCAACCCCCGCGGCGTGCGCCCACCCCCACCACCGCCCGGACGGACACCACACCTCCTCCACAGACCAGGAGTTCGCGTGACGGGACGGACACGCGAACCCGGAAAGCACTCCATAAACACGCCACCCGTTCACCGGAGAGGCTCATAAAAAAGCGAGTCACGCTCACCTTTTACAATCGCGTGAATATCGATGCCTTCCGAACTCTCCGCAGGCTCACACCATGGGGGCATGAAATTGCAGGGGTCACCGAATCAGGGAAACCTGCACACGGCGTGCGCACACCGATCACGCGGTTTGACGCAGATGCGCAGGTCCCGACGGGTCAGAGGGTGGATTCGGGCGAGAGCGCCCCACTTGGGGAGCGGCAAGTTGCGACGGTGCGGAATTACTCCGGTGAAGCTCGTGAAGGATCTGCCGCCACGAAATGAACACTTCTCCACGCCAGCCGGATCCAGCAGTCCGAAAAACCCAGATCCACCGCAGTTCGATTGGCTGTACGAGGCGCAGGCATGCTTTGATCCTGGGCCATACGGAGGCTGCGGTACGGGTTTCCGTATGTAAGCAATTTCCACACGAAGGGCTGCTCATCATGAACTACACCCCCCAGGTCGAGACCGCCGAGATCTCCGACAGCGACCTCGACAACGTCTCGGGCGGCCTCGTCGGCGGCCTCGTCGGCAACGTCACGGGCACCGTTGAGGGCATCGTCCCGGTCTCCGGCGTCGTCGGTTCGGTGACCGGTCTCGTCGAGGGCGCCACCGGCGTGAACACCGGCGCGGTCACCGGTCTGGCCTCCGGCCTGACCGCCGGTCTCTGAGACACGGCAGTACCCCGCCGAGCCCCGGAACCCATCGGTTCCGGGGCTCGGTGCCGATCGCTGACAGTGAGGGAAGAGTTCCGTGCAGTTCCGCCAACAGGCCCTTTCCAAGCTGCAGTCGCCAGAACAGCTCGACCTTCCGGTGCGCTTCGCCCGCCCGCAGGGTCTGCTCGTCCTCTGCGTCACCGTCGCCGTGATGGCGGCCGCCTCCTTCTGGGCCGTGACGGGATCCGTCGCAAGCACACTCGACGCGCCCGGCATCCTCACGCACTCCCGCGGCAGTTACATCCTGCAGAGCCCCGTGGCCGGGCAGATCACCGAGGTGCTCGCCGACGAGGGCGAGACCCTGCCCCGCGACTCGCCCCTGCTGAAGGTCCGTACGGACCGGGGTGACCGCGTCGTCCGTACGATCGACGCGGGCCGGCTCACCGCGGTGACGGCCACGATCGGCGCTGTGGTCACCACCGGCGCGGACGTGGCGAGCGTCGAACGGATCGACGGCGCCGACGACCCCCTGGTCGTGCTGCTGTACGTGTCCGGCAGCAGTGCCGCCTCGGTGCCGGTGGGTGCCTCTGTCGACCTCACCGTCCAGTCGGTACCCGCCCAGCAGTACGGTGTGCTGCGCGGCAAGGTGGCAGCGGTCGGCAGGGCCGCGCAGACACAGCAGCAGATCACCCGCTTCCTCGGCGACGCCCAGCTCGGTGAGCAGTTCTCCCGGCACGGCAGGCCGTTGGCGGTCCTGGTGAAGATCGAGCGCTCGGACTCCACCGAGTCCGGCTACCGGTGGTCCTCCGCAGAGGGCCCTCCGTACGCGATCGGCTCCATGACCCTGGCCACCGGATCCGTCCGTCTCGCCGACCAGCGCCCGATCGATTGGCTGCTCCCGTGACCGCTCCGCACCCGTCCCCCACCGCCCAGCAACTGCCGCCGGCCGGCCGCGGCAGGCACCGTCCGGAAGGGCCCTCGGGCAACAGACGGCGGTCGCGCCCGGCACCGAAGCCCGGGCGGACGAAGACGGTACGCACCCCCACCGTGCTCCAGATGGAGGCGCTGGAGTGCGGTGCGGCGTCGCTGGCGATGGTGCTCGCCCACTACGGCCGCCATGTGCCGCTGGAGGAACTGCGGATCGCCTGCGGAGTCTCGCGTGACGGCTCCCGCGCCAGCAACGTGCTGAAGGCGGCCCGCGGTTACGGCCTCCAGGCCAAGGGAATGCAGATGGAGCCGGCGGCCCTCGCGGAGGTCCGGGCACCCGCGATCCTGTTCTGGGAGTTCAACCACTACGTCGTGTACGACGGCGTGGGACGCCGTCTGGGACGGCGAGGCGTGTACATCAACGACCCCGACAAGGGGCGCCGGTTCGTGCCCACCGAGGATTTCGACACCAGCTTCACCGGAGTCGTCCTCGTCCTCGAGCCCGGCGAGGACTTCGAGCGCGGCGGCCGCAAGCCGGGTGTCATGGCCGCACTGCCGGCCCGGCTGCGCGGCACCACGGGCACGATGCTGGCAGCCCTCCTCGCCAGCCTGCTGCTGGTGGCAGTCGGCGCCACGCTCCCGGCGCTGAGCCGTACCTATATCGACATGTTCATGATTGGTGAACAGACCTCCCTGCTGGGCGTGCTGTTCGGCGCGATGGGCACGACGGTGGCGCTCACCGCCGTGCTGACCTGGCTGCAGCAGGCGAATCTGCTGCGCGGGCGCATCATTTCCTCCACGCTCGGCAGCGCGCGCTTCTTCCGGCATCTGCTCCGGCTGCCGGTCACCTTCTTCTCGCAGCGCAGTCCGGCCGACCTCGTCCAGCGCCTGCAGTCGAACGACGCCGTGGCCGAGACACTCGCCCGGGATCTCACCGCGGCCGGTGTGGACGGCATCGTCGTCCTCCTCTACGCGTTCCTGCTGTGGACCTACGATCCGCAGCTGACCGTCATCGGGGTGGGGATCGCCCTGCTCAACGTGGTCGCGATGCGCATCGTCGTGCGGCTGCGGGCGACCGGCACCCAGAAGCTTCGGGCCGACAGCGCACGGCTGACCAACACCTCGTACACCGGTCTCCAGCTGATCGAGACGATGAAGGCCACGGGCGGCGAGAACGGTTACTTCCGCCGGTGGGCCGGGCAGCACGCGACGACGCTGGAGGAGCAGCAGCGCCTCGGGGTGCCGAGCGCCTGGCTGGGCATCGTCGCTCCCGCCCTCGCGACGGTCAACAGCGCGCTGATCCTGTGGATCGGCGGACTGCGGGCCGTGGAGGGGCACATCTCGATCGGTCTGCTCGTCGCCTTCCAGGCCCTGGTGACCCGCTTCACCGCGCCGGTCACCCGGCTCAACGGGGTGGCGGGCCGGGTCCAGGACTTCGCGGCCGACGTGGCCCGTCTCAAGGACGTCGAGAACTTCCCGGTGGACGCGCTGTACTCCCGCCGCGAGCCGGCCGCGAGCACCCGCCGTCTCAAGGGACATGTGACGCTGGAGGAGATCACCTTCGGTTACAGCCCGCTCGACAAGCCGCTGCTCACCGGTTTCTCCCTCTCGGTGGGTCCGGGACAGCAGGTGGCGCTCGTCGGCGGTTCCGGCAGCGGCAAGTCGACGGTCTCGCGGCTCATCTCCGGGCTCTACAGCCCGTGGGAGGGCACGATCCGCATCGACGGGCAGCGTCTGGAGGACATACCCAGGGGCGCTCTGGCCGCGTCGGTGTCCTTCGTCGACCAGGACGTCTTCCTCTTCGAGGGAACGGTCCGGGACAACGTGGCGCTCTGGGACCCCTCGATCCCGGACGAGGCCGTGGCCGAAGCCCTGCGGGACGCCGCCCTGTACGACGTCGTGGCCCGCCGCCCCCGCGGCATCCACAGCCGGGTGGAGCAGGACGGCCGGAACTTCTCCGGCGGGCAGCGCCAGCGGCTGGAGATCGCCCGGGCCCTCGTGCGCCGGCCCAGCATCCTGGTGCTGGACGAGGTCACCAGCGCCCTGGACGCCGAGACTGAGCGGATCATCATCGACAACCTCCGGCGGCGCGGTTGTGCGTGCGTCGTGATCGCGCACCGGCTGAGCACCGTGCGCGACAGCGACGAGATCGTCGTCCTGGACCACGGGACCGTCGTGGAACGCGGTCGGCACGAGACTCTGGTGGCCGCGGGTGGCCCCTACGCCGATCTGGTCAGGGAGCACTGACATGGCATCCGTTCATCCCCTCGCGGGCACGGAGGCGCCCGGGCAGGACCCGGTCATCGGTGCGCTGGGAGCTCTCGGCGAGCCGGTCGACTGCACCGGGCTCCGGAGCCTGTCGCTGGAAGGGCCCCAGGTGCTGTGGCTCGTCGTGGCCGGCGCACTCGACCTGTTCGCGGTGGACGCGGTGGAACAGGGGCACTGGCACTTCCTGGGCCGGCTGGAGCCGGGAACCCTCGTCCTGGGTCCGGTCGAGGGCCCGCAGCACACCCTGGTCGGGCGGCCCCTTCAGGAGTGTGTGCTGCGCCGGATCCCACTGCGTGAGCTGTACCGCCCGGAGTACACCGGCCAGGGGGCGTACGACGGGCAGTACCGCAGCCACTACGACACCGGGGACGCCACGCTCAGCCTGCTGGAACACGCCTTCTCGCTCGGTGTGGGCCGCAGCCGGCGTGTGCTGTTCGAGGCCCCGCTGGACGGGCGGACCACGTTCGACGAAACGGTGGGCGACGACGACATCCTGTGGCTGCCGGTGTCACCGGGAAGTGTGCAGTACGGTGCGGCGTTCAGCGCCGAGGCGGCGGGCGATCTGCTCGTCGACCCGGCGATGTGGCAGGGAATGGTCAATCAGCAGTACCGCCTGCTGTCGGCGCTCGACCGCTGGATCGAACAGCTGGAGCGTGCCCACGAGGACCGGACCGCCGCCGGCCTCGAGGCCGGCGAGGCCGTCCGCAAGGAGGCCGACCACGCGCTGCTGACCTCGATCGGCCGGTCCGGGAGGGGCACCTCGCCCGCGAAGGGGGCCTCGGACGACGCCGTGTACGCGGCTTGCCGTCTGGTGGCCCGGGACTCCGGGATCGTCCTCGCGGAGCCCGCGACCGGCGGGGCGGTCAGCGACCGGATCGACCCGGTCGAGCGCGTCGCGGTCGCCTCGCGTGTCCGCACCCGCGCGGTACGGCTCGACGGTCGCTGGTGGCGGGAGAACTCCGGGCCGCTGGTGGGCCGCAGGGCGGCGTCCGGTGCGCCGGTCGCCCTGCTCTGGCGCCGCGGCCGCTACGAGGCGGTCACCCCGCTGACGGGACGGCGCTCCCGCGTCGACGGCGCCTGTGCCGAGGAGTTCGACGAACGCGCGGTGATGTTCTACCGACCGCTGCCGGAGAAGCCGTTGAGCAGGAGGCAGTTGCTGCGTTTCGGTATGTTCGGCACGCGGGGCGACGTGCGGAACCTGGTCCTGGCCGGGGTGGTGACGGTGGCGCTGGGTTCACTGGTGCCGATCGCCACCGGCAAGGTGCTCGGCGTGTACGTGCCCAACGCCCAGAACGCGCTGATCGTGCAGGTGTCGCTGGCCGTCATCATCTCCGGTGTCGTCTCCGCGGCGTTCATGCTGCTGCAGAACCTCACGATCCTGCGGATGGAGGGGCGGATCGAGAGCACGCTCCAGCCCGCGGTCTGGGACCGGCTGCTGCGACTGCCGACGAAGTTCTTCACCGGGCGCTCCACCGGAGAGCTGGCGAGTGCGGCGATGGGGGTGAGCTCCATCCGCCGGGTGCTGTCCGGCACCGGTCCCGTCGTCGTGCAGGCGGGCACGCTCGGGGCGATGAATCTCGGGCTGCTGCTCTGGTTCAGTGTGCCGCTGGCGCTCACGGCCGTCGCGATGCTGGTGGTCATCGCCGGGGTGTTCCTCGCCATGGGCATGTGGGAGCTCCGCTGGCAGCGCAGGCTGGTCGTGCTGGGCAACAAGCTGAACAACCAGGCGTTCCAGACGCTGCGCGGACTGCCCAAGCTGCGGGTCGCGGCGGCTGAGAGCTTCGCGTACGGGGCGTGGGCCGCGGAGTTCGCCCGCAGCCGTGAGCTGCAGAAGCGGGCGGGCCGGATCAAGAATCTGACGACGGTGCTCAACGCCGTCTACCTGCCGTTGTGTTCGCTGATCATCTTCGTCCTGCTGGCGGGCCCGGCCCGGGGCTCCCTGACTGCGGGCGAGTTCCTGACCTTCAACACGTCCGTGACGATGCTGCTGACGGCCGTCACCCAGCTCACCGGGGCGTTGGTGTCGGCCGCCGCCGTGCTGCCGATGTTCGAACAGATCAAGCCGGTGCTCGACGAGGCACCCGAGGTTCGCGGCGCCAGCACCCAGCCGGGCGCGCTGGCCGGGGAGATCGAGGCCAGGGGTGTGTCGTTCCGTTATTCCGACGACGGTCCCGTCGTCCTGGACGAGGTGTCGCTGACCGTACGGCCGGGCGAGTTCGTCGCGATCGTGGGCCCCAGCGGATGCGGCAAGTCGACACTGCTGAGGCTGCTCATCGGCTTCGACAGGCCGGTCTCGGGCAGTGTCCTGTACGACGGTCAGGATCTGACGGCGCTCGACCAGGCGGCGGTGCGCCGCCAGTGCGGGGTCGTCCTGCAGAACGCGCAGCCACTCTCCGGATCCATCCTGGACTGCATCTGCGGCGCCGAGGTCTTCACCCAGGAAGAGGCGTGGGAGGCCGCCGCCATGGCGGGGCTGGCCGAGGACATCAAGCGCATGCCGATGGGGCTGCACACGATGATCTCCGGCGGCGGCTCGATCTCAGGCGGGCAGCGCCAGCGGCTGATGATCGCCCAGGCGCTGGTCCGGCGCCCCCGCATCCTCTTCTTCGACGAGGCCACCAGCGCCCTCGACAACGAGACCCAGCGCACGGTCATCGAGAGCACCAGGTCCCTGCGGGCCACCCGTGTAGTGATCGCGCACCGGCTGTCCACGGTCATGGACGCCGATCGCGTGATCGTCATGGCGGACGGCCGTGTCGTACAGGAGGGGCCACCCGCCCAGCTCCTCGCGGACACGGGTGGGCAGCTCCACGAACTGGTGCGGCGTCAGATGGGGTAGGCCCCACGTCCCGGAGACCGGCCGCGCGGGCCGGTCCGGACGGTCATGGGCTCCCGCCGTGCAGCCGCCGGTCCGGCCTGCGGCTCAGGAGTGACAGAGCAGGTCGACGACGACGGCCTCGGCGGCGAGGCCGTCGAGGTAGTGGTTGGACTGTTCCCAGTAACCGTCGGTCTCGGCGTCCGTCCACGAGCCGTCGAGCGTGACCAGTGCGAAACCGGGCACGGCGCACCGGACCGCCCACAGCCGTGCTTCCTCGTGTTCCTGCGCGAAGTACGCGACCGGGTCGTCGGTGAGGAACGCCATGTCGAAATGCGGGTCTCCCGCGACGGCCCGCCGGGCCACGTCCTGCACCAGCGGCTGGGCCAGGTGCTCTTCCCTGGCGTCTGCCGTGGAGTACCTCTCGGGATCGGCCTCGTGGCGGGTGATGAAGTCGGAGAGGGGGAGGGCCGGCGGGTGTGTCGCGGTCAGCTCGGTCCACGCGGCGAACAGCGCGTCATGCTCGCGCGCCGCTCGCTTCCGCATGGCGTCGAAGTCAAGCATGCCCCGGGGCCCTCCGTAGCACTCCAGCGGTCCGAGGGGGGCGAGCCCGGCCCTCCTGCGACGCATGGTGGAGGCCGTGACGAGCCTGCGGTCGCCGTCGTGCGGAGGCGTCACGAGGAAGGCGTTGCCCGGGCTGGAGTGGATGGTCCACCGGTCCCAGCGGCCGACCGGATTCCAATCCTCCGTGAGGTTGATGTCGTAGGGCGCCATGGTGTCGGCTATCGCCCGTGAGAGCTTCCGTGGAGCGGTCGGGGGCAGGCACACGGTGACGAAGAACTTGGTCATGTCAGGGAGCTTAAGCCTGGGATTCGTCCGCCGGTGCGGCTGTCACCTCGTCGAATCGTTGTCACGGCCGGGGGCGGGGCGGGGCTTCGGGCCGCTGGATCCGGGCACCCGGCCCGGCTCTCAGGACCGTCGCCCGCCCGGCCTGGGGGGCTCCACCGCGTCGCGGATGCTGGCGCGTGCCGCTGCGGCGACCGCTGCGGCGGTGATGCCGAACTCCTCGTACAGCCGCTGGTAGTCGGCGGAAGCACCGTAGTGCTCCAGGCTGACGATCCGGCCCGCGTCGCCGACCACCTCGCGCCAGCCCTGGCCGACGGCGGCCTCGACGCTGACGCGGGCGCGTACGTCGGGCGGCAGCACCTCGTCCTGGTAGGACAGCGGCTGCTCGGCGAACCACTCGCGGCAGGGCATCGAGACCACACGAACGGCCAGCCCTTCGTCGACCAGCAGCTTGCGGGCGTCGAGAGCGATGTGGACCTCGGACCCCGTCGCCACCAGAATGACGTCGGGGGCTGTTCCCGATGCCTCCACGAGGACGTAGGCGCCGCGGGCGGCCCGCTCGGCCGGGGCGTGGACACCGTCCGCGCGGTCGAGCACAGGTAGGTTCTGCCGGGTCAGGACGAGACCGGCGGGACGGTCGGTGTGCTCCAGGATCGTCCGCCAGCAGGTGGTGGTCTCGTTGGCGTCGCCGGGGCGTACGACGTCGAGCCCGGGGATCGCGCGCAGCGCGGCGAGGTGCTCGACGGGCTGGTGGGTGGGGCCGTCCTCGCCCAGACCGATCGAGTCGTGGGTCCACACGTAGGTGGCGGGCAGCTTCATCAGGGCGGCGAGGCGGACCGCGGGACGCATGTAGTCGCTGAAGGTGAGGAACGTGCCGCCGTAGGGGCGCGTCAGACTCTGCAGCGCGATGCCGTTGAGCACGGCGCCCATGGCGTGCTCACGGATTCCGAAGTGCAGGGTCCGCCCGTAGGGGCCTCCGGCGAACTCAGTCGTCTGCCGGTCGGCGGGGACGAAGGAGGGCTCGCCGTCCATGGTGGTGTTGTTGCTGCCCGCGAGGTCCGCGGACCCGCCCCACAGCTCGGGCAGGACCGGTGCGAGAGCGGTGAGCACCTGGCCGGACGCCTTGCGGGTGGCCATGCCCTTCGCGTCGGCCGGGAAGTCGGGCAGGGAGTCGGTCCAGCCGTCGGGCAGTTCCTGTTCCCGCAGCCGGTCCAGCAGGGCCGCACGCTCCGGGTTGGCGGTGCGCCATTCCTCGTAGGTCCGCTGCCATCGGTTCCGGGCGTCCCTGCCCCGCTCCCCCACCGCCCGTGTGTGGGCGAGGACCTCGTCCTCGACGGGGAAGTACGCCTCGGGGTCGAAGCCGAGGAGCCGCTTGGTTCCGGCGACCTCCTCGTCCCCCAGGGCCGCCCCGTGTGCCTTGCCGGTGTTCTGCTTCGTCGGGGCCGGCCAGCCGATGATCGTGTGCAGCATGATCAGCGAGGGCCGGTCCTGCTCCGCTTTCGCGGCCTCGATCGCGGCGAGCAGTGCGTCGACGTCTTCGACGTAGTCGCCCGTGCGTGTCCAGTCGACCGTCTGCACGTGCCATCCGTAGGCGGCGAAACGGGCCGGCACGTCCTCGCTGAAGGAGATGTCGGTGTCGTCCTCGATGGAGATGTGGTTGGAGTCGTAGAAGGCGATCAGGTTGCCCAGCCTCTGGTGGCCGGCCAGTGACGCGGCTTCGGACGCGACACCTTCCATCATGTCGCCGTCGGACGCCAGCACGTACACGTGGTGGTCGAAGGGGCTGGCTCCCCGCGCGGCCTCCGGGTCGAGCAGGCCCCTCTCCCGGCGTGCCGCCATCGCCATCCCGACGGAGGCGCCCATCCCCTGGCCCAGCGGGCCCGTGGTGATCTCGACTCCGCGGGTGTGCCGGTATTCCGGGTGGCCCGGAGTCGCCGAGTCCCAGGTCCGCAACGACTTCAGATCGTCCATCTCCAGGCCGTAGCCGGCGAGGTAGAGCTGGATGTACAGCGTCAGGCTGGTGTGGCCGCACGAGAGGACGAACCGATCCCTGCCCAGCCACTGGTCGTCGGCGGGATCGTGCCGCATGACCTGCTGGAACAGCAGGTAGGCGAGCGGCGCCAGGCTCATCGCCGTCCCGGGATGTCCGTTGCCGGTCTTCTGGACGGCGTCCGCGGCGAGCACGCGTACGGTGTCCACCGCGCGCAGGTCCACCTCGCTCCACCCGGCCCGGTCGGCCACGGGAAGGGCGAGCCCCGGATCGCGGGGTGCGGTGCTGCCGGAAGAGGATCGCTCGGGCGCCATGGTGTTGTCTCCCTCGGATGTCGCTTCTCGGTACGACGGGGCCGGCCGGCGTGGCTCGCCACCCTCGCATCCTCCGTTCCCGCGTCGCCCTCCGCACCCGGAGCGGGCCCGGCGGTGCGGCAGGGTTTCCCCTGCCACCGGACGGAGCGGGTGACGGGACACGCGCCCCGTCGAACGGTCGCCTACCCACGCCGGTGCGCGGCAGGCACGTGCCGTCGTGGTCGGTTCCCCCCGCCCGGGTCACCGGGCGGTCGGGAGGGGGGTCGGGCCGGGGTGCTCCCCGGCCCGGCTCACACCGTGGCCACCCGGGCGAAGCGGGCCGCGGTGTGCAGTTCGGCCTCGATGTTCCCTGCGGTGAGGCGGAGTCGGGGCAGCACGTGCTCGAGGCACTCGTCGATCGTCCGGCTGCTGCTGTGCATGGCGACGTTGACGGCCGCGACCGCTTCGCCGCTCCGGTCCCGCACGGGTACCGCGATCGAGCGCAGGCCGGCCTCCAGTTCCTCGTCGACCAGGGCGTATCCGTCGGCACGCACGCGTTCGAGCTCGGCTTCGAGTTCAGCACGGCGGGTGAGGGTGTGGGGGGCGAGCGGGCGCAGCTCCGCGTGGTCGAGGAGGGACCCCAGTCCGGCGGCGGGCAGGCCGGCCAGCAGGACTCGGCCGAGCGAGGTGGCGTAGGCCGGGAACCGGGTGCCGACGGTGATGTTGACGTTCATGATGCGGTGGGTGGCGGCACGCGCCACATACTGCACCGAGTCGTCCACCAGGACGGCGAGGGACGTGGATTCGTGGATCCGCCCCGCGAGCGCGGCGAGGTGCGGTTCGGCGATCCTCGCCAGGGTGATGCGGGAGAGCGGCGGGTATCCGAGCGCCAGGACACGGGGTGTCAGCCGGTGTTCGCGCCGGTCGGCTGCCACGTAACCGAGGTGTTCGAGGGTGATGAGCGCGCGGCGCGCGGAGGCGCGGGACAGACCGGTGGCACGGGCGACGGCGCTGAGCGTCAGGGCGTCGCCGGTGTCGCCGAAGGCGGTGATGACGGTGAGGCCCCGGGCGAGGGACTCGACGAACTCCCGCCCCAGTTCCTGCTTCGAGGCAGCCGTCCACGAGGCCAGGGCCCCCGGGGTCGGTCCGGTGCCGCCGGGAGGGGCGTCACGCAGCCGGCTCTCCATGGCCGCGGCGGCATCGCGCAGCCGGGGCAGCAGGCCGTCGCGGAGGCCCTGCGCACTGTGCCGACTGGTGTGACTGACGACGCTGAGTACGCACGCGATGCCTCCGGCGGGGTTCCGTACGGGTACGGCGAGGGCCAGGAGGCCGGGTTCGATGAGCTGGTCGTCCAGGGCCCAGCCGTCGGCTCGCGCCGCGTCGACGCGGTCCTCGAAGGGTTCGTCCGACGGGCGGCGGCGCCGCGGCAGGGACGGGAAGCCGGTGCCGTCGGGGTCGGCGGCCGACCTCTCCCGCCATGCGTGCCATTCCCCGGGCCCCCAGCGAGTGGCGAAGACCGCGCCCGGAGCGGTGCGTTCCGCGGGGAGCAGGTCACCGATGCGGAAGCTCAGGGACATCGCGCGGCGCCGGGTGGCCTGGTGCACGAAGCGGATGTCCTCGCCGTCGGGCATCGCGAGCGACACGGACTCGTCGAGTTCGTCGGCGAGGGCGTCCGCCAGGTCGCCGAGGAGGCCGGGGACGCGGACCGAGGACAGATAGGAGTTGCCCAGCTCCATCAGGCGCGGTGCGAGGGTGACGGTCCGGCCGTCGAGGCGCACGTATCCCGTGCGGGCGAGGGTGAGCGTGACGCGGTCGACGGTCGAGCGGGCGAGTCCGGTGGCGCGTTCAAGCTCGCTGAGGCTGAGAGAGCCGTCCGCGTCGGTCAGCCGGCGCAGTACGGAGATGCCGCGCATGAGCGGCGCGACGGCCTCCGCGGGGGCCTGTTCGCCTGGCCGGTCGGGGCGGGTCGGTGGCATCTGTTCTCCCGTCGGGTGCGCCCGATGTGTCACCGGCCCGTTGACAGGTCTCCGATCGGGGCGGCAGACTCACAGCATCATAGTGAAGGAAACTTCACTATGCGAACACTACAGGACGGACGGTTCCATGGACAAGGTGGTCGCGTCAGCGGCGCTGGCCGTCTCCGACGTGCCGGACGGAGCGTCGGTGGCGGTGGGGGGGTTCGGCCTCAGCGGCGTGCCGAACGTGTTGATCGATGCCCTGTACGCGAGCGGTGTCAGCGGGCTCGGAGTCGTGTCCAACAACTGCGGAGCGATGGACTCCGGCCTCGCGGTGCTGCTCTCCGCCGGCCGGATCAGCCGGGTGACCGGCTCGTACATCGGCGGGAACAAGGAGTTCGCCCGGCAGTACCTCGGGGGCGAGCTGGAGCTCGAACTGATCCCGCAGGGCACGCTGGCCGAGCGGCTTCGGGCCGGCGGGGCCGGGATACCCGCGTTCTACACCCCCGCCGGCGTGGGAACGCAGGTCGCCGACGGCGGCCTCCCCTGGCGCTACGACGGTGAGGGCGGCGTGGCCGTGGCATCCCCGGCCAAGGAGGTGCGCGACTTCGAAGGCACCGCATACGTCCTGGAACACAGCATCCGCACCGACTTCGCCCTCGTCAGGGCGGCGAAGGGCGACCGGCACGGAAACCTGGTCTTCAACAAGTCCGCTCGCAACTTCAATCCGCTCGCCGCCATGGCGGGCCGCATCACCGTCGCGGAGGTCGAGGAACTGGTCGAGCCGGGCGGGATCGACCCGGACCACGTACACCTGCCGGGCATCTTCGTGCAGCGGGTGGTCGCGCTGACCCCAGGGCAGGCCGTGGACAAGAAGGTCGAGAAGCGGACGATCACGGAGCGGGAGGCACGGGTCTGATGGCCTGGAACCGGAACGAGATGGCTGCCAGGGCGGCCGCGGAGCTGCGCGACGGCGAGTACGTCAACCTCGGTATCGGGCTGCCGACGCTGATCCCGAACCACCTGCCCGAGGGCGTGCACGTCGTCCTGGAGTCCGAGAACGGCATCCTGGGCACCGGGGCCTTCCCGTACGACGAGGACGTCGATCCCGATCTCATCAACGCGGGCAAGGAGACGGTGACCGTCCGGCCGGGGGCTTCGTTCTTCGACTCGGCTCTCTCCTTCGGCATGATCCGCGGCGGTCACATCGACGCCGCCGTACTCGGGGCGATGGAGGTCTCGGCCCGGGGGGACCTGGCCAACTGGGCGGTTCCGGGGAAGATGGTGACCGGCATCGGCGGCGCCATGGACCTCGTGCACGGGGCCCGGCGCGTCATCGTGACCATGACGCACACCGCCAAGGACGGCAGCCCGAAGATCGTCGAGGAGTGCACCCTGCCGCTGACCGGCAGAGCGTGCGTCCACCGCATCATCACCGACCTCGCCGTACTCGACGTGACCGACGACGGCCTGGTCCTGGTGGAGACCGCTCCCGGAGTGAGTGCCGCCGAGGTCCAGGAGCGGACCGCCGCTCCGGTCAATACCGCCTCTCCCGTCCGTGCCGCCGCTCCCGTCCGTGCCGCCGAAAGGATCGCGTCATGAGCTTCCGTCCCCGCGACGTGTACGTGGTCGACGCCGTCCGCACCCCGATCGGCAGGTACAACGGCGCACTCGCGCAGGTGCGGCCCGACGACCTCGCCGCGCACACCATCCGCGCGCTGCTCGACCGGACGCCTGAGCTCGATCCCTCACGCATCGGTGACGTGGTGCTCGGCAACGCCAACGGCGCGGGCGAGGAGAACCGCAACGTCGGCAGGATGGCCGCACTGCTCGCGGGTCTGCCGGTCTCCGTCCCCGGCGTGACCGTCAACCGGCTCTGCGCCTCCGGCCTGGAAGCCGTCGTGCACGCGGCGCGCGCCGTGGCGTTGGGGGACCATTCGCTCGTCGTCGCCGGCGGGGTCGAGTCGATGACCCGCGCCCCGTACGTCCTGCCCAAGAGCGACCGCGCCTTCCCTGCCGGGCACACGGAGATGTACTCGACCACTCTGGGCTGGCGCATGGTCAACCCCCGGATGGACCCGCGGTGGACGGTGCCGCTCGGCGAGAGCGCCGAACTGATCGCCGAGCGGCACTCCATCCCGTGAGGACCAGGACGAGTTCGCTCTCGCCTCGCACCGGAAGGCGTCGGCCGCCCGGGCCGCAGGGCTCTTCGACGGGGAGATCGCGCCACTGACCATCCCGCGCCGGAAGGGTGACCCACTCGTCGTGGACCGGGACGAGTGCATCAGGGACGACGCGTCGCTGGAGGCCATGGCCGGGCTCCGCCCGTCCTTCCGTACGGAGAACGGCACCGTCACCGCGGGCAACTCCTCCCCGCTCAACGACGGTGCGGCCGCCCTGCTGCTGGCCGACGAGGAAGGGCTGCGGGCGACCGGCCGCGAGCCGCTGGCCCGGATCACGGCCTCCGCCGTGTCCGCCAACGAGCCCCATTACTTCGGACTCGCTCCCGTGGAAGCCGTGAACAGGGCCCTGGACCGCGCGGGCAGGAGCTTCGCCCGCCTCGCGGCCCTCGAACTCAACGAGGCCTTCGCCGCCCAGGTGCTGGGATGCGTCGCCGAGTGGCCCGACCTCGACCCGTCCGTGCTGAACCCGCGCGGCGGGGCGATCGCGATCGGCCACCCCCTCGGTGCCTCGGGAGCCCGCCTCGCGGGCTCCGTCGCCCACCAGCTCAGGGCCGCGGGATCCGGGGTCGGCGTGGCGACGCTGTGCATCGGCGTGGGCCAGGGCTCGGCGCTGGTGCTGGAGAGGTAGGCTCCCTCGGCCCCTCGCACCGGCCGGTACGAGGGGCCCGGGTACGAGGGGCCCGGTGCGCGGTCCCTCCCGGGCGGCTGAGCCCCGGGGCGCCGAACCCGGTGGCGGTGAGCCCCGCCCGAGCGGCGGAACCGGGACGCCGGATGAATGATGAACAGAGGCCGTGGTGCCTCGGGTGCCGTCCGGCCTCGTCGCCGGGCGCGGCTCCGACCACGAAGCGGAAGGCAGGAGCGCATGACCTCCCAGACCGCGTTTCCGGCGGCGGACGACGTGCCGTCCGTGCACGTGCCGCCGCCGGGTGGTCCGGAGGTCGCGACGAGCGCGGAGACCGAAGCGACGGTGCGCGCGGGGGCGGCGGGGGCGGCCCGATGAGATCCACGGACGGACTGCTGGAGATCGGCTTCATTCGCTCGGTGTTCGACAGCCTGGGGGCGGGGGTGTTCGTCGCCGACACCACCGGCCGGCTCACCGCGTGCAATCCACGCGCCGAGCAGCTCCTGGGCCGTTCGCAGGAGCAGATACTGGGTCGCGACCTGCATGATCTGCTGCACCGCCGGCGGGACGGTGGCGCGGTCCCGCGAAGCGAGGGCGGTCCGCTGACCGTGCTGGAGAGCGGGCGGCCGGCCGAGGGGAGCGAGGAACTCCTCCTTCGCGGGGACGGCAGCCTCGTCCCGGTCATCTGGGCGTCCACACCCCTGCGGCACGAGGGGCGTTTCGAAGGCGCGGTGGTCGTCTTCCACGATTTCAGCCTGCATCGCGACGCAGCCGACCAGACCGCGGCCTACCTCGCCGCCCTGGAGGGGCTCACCGCCCGGCTCACGATGGTGGCGGAGGTCTCCACGGCCCTCACCTCCACCCTGGACACGCCGGAGATGCTGGACAGACTGGCCGGCCTGCTCGTGCCCGACATGGGTGACTGGGCCGCGATCGACGTACGTACGGCGGAGCAGACAGGTGAGCTGCACCGCGTCACCGTCCGGACCATCGGCGATCAGGAGGCGGCGGAAGCGCTCAAGGGCCCGTTGCCGTCATGGCCGGAGTCCACCCGCTCGGCAGCCGTGCAGGCGTTGCGGAGCGCCGAGCCCGTCCTGCTGGACGCCCGCTCCCTGGCGGAGGAGCCGGACAGCCCGCTCGCGAGCGCCCACCGGGAACTGTTCGACCGGCTGGGAGGCAGCTGCGCCGTCGTGGTGCCCCTATACACCCGGCGGCAGGTGTTCGGCGCGCTGACCGTGGCCCGCGTCGCTCCGGACGCGTCCTACTCGGAGGCCGAGGTCTTCGTGCTGTCCGACATCGCGCGCCGCGCCGGTCTCGTCATGGAAGCCGCCGAGCTGTCCGAGCAGCAGCGCCATGTCGCCGAGACGATGCAGCGCCAGCTCCTCACCCCTCTGCCGCAGGTCGACCACCTCACGATGGCGGCCCGCTACCGGCCGGCCGAGAGCGCCGCCGAGATCGGCGGGGACTGGTACGACTCCTTCCTCCTCAGCGACGGCGTCCTGACGATGGTCATCGGGGACGTCGTCGGCCACGATCTCAAGGCCGCCGCCCACATGGCCGAGGTCCGCAACATGCTGCGTGCCCTGGCCTGGGACCGTACGGAGCCGCCGAGCCTGATCATGCACCGCCTCGACCAGGCGATGACCCACACGAGCGACGCCCCCATGGCAACCTGCGTCTTCGCACGCATCGAAGGCCCGGAAGGCGGGCCGTGGCAGCTCAGATGGGTGAACGCCGGCCATCCACCGCCCCTGCTCGTCACCGCCGACGGGCGCGCCGGGTTCCTGGAAGCCGGTCACGGCCCTCTCCTCGGCCTCAACTCGGCCCTGCACCTGGGGCTGACGTGGCCCGACGCGCACACGGCCCTGCCGCCCCGGTCGACGCTCCTGCTCTACACCGACGGGCTCGTCGAAAGCCGGACCCGTGACATCGAGGCCGGCCTCGACACGCTGCGCCGGCACGCGGCGGCCCTGGCGGAGCGCGATGTCGAGGACTTCCTCGACGAACTCCTGGCCCGCATCGACCCCAGTGGCGACGACGTCGCCCTTCTGGTCCTGCGCATCCCGGCGGCGGGCGTGGGCGCGGGGGACGAGGAGGTCCCGCCGCAGCACGCTCACAGCCCGGCGGCCTCCAACCGGGGAGCGCCCGGCTCCCGCATCGAGGACACTCCCGTGAGGGACACCTCCGAACCGGCCTGAGGCTCACGACCGGCTGTAGCACCGAAGCCCCGGGAACCCCTCCGCCTGTCGGCTCCGGTCTCCGCGTCGCGCCCCCTCCCGGCCCGTACCGCCACGAACACCCGGCGTCTGGCGAGGAGTCGGCGGTCCCGCCGTTCTTCACGCGCTCCCGGTGACGTTGCCCCGGCCGGGCGGAGCGCGACGAACCCCGGTATCCGGGTTTCGTTGCGCTCCGCTCGAGAAGGTAGCTTTGTGCAATGGACCACGACGCTCGCCTGTTCTTGCTTCCCGACGGCCACCCCAAGGTAGGGGCCGCTCTCGCAGCAGTGGGCGCACCGGCGTGTGCGGAGACGCCTGCTGTGCACGCATGGCTGCAGGCGCACGGGGTTTCCGCCTCGTCGGAGCATGTCAGGATCCTTCCCGCCGACGCGGAATCGCTCATTCCCGCAGACACGGAGAGCCTGCCTGTCCCCCTGAGCGAGGAGGAGGCGCTGCGGGTGCAGCGGGAGTGCGCTCCGACGGCGGTCGCTGACCTGGAGGCCGAGCTTCTGGGCTTCCGGGAGACGACCCAGGACTGGGAGGCGCTCGTGCACCGCGCGCTGACCGCCGGCATCCCGGCCCAGCGCATCGCCCACCTCACCGGCCTCACCCCGCAGGAGATCGCCGGCCTCGCGCAGGCGCGGCCTTCGGCAGGCGCGGACGCCCCCTAGAACTTCCCGTGCCCGCGACGGTGTTCGCCGACCGGCGACAGTTCCACCGACGACCGGACCGGACCAGCCGTGCACGACAGCGCGTCCGAGAGCTCGAACAGCGCGTCCGCGCGCCTGGGCAGACAGGAGTGGAACTCGCCCCGGAAGCGTGACGGTTCCGCAGACGGATCCTGTGGGACGACGTGATGCGACAGACCCGTCCTCACGGCCTTCGTGCTGAGCTCGTGTGTTCCCGGGCCGGATCACACGCTCAGCCGAAGGCCGACCGTACGTAGGGCAGTTACCCGACCGAGTGCTCAAGTGCGAGGACTCGTCCGGAGCCCGAGGTCAAAGATCAAGTCAGGGTCTGCCGCCAAAGTGCCGGACCACGGCCCCGAGACCCCAGGACGCGCTGGGGTCCGGCCCGCCCGCTGCCCAGGGCCGCGCGGAGACCTGACGGGCGCGCAGCGGACCGGGCTGGAGCTGCCGCCCGGCGGCATCGACACCCAGCCTGCCGACCACGGGCCCGGGGCATCCCGACGCCCGGACACCTGCCGGGCGAGGGCGACGCACTACCCGAACCCCCCCTCATAAGTTAGGTTAGGCATGCCTAAGTCAACGCAATGAGGCTCCCTGCCCGCTCCTCTGGAGAACTTGGATGCGTCCTTTCAACTCCCGCACCACACAGCCCACCCCCGCCGAACGCGTGCTGGCGATCCTGACCGCGGCCCACTCGATGACGGTGGTGAGCGACGGGCTGGACCCCGTCGAGGTGCACCGGCTCGACGGCACGGCCGCGATGGGCCACATTCACCTGCACGAACCGTCCGAGACCGGCCCCACCCCACCAGGGGCGCGCATCCCGGTCAGGCTGGAGTTCACCGACATCGCGCCCACACCCGTACGGGACCGCACACGCGCCCGCGTCACGGTGACCGGCCTGTTGTCGGCCCCGTACAGCACCGAGGCCGCGGAAAGCACCTGCATGGAGTTCGGCCAGGCGGTCTTCGAGGACCACAGGGGCCGCACCTTCGTCACACTGGATACGCTGCAGGACACGATTCCCGACCCCATCGCCACCAGCGAGGCGGCGATGCTGACCCACCTCGTGGACGACCACGGCGAACTCGTCCCGCTGCTCCTGCGCCTCGTGCAGCCACAGCCGGACAAGGGTGTGACGCGCATCCTCCCGCTGGCGATGGACCGTTACGGCGTGACCCTGCGCCTGGAGTACCCCGGTACCCACCGCGATGTGCGGCTGCCCTTCGCCGAGCCCGTGGCACGCCTCGACCAGGCCGGCCCCCAGATCCACGCCCTGCTGACGGCCGCCCGGCGCGCCTCCCACCGCAACCAGCTGCTCACCTGATCACAGGAACGCGTCAGGATCGCGGGAACGCGTCAGGGGGGTGGCATGTGCCACCCCCCTGACGCACAGCCACCCCTCAGGACTGGGGACGACTGCCGTGGTTCGCGCCGTTCTTGCGGCGGGCCCTCTTCTTACGACGTCGCTTCGAGGACATCGACCCTCCTGATTCGGTAGCTTTCGCGCACTCTCCACCGGATTGTCATTTCCGGCGATCACAAGGCCCCTACCCCCGGACGCGCGGCCAAACACCCGTCACGTCGGCGAACGGGTGGCGTACGTCACCGCACGCGACAGGGGGTTCACTCCGTGCGTCGATCACTCTGCGTGTACCCGGAGCGAGGTCCCGACGACCATGGACAGTCGCCGACCTGCTGTGATGTGATCCGTGCGGTGGAACGGCCCCGCCTGGCGCTACTCACCGGGAGATCCTCGGGTGCGTCGCGCGAAGGCGGCCCGCATCCCCGCGTCATGCCTTACGCCGCTCGATCATCCGTGGCTCTCCGCGAGCACCACGGCGAGCGCCCGGGTCCGTCCCCCAGGCTCGAAAGTTCCGTACACATGCAGAAGACCAAGGCCGCACTCTGGGAATTCCTCCAGGGACTCGGCAAGACGTTCATGCTCCCGGTGGCCCTGCTCGCCTTCTGCGGCATCATGCTGGGCATCGGCTCCTCGCTGTCCAGCGAGGCCGTCACCGACAACCTCCCCTTCCTGAAGGCCGAGGGCTTCCACCTCGTCTTCACCTGGATGGCCAACACGGGTCTGGTCGCCTTCACCTTCCTGCCCGTCCTCTTCGCGATGGCGATTCCGCTCGGTCTCGCGCGCGAGGACAAGGGTGTCGCCGCGTTCTCGGGGTTCGTCGGCTTCGCCGCCATGAATCTCGCGGTGAACTTCTACCTCACGGCCAAGGGCGTCGACTTCGAGGACGAGAAGGCGATCGAGCACTACGGCATAGCCGATGTGCTCGGCGTGCAGTCCATCGATACGGGACTCCTCGGAGCCGTAGCCGTTGGCATCGTTGTCAGCCTGCTCCACCAGCGTTTTCGTACGCAGCGGATGCCCGATGCACTGGCCTTCTTCGGCGGGCTGCGCTTCGTCCCGATCCTTTCCGCACTCGTCCTGAGTGTGCTGGGTCTGCTCATCCCCCTGGTGTGGCCGACCTTCAACGGCTGGATCACCGCCGTGGGCCGTGGCATCGGACACACCGGCGTCTTCGGACCGTTCTTCTTCGGCATGGGAGAGGTGCTGCTGCGGCCGATCGGGCTGCACCACATCCTCGTGGCCATGTTCCGGTTCACCGACGTCGGCGGTTCGGGAGCCGTCTGCGGGGACAACGTCTCCGGCGCACTGAACATGTTCTACGCGCACCTGAACTGCGCGGGCGCGCCGAACGCCGCCGTCACCGACGCGACGCACTTCCTCTCCCAGGGCAAGATGGCCGCCTACCTGGGCGGCCTGCCCGGAGCGGCGCTGGCGATGTACCACTGCGCGAACAGCAAGATGCGCCCGGAGATCAAGGCCCTGCTCGTGTCCGGCGTGGTGGCCTGCGTGGTCGGCGGCATCACCGAACCGCTCGAGTTCCTCTTCCTGTTCGTCGCACCGTGGCTGTACCTCATCCACGCGGTCCTGGTGGGGCTCGGCTTCCTCACGGCTGCCGTCCTCGGCGTCTTCATCGGGAACACCGACGGCAACGTCATCGACTGGCTGGTCTTCGGCGTCCTCCAGGGCTCCACGACCAAGTGGTATCTGGTGCCGGTGATCGCGGCCGTGTGGTTCGCCGTGTACTACTTCCTCTTCCGCTGGGCGATCACCCGCTTCGACCTCAGGACCCCCGGCCGCGAGAAGGAGTCGGAGCAGGAGGACGCGGATGCCGCTTCGGACGGGGCCGAGGAGCCCGCGCGTGAGCTGGTCGCCGGGAAGTACGACGCCGTCGCCATCCTCGACGCGATCGGCGGCGCCGACAACATCCGGTCGCTGGACAACTGCATCACCCGTCTGCGCATGACGGTGGAGGACGCCGGACAGGTGGACGAGGCCCGGCTCAAGAA
Source organism: Streptomyces sp. NPDC005752 (assembly GCF_040630715.1). NCBI lineage: Bacteria > Bacillati > Actinomycetota > Actinomycetes > Kitasatosporales > Streptomycetaceae > Streptomyces > Streptomyces sp. NPDC005752. The sequence continues at coordinate 3,766 of NZ_JBEXYB010000043.1, read as the reverse complement.
GCTCGGCGCCGTGGGCGTGATCAAGCTCGACGACCACAACGTGCAGGTCGTCATCGGGCCACAGGTCCAGTCGGTGAAGGACGCCATCGCCACCATGATCCCGGTGGGCTGACCATGGCTTCCCCCTCCCCGGGCCGGGCTCGTGAAAGCGTGCCCACGCCCTACGACTTCGACACCCCGGTGGACCGGCACGGCACCTGGTGCACGCAGTGGGACTACGTCGAGGACCGTTTCGGCGTGCCGGATCTGCTGCCGTTCACGATCTCCGACATGGACTTCGAGACCGCTCCGGAGATCATGACCGCACTCCGCGGCCGGCTGGACCACGGTGTGCTCGGCTACTCGCGGTGGCGGCAGGACGACTTCCTCTCCGCGATCGTCCACTGGTACGCGACACGGCATGCGACGGCCGTCGATCCCGGGTCCGTGGTCTACGCCCCCTCCGTCGTCTACCAGCTGTCGCAGTTGCTCCGGCTGTGGTCACGGCCCGGTGACGGCGTGGTCGCCCATACCCCCATGTACGACGCGTTCCCCAAGACGGTGGCGGCCCACGGACGGCAGCTCCACGCGTGCCCGCTCGACGACTGGGTGGAGCTGGAGCGCCTCCTGGCTCTGCCGGACACGGCCGTGCTGCTGCTGTGCTCGCCGCACAACCCGACGGGCAGGGTCTGGTCCGCGGACGAGCTGGACCGGATGGCACGGTTGTGCGCCCGGCACGGCGTGGCCGTCATCAGCGACGAGATCCACTCCGACCTGGCGTACGCGCCCCATGTCCACCGCACCTGGGTACGACACGGTGACGAAGGGCGCTGGGCTGTCATCACCTCGGCATCGAAGTCGTTCAACATCCCTGCGCTGACCGGGAGTTACGGGATCATCGGGGATCCGGCGTCACGTGACGCCTACCTGCGCCGGCTCAAGGAAGCGGACGGCCTCTCCTCCCCCGCTGTGCTGTCGCTGGTCGGGCACATCGCCGCGTACAGGCAGGGCGCGCCCTGGCTGGACGCCTTGCGTACGTACCTCGCGGGCAACCTAGCGATGGTGGCCGGCCGCCTCCGCGGGGAGTTCCCGCAGCTCGGCTGGGAGCCCCCGCAGGCGGGGTATCTCGCCTGGATCGACCTGCGGCCGCTCGGCGTCGACGACGACGCCCTGCAGCGCGAGCTCGTCGAGGTGGAGAAGGTGGCCGTCATGCCCGGAGCGGCATACGGCTCCCCGGGGCGGGTCCGGCTCAACGTCGGGTGCCCCCGCTCCAAGGCGGAGGCGGGCATCGAGGCACTGGTGCGCGCGCTGCACCGGCTCATGTAGCCGGTCGGCCCTCTCACCCACGGCCGCCCCGGGTGAGGGGGCGGCCCGCGGTCGGCCGTCATCTCGTCTCCCTCGTCCGTCACGTGGGGTCGACGTCACGCGCCCCCGGGCCCGGTGATCACGTCGGCGGGACGCGCATGCGAACGTGGCCGTGTGCCCGCACCGACGTCCCCCTCGGCCGAATGAGACCGGCCGTCGGATCACGCGTAGATTTGTAGGAGACCCGTCGCGCTCGCAGGCCGGAGGGAGCGCGTGATGAAGGCGGACATCGATTTCACCGCGTTCTTCGACGCCACACCCAGCCCTTATCTGATGCTGGACACGGACCTGGTGATCGCCTATGCGAATGCGGCCTATCTGCGGGCCACCGGCCGGACCAGGGACCAGCTGATCGGGAAGTACTTCTTCGAAGCCCTGCCGGAACGCCCGGGCATTCCGCGCGACACACACCAGAACGTGAAGTCGTCGCTTCAGCGGGTCCTCGACACAGGGGAACCGGACACCTTGGTGCTGTCGCGGTACGACATCCCCGTCGTCGGCCGCCCGGGCGAGTTCGAGGAGCGATGGTGGTCCGAGATACACACCCCGCTCTCCGGACCCGACGGCAGGGTGCGGTGGATCGTGCAACGGGCCGAGGATGTCACCGCCTTCGTGCGGTCCCACCGCGCCCGCCGGCTCACCGAGGACTTCACCGAGCGAGAGAAGGGCATGGCAGCGGAACTCTACGCGCGGGCCGGCGAGCTGGAGCGGCTGAACGAGGAACTGCGTTCGGCACACGCCCGCGAACAGCAGGTCGCCATAACCCTCCAGGAAGCCATGCTCTCCGCCCCGGACCTGACCAGGCACAACGACAACGTCGCCGTGCGCTACCTTCCCGCGACCACATCACTGAACGTCTGCGGCGACTGGTACGACATCGTGGACCTGTCACCGGACCGGTACGCGGCGGCGGTCGGGGACGTCGTCGGCCACGGCCTGCAAGCCGCGGCGGTCATGGGCATGCTCCGTAGCGCACTGAGCGCGGTCATCCGTGCCATTCCCAGTCCCGCCCAGGCTCTCGAGGTCCTCGGGCTGTACGCCCGCTCCCTGGACGGCGCGACGGCCGCGACCGCGGTCAAGGTACTCATCGAGGTCCGCAGCAATTTGATCATCTACAGCAACGCCGGGCATCCACCGCCCGTCCTGCTCCACAGCGACGGGTCCTTCGAGTTGCTGGACCAGGCGACCGATCCGCCACTCGGCGCGCGCCCCTACCATGTTCCCCGCCCCCAGGCGGGGATTCCTTACACCAGTGGGGACACCCTCGTGATGTACACGGACGGTCTCATAGAACGCCGGGGCGAGGACATCGACGTCGGCCTGGAGCGCCTGACCACGGCCCTGGCCCAGGAGAGCACGCTCGCCCCCGGCAAGATGGCCGACTGGCTACTGACCAGCCTCGACATCGCGGAGGGCGCCGCCGACGACGTCGCCCTCGTCGTCATCCGCCTGTAGGAAGTCGTGTCGCCGTGCTCCTCGTGTCCGCCACAGCCGGCGGCACTCCACATACACACCCGGGCACCCTGGCATGCCGACCGAGCCGCTTCGGCACTGTCGCCCGCCGCGACCGGACCGTGACAGGCGCCCCCGCAGCGGTCCGGGCTGCGATCCACGCGGCGGGCGCGCAGGCCCTGTGCGGCGCGGCCGGTTTTTTCCCGACTCTCCGGCCTGAAACGTGAGAGGGAGGGTAGGCGGAGCATCAAGTGAGCGGTGTGGTGCAGCGCACCTGACGGGGGACATGTGATGGAGCGTGTGATGGTGGAACGGCTGGCGACGGATCGCGGTACCGGGCAGGACGGCACGGTGGCCGTCCCGGGCGTCGTGGCAGGAAGCGCCGCCTTCGACATGGACTCGGGAGAGATCGCCCGTGCCCGTGACTTCGTCCGCGACTTCCTGGCCGGGGCGCAGCGGTCCCCGGGCGGTCCGCACGTGTCCGCACGGGCGCTCGGCGCCGCGCAGTTGGTGGTGAGTGAGCTCGCCACCAATGTCTGCAAGTACGCGCCGGGGCCCTGCCTGCTCGACCTCGAAGTCGACGGCGACATGCTGGGCATCACCATGTGGGACTCCGGCTCCGTGCTCCCCGGCGCCCTGCGGGCCGACCCCGCGCGCGCGGGACAGCACGGACTGGAGATCGTCCTCGCGGTCTGCCAGAGCTTCGAGGTCCGCCGCGAGCCCGTCGGCAAACGCGTCCGTGTGCGGATCTCGCTCGTCGACGGCCTGGACGATGATCCGGCAGGCTCTTCGCCCTGGTGAAGGTGCTGTCGCGCGCCGGCACTGATGCTCGGCGACGTGTTCGCGCCCGCCCATGACAGTGGGACGGGGGGGGCCGCCCGGGGGGGGGCCGGCGGGGGGGGAGATGGGAAGAGGGTAGGGGGGGGGAAGAGTTTTAAAAATATGGGTGTGTTGTAGGTGGTGGGCGGGT